>NZ_JAJSOS010000011.1:0-212359 GCF_021283185.1 Buttiauxella cochleicola
GGGGGCAGTGAGATTGATAATACCGAGAGCTTGTGAAAGTTCCATTTAAAAAGGGTCCATGTTGTGCATGAACCCTTTTTACACGAGCCACCGGATCGGTCAACTGATCCTTAAACGATCGGCATTACGCCAGAAGGCGCGTTTTTTACATCAATTTTTTACATCAATAATGTTCAGCTTACTTCAGCAAGTCAGGGAACATGGTTTGTTTCAGTGCCAGTTCCACACCGCGAACTTCCGCCAGACCTTTCAGACGACCGATCGCTGAATAACCTGGGTTAGTTTTCTTGTGCAGATCGTCAAGCATCTGGTGGCCGTGATCCGGACGCATCGGGATCGGGCGCAGATCGCCGGCGTTTTTACGACGTTGTTCTTCAGTCAGAATCGCTTTCACCACTGCAACCATGTTCACATCACCTTGCAGGTGCGCGCCTTCATGGAAGGTTTTCGGGTTATCTTCGCGGCAAGTTGCCCGCAGATGAGTAAAGTGAATGCGATCGCCGAAGGTTTCAATCATGCGTACCAGGTCGTTGTCAGCACGAACGCCGTAAGAACCGGTACACATGGTGAAGCCGTTATAAATGCTGTCGACAGTTTCTTTCAGCCATTGCATATCTTCAATAGTAGAAACGATACGCGGCAGGCCTAAGATTGGACGCGGTGGATCATCCGGGTGCACTGCCAGACGAACGCCAACTTCTTCCGCTACCGCAACAATTGCACGCAGGAAGTACGCCATGTTTTCGCGCAGCTGTTCTTTACTGATGCCGTCATATTCAGCAAGACGTGCACGGAACTGGTCAAGGGTGTAACCCTCTTCCGCACCCGGTAAACCAGCAATGATATTGCGGGTCAGTTTTTCTTTTTCAGCATCAGACATATTGTTGAAGTAGCCCAGCGCCTGGCGCTGCTCTTCTTCGCTGTAGTCAGCTTCAGCGCCTTCGCGCTTGAGGATGTGCAGCTCAAATGCTGCAAAAGCAATCTGGTCAAAACGCAGAGCGCGTGAACCATCTGGCAATTCATATTCCAGATCGGTACGTGTCCAGTCAAGAATCGGCATGAAGTTGTAGCACACGGTGTCGATGCCACATTCAGCCAGGTTACGAATGCTTTGCTGGTAGTTTGCAATATGCTTATCAAAGTCGCCCGAGTGAGTTTTAATTTCTTCGTGCACCGGAATACTTTCTACTACAGACCAGGTCAGACCTTTTTCCGCCAACACAGCCAGGCGCTCTTTGATGTCAGCAACCGGCCAGACTTCACCATTTGGGATGTGATGCAGAGCAGTAACGACACCGGTCGCGCCCGCCTGACGCACATCATCCAGAGATACCGGGTCTTTTGGGCCGTACCAACGCCATGTTTGTTCCATCGACAGTTCCTCAGTTAAGTTGTCATACCAATTCTATAATGCCGTATTGACTACTACCATACCGGATTCTCGCTTACGGTCAAATTTTGCAATGATATTGGTTGATCCAGCTCACATTAAAGGGATAAAGACAGCACACCAATTTGATTTGTTGTCATATAACTTTAGACTGCGCAATGTTACCAATTCGTTAATCAGGATTTGCATTTTATGAACACAATTGCTTCAGTCGCGTTACCTGCCGATATTCAACAGCCTAATTATGACCGCCGGGCGTTAAAAACACGCATCGTCCACTTTGGTTTTGGTGCGTTTCACCGCGCACACCAGGCGCTGCTGACCGACCGGGTACTCAATAAATTGGGGGGGGACTGGGGCATTTGTGAAATTAGTCTATTTAGCGGCGATAAACTAATGAGTGCGCTGCGTGCGCAGGACCATTTGTACACCGTACTGGAAAAAGGTCGCGAAGGTAATCAGGCGATTATTGTCGGCGCGGTTAACGAATGCCTGAATGCAAAACTCGATGGGCTGGACGCGATTATTGAGAAGTTCTGCGAACCGCAAGTGGCTATTGTCTCGCTGACTGTGACGGAAAAGGGTTATTGCATCGACCCGGCAACCGGCAGGCTCGATGGCAATAACGAGCGCATTATTCATGATCTGCAAAATCCGACCGAACCGCATTCCGCTCCCGGCATTTTGGTTGAAGCTTTGAACCGCCGCCGTGAACGCGGCCTGCGTCCGTTTACCGTGCTTTCCTGTGACAATATTCCCGATAACGGCCATGTGGTGCGTAACGCCGTGATTGGCATGGCGGAAACGCGCAGCCAGGAATTAGCCGACTGGATCCGCGAACATGTCACCTTCCCAAGCACCATGGTCGACAGAATCGTACCTGCCGCCACGCCTGAATCACTGCAAGAAATCACTGACACACTGGGTGTTGAAGACCCATGCGCGATTTCTGGCGAGCCGTTTATCCAGTGGGTCATTGAAGATAACTTTGTTGCAGGCCGCCCGGCATGGGAAGAAGTTGGCGTCGAAATGGTTGACGACGTGATGCCATGGGAACAAATGAAGTTACGCATGTTGAACGGCAGCCACTCATTCCTCGCCTATCTCGGCTATCTTGCGGGCTACCCTCATGTGAATGATTGCATGGCAGATGAGAATTTCCGCAAGGCGGCGCACCGTTTGATGATGCAGGAGCAAGCGCCCACACTGCGCGTTACGGGCGTAAATCTACAGCAGTATGCCCATAACCTGCTCGAACGTTTTGACAATCCGGCGCTGAAGCACCGCACATGGCAAATTGCGATGGACGGTAGCCAGAAACTGCCTCAACGGATGCTAGAAAGTGTGCGCTGGCATCTGCAACAAGGCGATGAGTGGCCATGCCTGGCATTAGGCGTTGCCGCCTGGATGCGCTATGTCAGCGGTATTGACGACGCGGGCAACGAAATTGATATTCGCGATCCGTTAGCTGAAAAAATTAAAACGCTGGTCGCAAACAGCCCTGTTAATGAACGCGTTAATGCCCTACTCAACCTGCATGAAATCTTTGGCAGCGACCTGCCTGCTGATGAACAATTCGTCGCGCGTATTACCGCTGCATGGAATGAGTTATGCAGCAAAGGTGCGCGAGCAACGGTCGCAGACCTGATCGATTAATTTAACAATCAATGCCTTTAAACCCGCTTCACAAGGATGTGGAGCCGTCCGGGCTTCATTTTTTGGTAATTGTTGTTCAGGATAGTGATAATTGAACATCACGTAAGGTTCACTCAACCTGTCCGGAGCACTTGTGACTAAAACCAACCTGATTACCGGTTTCCTCGGTAGCGGAAAGACCACTACCATTCTGCATTTACTTGCCAACAAGCCCGAGCATGAAAAATGGGCTGTGCTGGTCAACGAATTCGGTGAAGTCGGAATCGACGGCGCGTTATTAGCCGACAGCGGTGCTTTGCTGAAAGAAATCCCCGGCGGCTGTATGTGTTGTGTAAATGGACTGCCGATGCAGGTAGGGCTCAATACTCTACTTCGTCAGGGTAAACCTGACCGTCTACTCATTGAACCGACCGGGCTTGGTCACCCAAAACAAATCCTCGATATGTTGACCGCCGAAGTTTACCAACCCTGGATCGAACTCAACGCCACTCTGTGTCTGCTTGACCCACGCCAGTTGCTTGATGAGCGAGCAGTCAATAATGACAATTTCCGCGATCAACTTGCTGCTGCCGATATCATCATTGCAAATAAAGAAGACCGTGCCAGCGATGAAAGCCGCGCGGCTCTTAACGAGTGGTGGTTGCGTGAGGGGGCTGGGCGGGAAATGATCACCGCGCAAAATGGTCATATCGATATTAGCCTTCTTGATAAACCACGCCAAAACCTGCGCGAGATACCATCCAGTCCGGATCACAACCACAGTCATGCAGCAACACGTGGGCTAGCGGCGTTAAGTTTGCCTGAACATCAACGCTGGCGGCGCAGCATCAACAGTGGCCAGGGCTATGTGGGTTGCGGATGGATTTTTGATGCTGAGACACTATTTGACACTGTAGGTATTCTGGAATGGGCTAGACTTGCACCTGTCGACCGCGTCAAAGGTGTGCTGCGTATTGCGGAAGGTTTGGTAAGAATTAACCGTCAGGGCCATGATTTCCATATTGAAACGCAGAATATCGCACCACCTGACAGCCGCATAGAGTTAATACATAGCGGTGACGTTGACTGGAATGCGCTACAAACTTCATTGTTGAAGCTACGTTTAAGTTTGTGAGCCTACCCTTTCGTCTTTGTTAAAATATCTAATGATTTTGTATGAATAATATTCGATTCCCTCTAATCCTTGTGCTCAATGCACTTGGGTTAGCACTTTTTTTTAGTTGGTACCTGCCTGAAGGGCACGGTTTTTGGTTTACCCTGGACTCCGGGATCTTCCATTTCTTTAACCGCGAGCTGGTTAAGAGTCACGCCTTCCTGGTGTTTGTTGCCGTGACCAATAATCGGGTGTTCGATGGCATTTCACTATTAGCAATGGGTTTACTGTTTTTCTGTTACTGGCGCAAAGAGTCAGCGACAGGCCGCCGACGCATGTTCATCATGGGTATTGTGATGTTATTTTGCGCAATTATTATCAATCAACTTGGCCATTTGATTCCCGAATCTCACGTCAGCCCAACGCTCTATTTCACGGATATTCACCGTGTCAGCGAATTGCTGCATTTCCCAACTAAAGATGCGTCTAAGGACAGTTTCCCTGGTGATCATGGATTAATGCTGCTGATTTTCACCGGCTTCATGCTGCGATATTTCGGTAAAAAAGCGTTTGCTATTGCTGTAGTTATTTTCCTGATTTTCATCATGCCGCGCATGATGATCGGCGCACATTGGTTCACTGATATCTTTGTCGGCTCGTTATCTATTGCTCTCGTTGGTTTGCCCTGGGTTCTATTAACCCCATTAAGCGATGGGTTAATTAATCTCCTGGATCGTTATTTACCCGGCAAAAAAAGAACAATTCAATAACAACAAATAAACATTATTTTCAGCAATCATCAGAAACCAGAAATGATTGCTGTCTGTTTTTTAGTCACTCACATAGGGCGGCTAATATTTAACCTGCCATCTTCATTAGATAAATGAAGTACCTGCACAGATAAGCAACAGTTCTGGTTAACAACTATGCAATATTACTTTTTACCTTTTAACATCACAATTTCTTATAAAATTTCAGAGAAAACCGCTCGCCATGCCTGATTTGATGAGGTAACCTCGAATACGTTTTGCGCTGAAGCCCAATTCATTTGTTATGTGAATAATTTTGTGCGACAAACCACAGTTTTGTTCATTAGCATTTGTCTCATGGCGCGCAGGTAATTAGTCTCGTCACGTTGGTATTTTGTATAACGATATTTATCGTAAAGGACATCAAGGGATAACAAACATAATGGTCAAGTCTCAGCCTATTTTGAGATATATCTTGCGGGTAATTCCCGCCGTTGCTGTGGCAGTATTGCTGTCAGCATGTAGTTCGACAAACACCGCAAATATGCATTCTGAGACGCATGCAGTCGGCAATAAAGATGGTTTTTTACTGCAAGCTTCTCAGGATGAATTCGAAGAGATGGTCCGTAATGTAGATGTGAAATCACGTCTTATGGATCAATATGCAAGTTGGAAAGGCGTTCGTTATCGCCTCGGTGGCAGTAATAGAAGCGGCATTGATTGTTCTGCATTTGTGCAGCGCACATTCCGTGAACAATTTGGTTTAGAGTTGCCTCGTTCAACTTCTGAACAGCAGGATTCAGGTAAATCGATTTCACGTAGTAAATTACGTACTGGCGATTTAGTTCTGTTCCGTGCGGGTTCAACGGGTCGACATGTTGGAATCTATATCGGTAACAACCAGTTTGTACATGCTTCCACCAGCAGTGGTGTGACGATTTCAAGCATGGATGAGCCTTACTGGAAAAAGCGTTACAACGAAGCGCGACGTGTATTGAGCCGCAGTTAATGCGCACCTTGCAGACAGTTACTCCCTTGGCTGTTCTGCAAGACAACAATATGACGAGACAAAACAACGCTGCTTATGCAGCGTTTTTTATTGCCTAAAATTCATCCAGTTAAATAATTCTAAAATGATGATGGTTTTCGTTCGAAACTTTATGACGCATTGATCGTTTTTGCGTTATAGTCCAAAAAAACGCAAATAAACAATCAGTCTCTTGCGCCTGCAGGAACCATTCATACATGTTTTCTAAAAATATTTTCTCACGTTACTTTACCTCTGTCCGGCAAATAGCCGCCTTCAGTATTTTGGCCGGCGTGCTTGCCGCGCTATTGATTGGCGGAATAACTAGCCTGACATTGCACAGCAAGCGTGAAGCCAGCTACGACACACTAACTGAAGATATGCGTGAATATCTCAGCACCTTTTTCCAGGACCTCCAGTCGACTATCAGCGGCATTCAACCGTTAACCCTTTCAGACTGCCATCAAGTCTCCGGCGAATTAACGTCGCGCGCAGCCTTTAACGCTAACGTTCGCGCCTTTGTATTAGTTCGTAACGGCAATGCCTACTGTTCCTCGGCTACAGGCAGCATGTTGATGGAGATGCGTCAGCTTTCCCCGGATATCGATATCAATAAAAATATCGATTTGGTTATCATGCTCGGTACCCCAATGATGCCCGGTAAGCCGACTATTGCCGCATGGTTTAAAAATCCGGTAATTGAGGGGCGTGGGGTTTTCGCCACCCTGAACGTAAATCTTACACCGTATCTATTGTTCACTACTCGCCAGAGCGACATGGTGTCGATGGCGATCATCGCTGGCGATAAAGCGCTAACCACAATATCCAGCAATGTGATGAATGCTGCGAGCCTACCGAAGCATCCTACGCGCGTGATAGCCATGGAAGACTTTCCCATCAAGATAGCGTTGTATGGCAAAACCTGGCCTGTAGAAGACATTCAAATCTCGATTCTGACCGGGCTCGTATTCGGGATCTTGGGTGGTGCGCTATGCGCCTATTTCCTGACGGTGCGTCTACGTTCCGGTAAAGAGATTTTGATGGGGATTAAACGCGGGCAATTTTATGTTGTATATCAGCCGGTAGTTGATGCCAAAGAGTTAAAAATGTCAGGCGTAGAAGTATTGATGCGCTGGAACCACCCAATTGCAGGGCCTATTCCTCCCGATGCATTTATTGCATTCGCCGAAGCACAGCAATTGATCGTTCCCCTCACCCGCCATTTGTTTGAATTGATTGCACGCGATGCCAAAAAGCTCCAGCACATCTTACCGGCTGGTGCGCGCCTCGGCGTTAATCTGGCTCCTAGCCATTTACACTCACCAACCTTTAAAGAAGATATTCAAGCCTTTGCCGCCTCATTGCCCCTTCATCATTTCCAGTTAATTTTCGAAATCACTGAACGAGATATGGTGAAAGAAAATGAAGCCAGCTGCCTGTTTACATGGATGAATGAGCAAGGATTTCAAACTGCAGTCGATGATTTTGGCACGGGGCACAGCGCACTTATCTATCTTGAACGCTTTAAGCTGGATTATCTGAAGATCGATCGCGGCTTTGTTAATTCTATAGGTTTAGAAACTGTAACATCCCCAGTACTTGATGCCGTATTAACCCTTGCTCGCAAGCTAAGCATGACGACAGTTGCAGAAGGTGTGGAAACACCTGAGCAAGCCAAATGGTTAATCGACCGAGGGGTGAATTATTTACAAGGTTATTATTTCGCCCGCCCACTCACTCTTGAGCAATTGCAGTCATGGGGCGGTCAGCAAAAAACCTACGATGAGCTTGTTTGAGCCTAGCCAACACCAATGCTGCTTGAAGTATGGCAGCTATAACTTATGATTTATCATCATGGCGTTATAACGCGGCGGGGCGTTGCCTGGACACTGATATTGTTTCGGGATGAAACAATTAGGTAAGCTCCTCCCCAACAAGGATTGATCTATACGATGTTTGCCCGCATTCTCACCCTGCTGAGCCTTTGCCTGATTGCAGCCCCAGGCCTTGCTGAAAACATCAAGGAAAGCTACTCCTTTGCCGTTTTAGGGGAACCGAAATACGCCATCAACTTCACTCATTTTGATTATGTTAACCCTGCGGCTCCGAAAGGCGGGGATATCACGCTATCAGCCATTGGCACCTTTGATAACTTCAACCGCTATGCTCTGCGCGGCAATCCTGGTGTAAGCACCGAAACCCTATATGACACGCTTTTTACCAACTCGGATGATGAGCCGGGAAGCTACTACCCTCTGGTCGCTGAGATGGCGCGCTACCCTGATAACTTTGCGTGGGCTGAAATCGAAATTAATCCGCAGGCGCGCTTTCATGATGGGACGCCCATAAAAGCCAGCGATGTCGCCTTTACCTTCAATAAATTTATGACCGAAGGTGTACCGCAATTTCGTCTGGTTTATAAGGGTGCAAAAGTGCGGGCTATTGCCCCTTTAACGGTGCGCATTGAACTGGCAACACCCAGTAAAGAACGAATGTTAGGTTTGTTCTCATTACCCGTGTTCCCTGAAAAATTCTGGAAGAATCATAAACTCAGCGATCCTCTGTCTGCTCCCCCTCTGGCAAGTGGCCCTTACAAAATAACGGCCTGGCGTATGGGGCAATACATCACCTACTCACGTGTCAGGGATTACTGGGCTGCCAATTTGCCAGTTAACCGCGGGCGCTGGAATTTTGACTCCATTCGGTACGACTATTACCTCGACGACAACGTCGCTTTCGAAGCTTTCAAAGCCGGTGCGTTCGATTTTCGTAACGAAGTTTCAGCCAAAAACTGGGCCACGCGCTACACAGGAAAGAATTTTGCTAACCATTTCATCGTAAAAGAAGAACAACCCAATGATGCTGCTCAGGATGCACGCTGGCTGGCATTTAACATTCAGCGCCCAATTTTTGAAGACCGGAAAGTACGCGAAGCGATTGGCCTGGCCTTTGATTTTGAGTGGATGAACAAAGCGCTTTTCTATGGCGCTTACAGCCGGGCAAACAGTTATTTCCAGAATACAGAATATGCCGCTCGTGATTACCCACATGCGGATGAGCTCATCCTCCTGGCGCCCATGAAAAAGGATTTACCGCCAGAAGTATTCACCAGCATCTACAACCCGCCAAAATCGAACGGCAATGGTTTTGACCGAGAAAACCTGCTCAAAGCCATGACGTTGTTAAAAGAGGCTGGATGGGAGCTGAAAGACCAGAAACTCATCAATGTTAAAACAGGTAAACCCTTCACCTTCGAATTGCTGATAGGGGCTACCGGTAATACACAATGGGTTTTGCCGTTCCAGCATAATTTACAGCGGCTGGGGATCACGATGGAAATTCGCCAGGTCGACAACTCGCAACTGACTAACCGCATGCGCAAGAGGGACTACGATATGATCCCAACGCTTTATAGCGCCATGCCATATCCCAGTGCTGACGTGCAAATCGCATGGGCTTCGGAATACGTTGATTCCACATATAACGCCCCCGGAGTGAAAAGCCCGGTGGTTGACGAACTGATTTCTCAGATTGTGGCTAATCAAGGCGATAAACAAAAGCTGCTTCCCTTAGGCAGGGCTCTGGATCGCGTACTGACATGGAATTACTACATGATCCCGATGTGGTACATGGCCGCAGATCGTTTCGCCTGGTGGAACAAGTTTTCAAAGCCGGCTATTCATCCGTTATACGCAACCGGGTTTGATACCTGGTGGTACGACGTCAATAAAGCCGCACAATTACCAGCCAACAGGCGTTAAGGGAATATATGGGAAGTTATCTGTTACGTCGCTTGTTGCTGATAATCCCCACGTTGTGGGCAATTATCACCATCAATTTTTTCATCGTACAGATAGCACCTGGCGGCCCTGTAGATCAGGCTATTGCAGCAATTCAGTTTGGCCATGGTTCGGGTATGCCGGGTATGAGCACTGACACTATGGGCAGCGGCCATGCGCGTGTTGGCGTGGGTAACGTTGGTGACAGCCAGTACCGAGGAGCGCGCGGTCTCGACCCGGAAGTGATTGCTGAAATCACTCATCGCTATGGTTTTGATAAACCGATCCATGAACGCTACTTCAAAATGCTTGGCGATTATTTGCGTTTTGACTTCGGTGACAGCCTGTTTCGCAGCGCATCCGTTATCCATCTGATTAAAGAAAGCCTGCCGGTTTCTATCTCAATTGGCCTATGGAGCACTCTGATTATCTATATCGTGTCGATCCCACTCGGCATACGAAAAGCCGTCAGCAATGGCAGCAGTTTTGATATCTGGAGTAGCACTTTTATTATCATTGGCTACGCCATTCCCGCATTCTTATTCGCAATTTTGCTGATTGTATTGTTTGCCGGTGGCAGTTATCTGGACTGGTTCCCACTACGCGGGTTGGTGTCGACCAATTTCGATACCTTACCGTGGTACGGGAAAATTATTGACTACCTCTGGCACATCACCTTGCCGGTGCTGGCAACAGTAGTCGGTGGCTTTGCGACCTTAACCATGCTGACGAAGAACTCGTTTCTTGATGAAATTCGTAAACAATATGTGGTTACAGCCCGCGCCAAAGGGCTGAGTGAAAAGAAAATCCTCTATCGCCATGTGTTCCGCAACGCCATGCTATTAGTGATTGCCGGTTTTCCTGCCACGTTCATCAGTATGTTTTTTACCGGTTCACTGCTAATCGAAGTGATGTTCTCGCTAAATGGCCTGGGTTTATTGGGCTATGACTCAACCATCTCACGCGATTACCCGGTAATGTTCGGCACGCTGTACATATTTACGCTCATTGGTTTGCTACTGAATATTTTGAGCGACATCACTTACACGCTGGTCGATCCGCGTATTGATTTTGAGGGGCGTGGATGAGCCGTTTAAGTCCTGTGACTCAGGCCCGTTGGGCTCGGTTTTGTCAAAATAAACGCGGCTACTGGTCGTTGTGGATATTCGCTGTTCTGTTTGTGCTTAGTCTCGGTTCAGAGCTTATTGCTAACGATCGTCCATTGGTCGTTCACTACCAGGAACGTCTCTATTTCCCATTTATTGCCAATTATAGTGAAAGTGATTTCGGCGGGCCTCTAGCAACCCCTGCTGATTATCAGGACCCGTGGCTTGCAGAACGTCTGAACCAAAAAGGTTGGGTAATCTGGGCACCGATTCGCTTTGGCTCTAGTGCCATTAACTTTGCTACCACTGTTCCCTTCCCTTCCCCGCCAAGTTCCCAAAACTGGCTAGGGACTGACGCCAACGGTGGCGATGTACTGGCACGCATTCTCTACGGCACGCGCATTTCCATTCTTTTCGGCCTGATGCTGACACTCTTTTCCAGCGTGATTGGGATAGTTGCTGGTGCGGTTCAGGGCTATTACGGCGGGCGAGTAGATTTATGGGGGCAGAGATTTATCGAAGTGTGGTCCGGAATGCCGACACTGTTCCTGATAATCCTGCTTTCAAGCGTCATCCAGCCTAATTTCTGGTGGCTGTTGGGGATTACGGTGCTGTTTGGCTGGATGAGTCTGGTGGGAGTGGTTCGTGCAGAGTTTCTGCGCACCCGGAACTTCGATTATATTCGCGCGGCACAGGCAATGGGTGTTAGCGACAGGTCGATAATCACACGCCATATGCTGCCCAACGCCATGGTCGCCACCCTGACTTTCTTACCGTTTATTCTTTGCGGTTCGATTACCACACTCACCTCACTGGATTTCCTGGGCTTTGGTTTGCCACTTGGTTCACCATCACTGGGTGAACTGTTGCTGCAAGGCAAAAATAATCTTCAGGCTCCGTGGCTTGGCATCACCGCATTTCTCTCGCTGGCACTATTGCTGACGTTACTTATTTTTATCGGCGAAGCAGTGCGCGACGCCTTCGATCCGAGCAAGGCGCACTGATATGACGACTCCACTGCTGTCCATAAAGAATTTATCCGTGGCTTTCCGAAGCGGCGACACCATTGCGCAAGTTGTGGACGATTTATCGCTCGAGGTGAATGCCGGTGAAACACTCGCGTTAGTCGGTGAATCAGGCTCAGGGAAAAGCGTCACGGCGTTATCGGTGCTGCGTCTGTTACCGGCGCCGCCAGTTGTTTATCCGTCGGGTGAGATCTTCTTTAAAGGGCAGGAGTTATTACATGCTCCTGAACGCACACTTCGAAGCGTACGTGGCAACAAAATCGCCATGATTTTTCAAGAGCCGATGGTTTCACTAAACCCGCTGCACAATATTGAAAAGCAGCTTTATGAAGTGTTATCGCTGCATCGTGGAATGCGCCGTGAAGCCGCTCGTGCTGAAATGCTTACGTGCCTGGACCGGGTTGGCATTCGTAATGCGGCAAATCGCTTAACTGATTTCCCCCACCAGCTTTCTGGTGGCGAGCGCCAGCGCGTGATGATTGCCATGGCGCTGCTGACTCGCCCAGAATTACTTATTGCCGACGAGCCGACAACTGCTCTGGATGTCACGGTGCAGGCGCAAATTCTGCAATTACTCAAAGAGCTCAAACAAGAGCTGAATATGGGGTTGTTGTTCATTACCCATAACCTGAATATCGTCAAAAAGCTGGCGGATAACGTTGCTGTCATGCGCAACGGTAAATGTGTTGAACAAAACTCCGCAACTAAACTGTTATCTGCACCGCAGCATCCTTACACGCAACAACTGCTGGACGCCGAGCCCACGGGTAGCCCACGTCCCGTAGATGAGAGCAGCAAGCCGCTATTGACCGTTCAAGGATTGCAGGTCGCCTTCCCTATTCGCCGCGGGTTGCTTAAGAAAACCATCGGTTATAACTATGGAATAAAAGACCTAAGTTTTACGCTGCGTGCCGGTGAAAGCATCGGTCTGGTTGGGGAGTCAGGATCAGGTAAAAGTACCACTGGGCTTGCGTTGCTACGCCTAATTAATTCCAACGGTGAGATATGGTTTGATGGCAAGCCACTGCATGAGCTTAATCGCAAAAAGCTGCTACCACTGCGTCGACGTATTCAGGTCGTTTTCCAGGATCCAAATTCATCGTTGAACCCACGTCTGGATGTTTTGCAGATAATTGAAGAAGGTTTACGCGTGCATCAGCCTGCGTTAACTGCGGCAGAACGTGAGCAAAAAGTCATCGTGGCAATGCAGGAGGTGGGGTTAGATCCGCAAACAATGCATCGTTATACGGCAGAATTTTCTGGCGGACAAAGACAGCGTATCGCCATTGCCAGAGCGCTGATTTTACAACCTGAGCTAATCATTCTTGATGAACCGACCTCTTCGCTCGACCGCTCCGTACAAGCACAAATACTCGCGTTGCTGAAGTCGTTACAAGAAAAGCATCAGTTGGCCTACATTTTTATCAGCCATGACTTGCGAGTAGTGAAATCATTATGCCACCAGGTAGTGGTACTGAGGCAGGGAGAAGTGGTTGAGCAAGGAGCATGCCAGCAAATTTTTGCAGCACCTCAGGCGGAATACACACGCCAGTTACTCGCGCTTGCTTGATTTGCAAGCTTAAGAATCAAAAGGGATTCGTGCTGGAGAAAGATTCAGCAATAGCCACGCCGAAGTTCTTAAGTCTGCACGTTGCAGTTTGCTCATCCTGACGGTTAACAAACAGGCATGGCTGACCTTCACATTCCACGACGGCAGAATCCACTTCGATATCTCTCAGCGCCAGGCTTAGTTTGTGCATCGTCGGCCAGGCTGAATCACTATTGTTGTCGCTAAGCAATTTCAGGCCAATCAGACAATTTTCAGCGTTCTGACCATTTTGCGGAATCGGTTCAACTCTGGAACCTGCAAAACCCGCCAACCAACGATATTTATGCGGTAAGCGATGAACAATGGAAAGCTGTAACGTATTCACTGTGGTGTCCCCAAAAAATCCAAAAATATTTCACAAACAGTTTACATAAAGGTTAACACAATGTTGATGCTTTGTGTGTAAACAACCTGGAAACCGCTTACATCCGTTGTAATTATTTGTCTACCATTTCATATTTAACGTTTTATTTTTGTGGTGCCGCACACATTTCGGCGCTATATGTAACGCTTTCTGCGATGTAACTCAACCTTTTTAACTACAAGAATGTGACTTTTTATTGTTGATACGTTTACATTTGAGAAACAAATTGTAGACGCTAATGGGGGATTTTCGTTGATTTGGATTAAAGAACGGGCATCTGGCGATACCCGTTTACATACTTTAGGATTATTTAGTGGCTAATCGAGGGCGACTTGCGTAGAGATAAAACACAATAGAGCATGTAGCACACACCGCGATCGACCAAATCATTGGCCATGCTGAATTAAACGTCGCAAAAGATAGCAGCGCGCCGGTTAATGCGCCGATACCAAAACGAAACGTGCCAGCCAGCGAAGAAGCTGTTCCCGCCATATGTGGAAACTCATCAAGAATTACCGCCATCGCGTTTGACGACACCATTGAAACGCACCCAACAAACGCCGCTACGCCCAACACCATCGACCAAAAACCGAACCCCAGCATCGTACTAAGTACCAGCCAGATAGCCATAGCAAACTGGACAAACAACCCAAAGCGGAACATTGCCAGCGGGCCGAAACGACGTACGAAGCGGCTATTAATTAGCGTCATCACAATCAAGAACAAGATGTTAAGCGCGAAGTAGTAACCAAAATGCTGTGGCGCAACGTGATTGAGTTCAATATAAACAAATGGGCCAGCACTCAAAAATGAGAACATTGCTGCAAAGCTAAAACCGCTCGCCAACATATAGCTCAACACACGCTTATGACGGAACAACGTCGCGAAGTTACCTATCGTTGTACGTAAATGAAATTTCTGCCGACGTTCTACGGGTAGCGTTTCGTGGATCAGGAAGAAAATCATCGCTGATGCCAGTAGTGCCGCCAGTGCCAGGATCCAGAAGATTGCATGCCAGCTAAACCATACCAGCACTGCCCCACCGACCATCGGTGCTACAAGTGGTGCAATAGTGGTTATCAGCATGACGAACGACATCATGCGCGAGAACTCTTCTTTTGGATAAATATCACGCATCAGGGCGTTAATCACCACGCTTGCCGCAGCAGCAGAAAGACCATGCAGAAAACGCATTGCAATCAGGTGATCAATCGTTTGTGAGAGCGCGCAAGCAATTGCCGCCGCAGCAAAGACAAGCGTACCACCCAGCACCACTGGCTTACGGCCAATGCTGTCTGCCATCGGACCATAAAATAGCTGCCCAATAGCAAAGCCAAGAATATAGGTACTTAACGTCATTTGTGCGCTGCCCGCTGGCACGCCAAATTCCGAGGCGATAACCGGCAGGGCCGGTAAATACATATCTATTGATAACGGCATTAACATGGCCAGCAGGCCAAGTATCACCACAATACCAATTGACGAGTTTTGCTTACTGCTCAAGCTTCCTCCTGGAATTAACGTGGCGGCATGCCAACGCTGGCAACTTCTTCTTCGGTTAATGTGCGGTATTCGCCGGGTGCGAGATCTGCATCCATAGCAATTGCGCCAATGCGTTCACGATGCAAGCCAACCACATGGTTGCCTACCGCCGCAAACATCCGTTTTACCTGGTGGTAACGGCCTTCGCTGATGGTCAAACGCACTTCAAGCGGAGTAATCACTTCAAGTGTGGCTGGCAGTGTCAGATCTTTTTCATTATGCAGTTGAACGCCAGCTGCAAATTGTTCTGCTGTGTCATCGGAGATCGGATTCTCAAGTGTCACCAGATAGGTTTTCTCACAATGATGACGCGGAGAAGTAATGCGGTGCGACCACTGACCATCATCGGTCATCAATACCAGACCGGTAGTGTCGATATCCAGACGCCCTGCTGCATGCAGTTTGTGCGCCATTGGCTCATCAAGGAAATAGAGCACGGTTGGATGATCCGGGTCTTCTGTCGAACAAACATAACCCTGCGGCTTATTAAGCATAAAGTAGCGAGGGCCGACTTGCTGTGTCAGCGAGCGACCATCAAACTCAACCTGGTGCTCAGGGTTCAGCTTAAAAGAGGCGTCACGCACCACTTCACCGTCAATCGTGACACGGCTTGCGCGGATTTCACGGCCAGAGATAGCACGGCTCACACCGAGCTGCTGAGAGATAAATTTATCGAGTCGCATTAAATATTGCCTGTTTCTAAGAGGTACCAGTACAAAACAGCTGGCCGGGCATCAGCCCGTTTATATGGGTAAAATTCGTTTGCCTGTTAATTAGTTTGCCAGTATAGCCGGATAGAAAAGTCTCTCAAGCTAAAACCCTGTTTCATGGCATAATCGCCGCTGATGTTTCACAGACCTGATCAATAATGTCCTTTACCTTACGCCCCTACCAACAAGAAGCAGTAGACGCCACGCTGCACTATTTCCGTAAAAACATCACCCCTGCGGTGATTGTGCTGCCTACGGGCGCGGGAAAAAGTCTGGTGATTGCCGAACTTGCCCGTGTGGCGCGAGGACGAGTGTTAGTACTTGCACACGTTAAAGAGCTGGTCGCGCAAAACCATGCAAAATATTGCGCGCTTGGCCTGGAAGCCGATATTTTCGCTGCCGGTCTACAACGCAAAGAGAGCAATGGCAAAGTTGTTTTCGGTAGCGTCCAGTCTGTAGCCCGCAATCTTGAGCAATTCCACGGCGAGTTTTCGTTGCTGATTGTCGATGAATGCCACCGCATTGGTGATTCTGACGATAGCCAATATCAGCAAATTCTCGCCCATTTACGCACCGCGAACCCTAAACTGCGTCTGCTTGGCCTCACCGCAACACCCTATCGGCTGGGGAAAGGCTGGATCTACCATTTTCACTATCACGGCATGGTTCGTGGCAATGAAAACGCCCTGTTCCGCGACTGCATTTACGAATTACCGCTGCGTTACATGATTAAGCACGGCTATTTAACACCACCTGAGCGGCTGGATATGCCGGTGGTACAGTACGACTTCAGCCGTTTGCAGGCGCAATCGAACGGTTTATTTAGCGAAGCTGATCTTAACCGTGAACTGAAACAACAAAAGCGCATCACCCCGCATATCATCAGCCAGATTGTTGAGTTTGCCGCCGACAGGCGCGGCGTGATGGTTTTTGCCGCAACAGTCGAGCACGCAAAAGAAGTAACAGCACTGCTGCCCGCAAATGATGCGGCACTGATTACTGCCGACACTCCTGGGCCCGCACGCGATACATTAATAGAGGCGTTTAAAAACCAGCAATTCCGTTTCCTGGTTAACGTTTCCGTGCTCACCACCGGCTTTGACGCACCGCATGTCGATTTGATCGCTATTTTGCGCCCGACAGAGTCTGTCAGCCTTTATCAACAAATTGTTGGTCGTGGTTTGCGCCTGGCTCCCGGTAAAAAAGATTGCTTGATACTGGATTACGCTGGAAATCCCCATGACCTGTTCACGCCCGAAGTCGGCGCGGCGAAAGGCAAAAGCAACAATGTGCCCGTGCAGGTTTTCTGCCCTTCATGCGGTTTTGCCAACACCTTTTGGGGCAAGACCACCAGCGACGGCAAGTTAATTGAACACTTTGGCCGCCGCTGCCAGGGCTGGTTTGAAGATAACGACGGCACACGCGAACAATGTGATTACCGCTTCCGTTTCAAAAATTGTCCGCAATGTAATGCAGAGAACGATATTGCCGCTCGTCGCTGCCATCAGTGTGACCATGTTCTGGTCGATCCCGACGATATGTTAAAAGCCGCACTGAAATTGAAAGATGCACTGGTGCTGCGCTGTGGCGGAATGACGCTGCAACACGGCGGCGACGAAAAAGGTGACTGGCTAAAGATTACCTATTTTGATGAAGATGGCGCAGATGTCAGTGAGCGCTTCCGCCTGCAAACACCCGCCCAACGTATGGCTTTCGAGCAGCTATTTATTCGGCCACACAGCCGTGCACCAGGCGTGCCGCTACGTTGGATAAACGCCGCTGATGTTGTGGCTCAGCAATCAGCACTTCGCCACCCGGATTTTGTCGTCGCACGCAAGAACGGCAACTTCTGGAATGTGCGGGAAAAGGTATTTGATTATGAAGGACGCTTCCGCCGGGCAAATGAATTACGTGGCTAAAGGTTCTTTTAATTGCTGATGTCGCGTGGAATGGCTATAATGCGCCCGCTTTTGCATCCGCAAAGCAGATCACTTACCTGTTGCTGGGTCGCCTGTAACAGGATTATTTAAGAGAGAAACAGTTAATGTTTACTATCAATGCAGTAGAACGCAAAGAGCAGGGCAAGGGTGCGAGCCGCCGCCTGCGTGCAGCTAACAAATTCCCGGCAATCATCTATGGTGGTTCCGAAGCTGCGATCTCTATCGAACTGGATCACGACAACGTAATGAACCTGCAAGCTAAACCAGGTTTCTACGAAGAAGTTCTGACTCTGGTTGTAGACGGTAAAGAAGTTAAGGTTAAAGTTCAGGCTGTTCAGCGTCACCCGTTCAAGCCAAAACTGAGCCACATCGACTTCGTTCGCGCTTAATCGCGAATTTAGTTCGAAAAAAAACCCGCTTCGGCGGGTTTTTTTATGGCTATTTTCCAGAACTGCGACGTTGTAACTGGTCGCGCAGATTCGGTGGCGTGCCCTTAATGGTCAGCGTGTCAGTCGCTGGATCCCAGTAAATACGCTCACCAAGTAGCATCGCATCAAAACTAATCGTTAACCCACCACCGCTACCGGCGAATTTGGTTAACTGGCGCAATGTTCCACGGTCAGCCGGGAAACTTTCTTCAAGTTCATAGCCTTTATCAGCAGTAAACTGCTGGAAGTTTTTGTCGTCAACAGCCCAGGGTAACTCGTCTGCAAGGGAAGAAAGTTCGATCTCTTCTCCCGCCTGGAGTTGCTCGTTGCAGTAGGCATAAACCTGCTGACGTGCGGCCTGACGTTCGTTTTTATCCAGTTGCGCTTCGTTGGTGAAATCATCCAGCGCTTGCAACAAACCTTTGTTTTGCGCTTTGGCGTTTAAACCTTCGCTGGCACCGAGGAAATCCATAAAGAAATCGGACACTTTGCGCCCCACTCGCCCTTTCAGGAAAGTCAGGTAACGCGTGGATTCCGGGTTGGTTTCCCATTCGGTCAGATCGATACGCGCCACGATATCGGCGTGGTTGATATCCAGGTGATGCGTAGAACTGATATCCAGCTCTTCGTTGACGCGCATGCTGCTTAAATTGTTCAGCACCGCTACCAGTAAATATTCCACCGCCAGGTAGCGATATTCGCAAAACAGCACAATGCCGCCATCAGCAAATGGATATTTTGCCAGCTCATCACGCAAACGACCGGTCGCAGCACGGCTGAAGGCGAGGAAATCCTCATCACCTTTTCGCTGTGAACGCAGGGCTTGCGCTAATTCACTCTCTTCGCTGAACAGACCATATGCTTTATTTTTTGCACTATATACGCGGTGCAATTCGGCCATCATTTCTTCTACGGCGCCGTTCGTTGCCAACAGAGAATCACGCAGCACGACTTCAAGTGTCTGTTCGCCGCGTTTGATCAACTGGTGTAAGGCAATCTGGTTGATATCCAGACTCATGATAAACTCTCCTTTTAAACTCGGCGGTATTCAACCATTGCCAGAAGCCTTGTGCAACCTCCCCTAAATAATTCGGGCGGCAAGAAGGCAGCCAACGCACGTGCAGCTTGAAGTATGAAGGGGAAAGATAAAAAAGCAGAAAAACAGGTCCTTCTACGGTAAGATAACGCCCTTTCCTGAATCTAATTGATTGTTAATTTATGCCACAAATATCCCGTTATAGTGACGAACGCGTCGAAGAACTGTTGAGTGAACTGGCGAGCGTGCTGGAAAAGCACCAAACGCCAACCGATCTTTCCCTGATGGTGCTGGGAAATATGGTCACCAACCTGATTAATACCAGCGTAGCTTCTGCTCAACGCCGCTCGCTGGCTCGCTCTTTCGCAGAGGCACTGCAAGCCTCCGTGAGCGAAGACAAAGCTCATTAAGGGATTGTAGTTACACGTTATGGTGACTAATCGTCAGCGCTACCGCGAAAAAGTTTCCCAGATGGTCAGTTGGGGACATTGGTTCGCCCTGTTCAATATCCTGCTGGCAACGCTGCTGGGTAGCCGCTATCTATTTGTCGCTGACTGGCCGGCAACACTCACGGGTCGTATTTATTCCTGGTTGAGTGTTATCGGTCATTTTAGTTTTGTGGTTTTCGCCACTTACCTGCTGATTCTCTTCCCGCTGACCTTCGTTGTCATGTCACAGCGCCTGATGCGCTTTATCTCGGCAGCGCTTGCTACCGCAGGTATGACACTTCTGCTTATCGACAGCGAAGTCTTTACTCGCTTCCATCTCCATCTTAATCCGATTGTCTGGGAACTGGTGATTAACCCCGACCAGAGTGAAATGGCGCGAGATTGGCAGCTGATGTTTATCAGCGTACCGGTAATTTTATTGATTGAAATGCTGTTTGCGACCTGGAGCTGGCAGAAACTGCGCAGCCTGGGGCGTCGTAAACATTATGCAAAACCTGTTGTTGTGCTGTTCTTCGTCGCATTCTTCAGCAGCCATATTATGTATATCTGGGCTGATGCGAATTTCTATCGCCCGATTACCATGCAGCGTGCCAACTTGCCGCTCTCCTATCCAATGACAGCCCGTCGTTTCCTCGAAAAACATGGCCTGCTGGATGCGAAGGAGTACCAACGTCGCCTGGTGGAACAGGGTAATCCTGAAGCTGTATCGGTACAGTACCCGCTTAGCGATCTGCAATTCCGTGATATGGGCGCGGGCCACAATGTATTGCTGATTACCGTCGATGGTCTGAACGCTGAATACGCGCCGAAAAACTTGCCGAACCTCAACGAATTTGCTGCCAGCAACATTAACTTCAAGCAACATATGAGTGCAGGTAACGGTACCGACAGCGGTATTTTTGGCCTGTTCTATGGGATTTCGCCTGCGTATATGGACGGTGTTTTATCAGCCCGAATCCCAGCAGCATTAATTACTGCCTTGAACCAACAAGGTTATCAATTGGGGCTGTTCGCTTCCGATGGTTTTGACTCGTCGATGTACCGCCAGGCCCTGTTGTCTGACTTCTCTTTGCCTTCAGCGCAAAGCCAATCTGACGGACAAACAGCCTCGCAATGGATTAACTGGCTGACGCAGTACGCATCTGATGACAACCGTTGGTTCTCGTGGGTTGCCTTTAACGGCACCAGCATCACGGCAGATACTAATCAGCAAGCCTTTGCTCGCCGCTATGCGCGTGCAGCGGGTAACGTTGATGAGCAAATCAAACGTGTGCTTGATGCACTGGAAGCCTCAGGCAAGCTCCAGAATACAGTTGTGATTATTACCGCAGGCCACGGTGTGCCTCTTGGCAAAGAGCAGCAAGACTCCTTCGCATGGTCACGTTCACGAATTCAGGTGCCACTGGTTATCCATTGGCCGGGCACACCTGCACAGACCATTACGAAGCTCACCGATCACCAGGATGTCATGACAACGCTGATGCAGCGCCTGCTTCATGTCAAAAACCCAGCGAATGAGTATTCACAAGGTGAAGACTTGTTTGCCGCAACACGCCGTAATAACTGGGTAGTTGGTGCTGATAACAACAGTCTTGCGATTACTTTGCCGACCATGACGCTGGTGCTTGATAACAATGGCAACTACCGGATGTACGATTTGAAAGGCGAAAGCATCAAAGAAACCAAGCCTCAACTTGGGTTATTGCTGCAAGTGCTAACTGATGAGAAGCGCTTTATTGCCAACTGATTGTATATTTATGAAACAGTTAGCAATAAGCCGTCTTGCAAACGATCGCCAGATAAGTAGTATTATTTTTTATGCTTCGGCACGTAGCGCAGCCTGGTAGCGCATCGTCATGGGGTGGCGAGGGTCGAGAGTTCGAATCTCTCCGTGCCGACCAGCAACCTCTTAGAAAGCAGCCTATTATGGCTGCTTTTTTATGTCTGTATTTTGAGCTAAGGGAAACTTTCCAGCCACTTTCTCGCCCTTTATTACACCCTCAATACATCTGAAGCTCGAGTCGTATAACGCGGTGACAACATCGCTCTTTTCATCTGCCATGGCTGCTCAATCCCCTGCCCTGCAAAATAGATAGTCCCTTTACCTTTCTTCTGATTAATGCCGTCTATCACCTGCATCAGCATTTCGCTGTTGGCCCGTGGTGGGTTTTCATCAAACAGAGTAAGTTGCGCGATGCCCTGGCTAAAAAAATCGCCCAGCATAACCCCGCCTTTTTGATAATGCTGGCCACTTCTCCAGATAGCTTCCAGGCAGCGCGTGGCGGCAGCGATAATATCTCGGGTATCCTGCGTAGGCGTCAGCAATTTCACCATCGCCTGGTTGCCATAGTAGGGTTCATTCGCAGAGAAAGGTGATGTTTTGACGAAGGCAGAAATATGTCGGCAATACTGGTGCTCAGCTCTGAGTTTTTCTGCGGCGCGTGCCGCATAACTACAAATAGCCTGACGCATATGTTCGTACTCGGTAAGCCGCTCGCCAAAGGAGCGAGAGCAAATAATTTCCTGTTTTGTCGGCGCAAACTCTTCAAACCCCAGGCAAGATTCACCGCGCAGTTCACGTACCGTACGCTCCAGCACAACAGTAAAGTGTTTACGAATAAAACGAATATCCGCATCCGCCAGCTGTAGTGTGGTTTTAATACCCATGGCATCAAGCTTTTTACTGATTCGGCGACCAATTCCCCAGACTTCACTAACAGGAAACGCCGCCATTAATTGGCGTTGCCGCTCGCGACCAGACAGATCAACAACACCACCCGATTCTAGCGGCCACTTTTTCGCTGCGTGGTTCGCAAGCTTCGCCAAAGTTTTTGTCTGGGCTATTCCCACGCCCACTGTTAAATGCGTGCGTTGCAAAAGAACGTCACGAATCTCCCGGCCAAATTCTTTCAGATTGCGACAATTTCGCACCCCAGAAAGATCGCAAAAAGCTTCATCAATGGAGTAAACCTCAACACGCGGGCATATTTCCTCCAGCGTCGTCATCACCCGATAAGACATATCGGCGTAGAGTTCGTAATTACTGCTGAAGGCAACGACACCTTTTTGCCGGAAAAGATCCTTCTGCTTGAAATACGGCCCTCCCATTTGCACACCACAGTTTTTAGCCTCGGCATTACGCGCAATAATGCAGCCATCATTGTTACTTAGCACAACCACTGGCTTGCCTTTCAGGTCGGGCCGAAAGATGGCTTCACAGCTCGCGTAAAAACTATTCACGTCCACCAGAGCAAACATCATTCACTCGCCGATTTCACAATGAAAGTGACGACGCCAAATATCTCAAGCGCTGCATCGGTTCCGATAAAGGTAGGTTTGTAGGCACGATTGAGTGGCATTAACTGAATCACCGGCCGAAGCTGTAACTGCCTGACAATAAATTCGCCATTGATTGCTGCAATCACAATATTGTTATGCACCGCCGTTTTAGCGCTATCGACCACCAGTAAATCATCCTTACCGATTCCACCGTTGATCATCGAATCATCCGAAGCCCGCACGAAATACGTGGCTGTAGGGTGTTTAACCAGCAAGTCATGAAGATTAATGCTCTGCTCGGCATAATCCTGCGCCGGTGATGGAAAGGCGCCCATGGTTATGCTCCATCACTTGCTGATAAAACAAAAAGAGTCAGCGCTGCCATATAATCCCCCAACAAGAATAACTGTATATACATACAGTATCGTTAAATGAGCGCACCAGGCAAGTCGCTTGCAAAAAGATTTTTATAACAATTTGAAGAGGTGGGAAATTTAGTTAATCGAAATCGATCGAGATGAATCTCACCCCAAATTTGCCCTACCGCTTCAGTCCTCACCGTTCTATGCTTAGTTGATGGAGAAAATGACTGAACTGAAACGCACCAAGCGCCTTGCGCTTTCCTTGCTGCTGATTGCGGCTGTGACTTTTGTGATAACCCTCTTTTTGCCACCGGGATTCTGGGTTAGCGGCTTAAAGGCAATCGCCGAAGCCGCGATGGTGGGTGCGCTCGCTGACTGGTTTGCCGTTACTGCGTTGTTTCATCGCGTGCCGATTCCTTTTATTTCCCGCCATACGGCAATTATTCCTCGTAACAAAGACCGCATTGGTGAAAACCTGGGCATCTTTGTGCAGGAAAAGTTTCTTGATACTCAATCACTCATAGCGCTGATTCGCCGCCATGAACCGGCGCATATGATTGGCCAGTGGTTCAGCAAGCCCGACAATGCGCAGCGCGTTGGGCAGCATTTGCTGCAAGTGATGAGCGCGTTTTTGGACTTAACAGACGATGCGCGTATTCAGCGTTTAATCCGCCAGGCGGTACATAAGGCAATTGATAAAGTCGATTTAACGCATTCAAGTGCTCTGCTGCTGGAAAGTCTGACCAAAAATAACCGCCATCAGGAATTGCTCGACGCCGTGATTGCTCAAATGCTCACGCTGATTAAGCGTGACAGTACGCGGGCGTTTATTGCCCACCAGATTGTGCGCTGGCTGGAAACGGAGCACCCACGTAAAGCCAGCATTCTGCCGACAGAATGGCTGGGGGAACATAGCGCCCAGTTGGTTTCCAATGCGGTGAACTCGTTTCTCGATGATGTCAGCCACGATCAGGGCCATCAGATTCGCCAGGCATTCGACCGCGCTACATTAAAGCTTATCGAGAATCTTAAGCACTCGCCGCAGATGGCGGAAAAAGCAGACAGCATCAAGAGTTATTTGAAAGAGGATGAGGCGTTTAACCGCTATCTGGGCGAACTTTGGGGCGATTTGCGGCAATGGCTGAAGGTTGATGTTAATGCTGAGGACTCGCGTGTGAAACAGCGAATTGCTGAGGCTGGACAATGGCTTGGGGAAACGCTAGTTGCTGACAGCGCGTTACGCGCTTCATTAAACGAGCATCTGGAGCAGGCAGTACAAAAGATTGCCCCTGAGTTTGCTACGTTCCTGACTCGCCATATTAGCGATACGGTGAAAAGCTGGGATGCCCAGGATATGTCGCGGCAAATCGAGCTGAATATCGGCAAGGATTTACAGTTTATCCGCATTAACGGCACGCTAGTTGGGGGATCAATCGGGCTGGTGTTGTACCTGCTATCGCAGATACCGGCGGTACTACCGCTGCTAAACTTCTAAAGAAAACGCCCGCATCAGCGGGCGTTAGAGAATCAATGGTTTTGTTTCGGTTGGTCGTTGTGACCGACTTTTGAGAAGACGTTAAAGACTTCACCCAATCCATAGATAAGTCCGAGGATCACCGCCATAACGATTGGCACCATGACCACGGCAAACACCAAGCTTTTCAATAACTCTAACATGGATGCCTCCAACAAAAGTGAGAACGGCTATTCTAACGACCTGACAGAAAAACGCACTCTCCTTTTGTGCGATTTGCCCAACCCCGCGCAATAGGGGAAAATGGCGTTTTCCTTATTACGGAGCGGTTATGCAAGCTGAAATTTTACTGACGCTGAAACTCCAGCAGCGGCTGTTCGCCGATCCACGTCGTATCGCGCTACTTAAACAAATACAACATACCGGCTCAATTAGCCAGGGTGCGAAGCTTGCAGGCATCAGCTACAAAAGTGCCTGGGATGCCATCAATGAGATGAATCAGTTAAGCGATGAGACATTAGTTGAACGAGCAACAGGCGGTAAAGGCGGTGGCGGCGCGATACTTACACGTTATGGTGAACGTCTTATCCAACTGTATGAACTGCTCGCGCAAATCCAACAAAAAGCCTTTGATGTGCTGCGTGATGACGCGCTACCACTCGATAGTCTACTCGCTGCAATTTCACGATTCTCATTGCAAACCAGCGCCCGTAATCAGCTTTTTGGCACTGTTCTGCATCGCAACAGCGAGCAAGTACAACAGCACGTCGATATCTTACTGGCTGATGGCACCACACGTTTGCAAGCAGCAATTACGCGTCAAAGCGCAGAACGCCTGGGTTTGAGCGAAGGCAAAGAAGTCCTTGTTTTGATTAAAGCGCCGTGGGTGGAAATCACCACCGATACAAAACGTGCCAGCGGCGCAGACAACCAGCTCGCCGGCATTGTCAGCAATATTCAGCAAGGTGCGGAACAAAGCGAAGTTCTGGTGCAATTGCCTGATGGACAAACGTTATGTGCGACCGTTCCGAATAACGTGGTGGAAATTCAGAAACTGGTAGAAGGTGCTGAAGTCATAGCATTTTTTAATGCCGATCGAGTGATTATCGCCACTCTGTGCTAAAAAAACCTGGCGAATTGACAACAAGACAGGCAATCCGTAAATCTGAGTTTAATGACTGCAAAAAATGGGATGATCTATGTCGACGTTGCAAATTTCGCAAGGGATATTTCACCTTAGCGATACCCGAACTCTGGCCCTCAATGATTTAACCATTAACGCCGGTGAAAGCTGGGCGTTTGTGGGCGCTAACGGTAGTGGGAAATCAGCCCTCGCCCGTGCACTTGCGGGTTCCCTACCCGTACAGAAAGGCGAGCGCCAGTGCTCGTTTTCTCGTATTGCTCATCTTTCCTTTGAACAGCTGCAAAAATTGGTCAGCGATGAATGGCAGCGCAATAACACTGACCTGTTGAGCCCGGACGAAGACGACACGGGTCGCACGACGGCGGAAATTATTCAGGATGAAGTCAAAGATGAAAACCGTTGCCAGAAACTAGCGCAGCTTTTTGGTATTACCCCGTTACTGACTCGCCGTTTTAAATACCTTTCAACCGGAGAGACGCGCAAAACGCTGCTTTGCCAGGCGCTGATGTCGCAGCCTGATTTGCTTATTCTCGACGAACCGTTTGACGGGCTGGATGTGCAGTCCCGTGAACAATTGGCAGGGCTATTAGGTGAACTAAGCACACAGGGTTACACCGTGGTGCTGGTGCTTAATCGCTTCGATGAAATCCCTGATTTTGTACAGCATGCTGGCGTGCTGGCAGATTGTGCGCTGATTGAAGTGGGCGAAAAACAAAAACTGCTGGAACAGGCGTTAATTGCGCAGCTTGCCCACAGCGAAAAACTAACAGGCGTTGCGCTGCCAGAAGCTGATGACCCAAGTGCTCGTTACACTCTGCCTGCCGATCAGCCGCGCATTATTTTGCGTGATGGTGTGGTGGAATATAATGAGCGGCCTATCCTGCACAAGCTTTCCTGGACGGTAAACCCTGGTGAACACTGGCAAATTGTTGGCCCCAACGGGGCGGGTAAATCAACATTATTGAGCCTGGTAACTGGCGATCATCCGCAAGGCTACAGTAACGATCTGACACTGTTTGGCCGCCGTCGCGGCAGCGGCGAAACCATCTGGGATATCAAAAAGCATATCGGTTACGTCAGCAGTAACTTACATCTGGATTATCGCGTGAGCACCACAGTAAGAAACGTTGTTCTTTCAGGATATTTTGATTCGATTGGCATTTATCAGGCTGTTTCGGACCGCCAGCATAAACTTGCCCGCGAATGGCTGAACATGCTCGGTATGGATAACGCCATCGCTGATGCGCCATTCCATAGTCTGTCATGGGGCCAGCAGCGCCTTGCCTTGATTGCCCGTGCGTTGGTTAAACACCCAACGATATTGATTCTGGATGAACCACTACAAGGGCTCGACCCATTAAACCGCCAGCTAGTGCGTCGTTTCATTGATATTTTGATTGGTGAAGGGGAAACGCAATTACTGTTTGTCTCTCACCATGCCGAAGACGCGCCTGAATGCATCACTAAGCGGCTGACTTTCGTTGCTAATGACGACGCTTATCGCTACGAGTTTGAAGATTTATAGCGCCTGAAAGATAAAGCCCTTTCCGCCGGGGTGGCTACGTTTTCGTTTTGCCACCCTACTTTCAGACAACCCGCAACATCCTCGTAGCTACCATTTGTTTTATAATCATTTTTACTGCTAAAGGCCGCCGTTGAAATACTAGTGTAAGCGATTCCACTAATTTATCCCATGTCACACTTTTGCCATCTCTGTTATGCTATGTTTAATACATACCATACGCGTAATGGAGAGCAAAATGAGAGTATTGGTAACAGGTGGTAGCGGTTACATTGGCAGTCATACCTGCGTGCAACTACTGCAAAATGGTCATGATGTCGTCATTCTGGACAATTTGTGCAATAGCAAACGTAGTGTGCTGCCAGTAATTGAACGTCTTGGCGGCAAACACCCTCTGTTCATTGACGGCGATATCCGTGATGAAGCATTGCTGGCTGAAATTTTCCACGATCATCAAATTGATGCCGTAATCCATTTTGCCGGGCTCAAAGCCGTTGGCGAATCGGTTAACAAGCCGCTGGAATATTACGACAACAACGTTACCGGCACCTTGCGCCTGATTTCTGCCATGCGCGCGGCTAATGTCACCAACTTCATCTTCAGTTCATCTGCAACAGTTTATGGCGACCAGCCGCAAATCCCTTACGTTGAAAGTTTCCCAACCGGCACACCTGCAAGCCCATATGGCCGCAGCAAGTTAATGGTTGAACAGATTCTGGCTGACTTGCAAAAAGCCCAGCCAAACTGGAGCGTGGCGCTGCTGCGTTACTTCAACCCGGTTGGCGCACATCCATCAGGCGATATGGGCGAAGACCCGCAAGGCATTCCCAACAACCTGATGCCGTACATCGCGCAGGTTGCAGTAGGACGTCGTGATTCACTGGCAGTCTTTGGTAACGATTACCCAACCGAAGACGGTACTGGCGTGCGCGACTACATTCACGTTATGGATCTTGCCGATGGCCATGTTGCAGCAATGCAAACACTACAAGGCAAGCCTGGCGTGCATATTTATAATCTCGGCGCAGGCGTTGGTAGCAGCGTGCTGGATGTGATCAACGCTTTCAGTACCGCTTGCGGCAAGCCGGTGAATTATCACTTCGCCCCGCGCCGTGAAGGTGATCTCCCCGCTTATTGGGCAGATGCCACCAAAGCCGATCAAGAACTTAACTGGCGTGTCAGCCGGACTCTGCAAGAAATGGCAGATGATACCTGGCGCTGGCAGTCTCGCCATCCTCAAGGTTATCCAGACTAAGGAAATGTGATGGAGCAGTTTAACCCGGTGGATCATCCACATCGCCGTTTTAACCCCCTAACCGGACAATGGATTCTGGTCTCTCCGCATCGGGCTAAGCGCCCATGGCAAGGGGCCCAGGAAACACCATCACAGGAAACATTACCGACGCACGATCCGGATTGTTTCTTGTGCCCGGGGAATACGCGCGTCACTGGCGATAAAAATCCGCAATATACCGGCACTTTTGTTTTTACTAACGACTTTGCCGCGTTGATGACGGACACGCCAGACGCGCCTGAAAACAGCGATCCACTTTTACGTTGTGAAAGCGCTCGCGGTACCAGCCGGGTTATCTGCTTCTCCCCAGATCACAGCAAAACGCTGCCGCAACTTTCCGTAACAGCACTGGAAGAAGTGGTCAAAACCTGGCAAGAACAGACTGCGGATCTGGGTAAAACCTATCCGTGGGTGCAGATTTTTGAAAATAAAGGCGCAGCAATGGGCTGCTCCAACCCGCATCCGCACGGCCAGGTTTGGGCAAATAGCTTCCTACCAAACGAAGTGGCACGTGAAGATGTGCTGCAGCGCGAATACTTTGCCGAAAATGGCTCGCCGATGTTGGTCGATTACGCACAGCGCGAGCTTAAAGACGGTAGTCGTACGGTGGTAGAAACCGAACACTGGATTGCTGTAGTTCCTTACTGGGCCGCGTGGCCGTTCGAAACGCTGCTGCTGCCAAAAGCCCATATTCTACGCATCACCGATCTTAGCGCCGAGCAAAGCAGCGATTTGGCCCTGGCGCTGAAAAAACTGACCAGCCGTTACGACAACCTTTTCCAGTGCTCATTCCCGTATTCCATGGGCTGGCACGGTGCACCGTTTAACGGTGAGGAAAATGGTCACTGGCAGTTACACGCTCACTTCTATCCGCCACTGCTGCGTAGCGCAACAGTGCGTAAATTTATGGTCGGCTATGAAATGCTGGCTGAAACCCAACGTGATTTAACCGCAGAGCAAGCCGCAGAACGCTTGCGTGCCGTATCCGATATTCACTTTCGCCAATCCGGAGAATA
Source organism: Buttiauxella cochleicola (assembly GCF_021283185.1). Lineage (NCBI taxonomy): Bacteria > Pseudomonadati > Pseudomonadota > Gammaproteobacteria > Enterobacterales > Enterobacteriaceae > Buttiauxella > Buttiauxella cochleicola. The sequence continues at coordinate 29,995 of NZ_JAJSOS010000011.1, forward strand.
AAAAATGAGTCTGAAAGATAAAACCCAACATCTCTTCGCCGAACAATTTGGTTATCCGGCGACCCATACAATTCAGGCTCCAGGCCGGGTTAACCTGATTGGCGAGCACACCGATTACAATGATGGCTTTGTGCTGCCTTGTGCTATCGATTACCAAACGGTGATCGGTTGCGCGAAGCGTGACGACCGTCTGGTGCGCGTGATTGCTGCAGATTACGATAACCAAACAGATGAATTTTCGCTCGATAAGCCAATTCTGAGCCACGACACACAACAGTGGTCCAACTATGTTCGCGGTGTCGTTAAACATCTGCAAAAGCGTGATAAAAACTTCGGCGGCGCAGATTTAGTGATTAGCGGTAACGTGCCACAAGGTGCAGGCCTGAGTTCATCGGCATCACTGGAAGTCGCGGTAGGTACTGTGTTCCAGAAGCTTTATCACCTGTCGCTTGATGGCTCGCAAATTGCCTTAAATGGCCAGGAAGCTGAAAACCAATTCGTCGGCTGTAACTGCGGCATCATGGATCAGTTGATTTCAGCGTTAGGCAAAAAAGATCACGCATTGCTGATCGATTGCCGCACGCTCGGCACTAAAGCGGTTTCGATGCCGAAAGGCGTTGCTGTCGTCATTATCAACAGTAACTTCAAACGTACTCTGGTAGGCAGCGAATACAACACCCGCCGTCAGCAATGCGAAACCGGCGCGCGTTTCTTCACGCAGAAAGCACTGCGCGACGTTGAGCTCTCCAAGTTTAATGAAGTGGCTCATGAGCTTGACCCGATTGTTGCGAAACGCGTACGCCACGTCCTGACTGAAAACATCCGCACCGTAGAGGCCGCTGATGCGTTGGCAAAAGGTGATTTAAAACGTATGGGCGTGCTGATGGCTGAATCTCACGCTTCTATGCGCGATGATTTTGAAATCACCGTGCCACAAATCGATACTTTGGTTGAAATCGTCAAAGCGACTATCGGCGATAAAGGCGGCGTGCGTATGACTGGCGGCGGCTTCGGTGGTTGTATCGTGGCGCTGATTCCGGAAGATTTAGTTACAACGGTTAAACAGGCTGTCGAAAAACAGTACGAAGCGAAAACCGGTATCAAAGAAACCTTCTATGTCTGCAAACCTTCGGAGGGCGCTGGTCAATGCTAAAAGAGACTCCACAGCTCGCACCTGACGGGCAACCCTTCCGCATCTCCACCCTGCGCAATAGCGCAGGGCTGGTGGTCACAGTAATGGACTGGGGCGCTACCCTGCTCTCGTGCCGCGTGCCGATGAAAGACGGCAGCGTGCGTGAAACGCTGCTTGGCTGCGAAACGCCGGAAGATTATCTGAATCAATCCGCTTATCTGGGTGCAACCGTTGGGCGTTATGCCAACCGCATTGCTAACAGCCAGTTTGAGCGCGATGGCGTCACTGTTAAAGTGACAGCAAATCAGGGCGCACATCAGTTGCATGGTGGGCCTGATGGTTTTGACAAACGCCGCTGGCGGATTGTGCGCCAGAATGAGCATGAGGTGCTATATACACTTGATTCTCAAGACGGCGACCAGGGATTCCCCGGTGAGTTGCGCGCAACTGCGCGTTATGCCCTTACCGAAGATAACTGTATCACCGTCGAATTCCGTGCCAAAACCAGTAAACCATGCCCGGTAAATCTGACTAATCACGCTTATTTCAATCTCGATGGTAAGCAAAACGATATTCGTCAACATCGCCTTCAATTGCTGGCAGATAGCTATTTACCCGTCGACAGCAACGGTATCCCGCAAGCTGGACTTGCCGATGTTACGAACACAGGCTTTGATTTCCGCACAGCAAAAACTATCGCCGATGATTTCCTGCATGACAACGACCAGGTGTTGGTGAAAGGCTACGACCACGCTTTCTTGTTGCAGGCGCAAGGTGATGCCAGCCTGCCCGCTGCACATGTCTGGTCGAGCGATAATAAACTGCAAATGACGGTCTATACCACCGCCCCTGCTCTGCAGTTTTATAGCGGAAATTACCTGGAAGGAACACCAGCAAGGGAGCAAGGTACCTATAGTGCTTATCAGGGCCTGGCGCTCGAAAGCGAGTTCCTGCCGGACAGCCCAAATCACCCTGAATGGCCACAACCCGATTGCTGGTTACAGCCAAATGAAGAGTATTTAAGCATTACAGAATACGAGTTTATTGCGCTTTAAATTTTTCGCCCTCCACAATGGAGGGCGAATCTTATCCTGATCGCTGGATTTCCCACCGTTTAGCGACAAAAATATAACAACCATTCACATCCACCTTACACTCCACACTCTTTTTCGCTATGTTAAACGTTTAGCATTGCCGCTTGCCCCTTTGCGGCAATATAATGATAATCGTTATCATTAATCGCAGGCTTATTAAGGAGTAAACTATGGCTGTTACTAAGCTGGTTCTGGTTCGTCACGGTGAAAGCCAGTGGAACAACGAAAACCGCTTCACCGGTTGGTATGACGTTGATCTGTCTGAGAAAGGTAAAACTGAAGCGAAAGCTGCAGGTAAACTACTGAAAGATGAAGGCTACTCTTTCGACTTTGCTTATACCTCAGTGCTGAAACGTGCCATCCATACACTGTGGAATATCCTCGATGAACTGGACCAGGCATGGCTGCCAGTTGAGAAATCCTGGAAGCTAAATGAGCGCCACTACGGTGCACTTCAGGGTCTGAACAAAGCTGAAACTGCTGAGAAATACGGTGATGAGCAAGTTAAGCAATGGCGCCGTGGCTTTGCTATCACACCTCCAGAGCTGACGCGTGATGACGAACGTTTCCCAGGCCATGATCCACGTTATGCAAGCCTGAGCGATAAAGAGCTGCCGGTAACTGAAAGCCTGGCGCTGACTATCGATCGCGTTATCCCTTACTGGAACGAAACCATTCTGCCACGCATGAAAAGCGGCGAGCGTGTGATTGTTGCCGCTCACGGTAACTCCCTGCGTGCATTGGTTAAATTCCTCGATAACCTAAGCGAAGACGAAATTCTTGAGCTGAATATCCCAACTGGCGTGCCGTTGGTGTATGAGTTCGACGAGAACTTCAAACCGCTGAAGCGCTACTATTTGGGCAATGCTGATGAAATTGCAGCAAAAGCCGCAGCAGTAGCAAACCAGGGTAAAGCGAAGTAATTCGTTAGATGTGAAAAAGGCGTGGTGAAAACCACGCCTTTTTTATTGTTATCGCGTTAAAACTTAGCCGCGGCGTGCTTTTACTGCATCAGCCAGCTGGCGCAGTACGGTTTCGGTATCTTCCCAACCGATACATGCATCGGTCACGCTCTTGCCATAAACCAGCGGCTCGCTACCTTCCAGGTTCTGGTTGCCTTCTACAAGGTGACTTTCAATCATCACACCAGTAATCGCGGCATCACCACCAGAAATTTGCTGGCAAACATCTGTGCACACTTCCATCTGCTTCTTAAACTGCTTGCTGCTGTTCGCGTGGCTGAAGTCGATCATCACTTGGGCAGGCAGGCCAGCTTTTTGCAGATCGGTTTTCACCTGAGCAACATGCGCTGCGCTGTAGTTTGGCTCTTTACCGCCGCGCAAGATGATGTGGCAGTCGCCATTTCCGCTGGTAGTAACGATGGCAGAGTGGCCCCATTTGGTCACAGACAGGAAGCAGTGTGGCGCACCAGCTGCATTGATCGCATCGATCGCAACTTTCATGGTGCCGTCAGTGCCATTTTTGAAGCCAACCGGGCATGAAAGGCCAGACGCCAGCTCACGGTGAACCTGAGATTCTGTAGTACGTGCACCAATGGCACCCCAGCTCATCAAGTCCGCCAGATACTGCGGGGTGATCATATCCAGGAACTCACCTGCCGCTGGTAGACCAGAGTCGTTGATATCCAGCAATAACTTACGGGCAATACGCAAGCCATCGTTGATCTGGTAGCTGCTGTCCATATGCGGATCGTTGATCAGACCTTTCCAGCCCACCGTTGTGCGTGGTTTTTCGAAGTAGACACGCATAACGATTTCCAGCTCACCTTGCAATTCTTCACGCAGTGTTAATAAGCGCGCGCCATACTCTTTCGCAGCTTTGATATCGTGAATTGAGCAAGGGCCAATGACAACCAGCAGGCGATCATCATTTCCTTTCAGAATTTTATGAATCGCTTTGCGCGCGCCAGATACGGTTGCGGCGGCTTTTTCAGTGGCGGGGAATTTTTCGAGCAGCGCTACTGGCGGTAAAAGTTCGTTGATTTCTTTAATACGTAAGTCGTCATTCTGATAATTCATGATATTTCCGGGAATGGCCTTGAGATTTAGCTTAGTTGCAATCCTTTCAATCTATCGCTTCAGACCTGAAGTGTAAACGGGCTTTTACACTTCAGGCAGAATATTCCTGGAAACGACCTAAAAAGCGTCAAAAAATGGTAAAAACCCGGTTTCCCGCTACAATTTTTAATTGTTAACACTGAAAAACACTCAATTAGCAAAATTGTATTCTGATGCGGCTTTCATGGCTGACATATTTAGCCAATAAAAGCACCAGGCACAGAATAAAGCCAGTGCACTGTTGGAAGAAGTTACCCAGCAATAACGACCATAACAGGAGCATTAAATGAATAAATTAACTGCACTTTTCCTGACAGCAACCCTTTCTGTAGCAAGCAGTCTGGCAATGGCCGCTGAAACCAGCGGGAGCAATAACGGTCAGGCAAATGCAAGTGCCGAAGCAGGCCAGGTTGCACCCGACGCGAATCAGAATCTCGCACCCAAAAACGTCGATAATAGCAATATCAATAATGGCGGCACTATGCTTCATCCTAATGGCTCAACCAGCAGCAGCGGTATGACCAACGATGGGATGAGCAAAGATGAAATCCATAAAAATTCGATGTGTAAGGACGGGAAATGCCCGGATATGAACAAAAAGGTAGAAACCGGTAGCGGAGATGACGTGAACACGAAAGTGGACGGCACCTCGCAGTAAATTAAGCCCGGAAAATAAAGGGGAGAGCTTAGGCTCTCCTTTTTTATGAGCGTTATTCAACAAGTTATCAATGTTAGTGGTTATAATTAGCGCATTGTTGCTTTACGGATACAGAGGAACCATGGCGCATACACATCAACATACCCCGAGTGATTCCAACTCCAGGCGCCTTCTGTGGGCTTTTGCCGTCACAGCAATCTTTATGGTGGCCGAAGTCATCGGTGGTGTGCTTTCTGGCTCGCTTGCCCTGCTCGCTGACGCGGGTCATATGCTGACAGATGCAGCGGCATTACTGGTGGCTTTGCTGGCAGTACAGTTTGCGCGCCGTCCAGCAAATACTCGCCATACCTTCGGTTGGTTAAGGTTGACGACACTTGCAGCCTTTGTGAATGCCATTGCTCTGGTGGTGATAACCATTCTGATTGTCTGGGAGGCAGTAGTTCGTTTTTATCATCCGCAACCCATAGCCGGCTGGACGATGCTGATTATTGCGTTTGCCGGGTTACTGGCGAATCTATTTTCGTTCTGGATTTTGCATCGCGGAAACGAAGAAAAAAATATTAACGTTCGCGCTGCAGCTCTGCACGTTTTGGGAGATTTGTTAGGTTCGGTAGGAGCCATTGCTGCGGCACTGATCATTCTTTGGACAGGCTGGACACCTATTGACCCTATCCTTTCCATCCTGGTTTCGTGCCTGGTGCTACGTAGCGCATGGAGTTTGCTCAAAGAGAGCGTCAATGAACTTCTCGAAGGCGCACCTCATGCTTTTGATATTCCGGTACTGAAGCGCAAACTGGCCAGAACCATCCCGGAAGTACGGAATGTTCATCATGTCCATATCTGGTTAGTTGGTGAGAAACCGTTGATGACTCTTCATGTTCAGGTGGTACCTCCGCACGATCACGATGCTCTGCTAGAACGCATCCACCATTTTTTAAAAGAGGAATATCAGATTGAGCATGCGACGGTGCAGATGGAGTATCAGCTTTGCCAGGGGCAGGATTGCGACTTAAACGAGCATGACCATCATGGCCATGCTCATCATCACCACTGATTAGGAAAAGGCGCGTGAACCCCGTTCATGCGCACTTTTGATCCACATGCGGCTACCGTTGAGCGCAATAAACGTCAGGATCAAATACTCCAGCGACATTGCATAGACGCCCTGCAAGGCAAAAATAACCACGCTAATCATGTTAATGATCACCCAAAGTAGCCAGTTTTCGACGTACTTACGAGTCATCAGAATCATCGCCACAATGGACAGTACCATCATGCAAGAGTCCCAGAATGGGAAAGCATCAGGTTGAAGATCAGGCATCGTTACATTCATGCCTGAAGCCTGCATAACGGAAACCGCCGTACGAGTCAGGAAAGCAAATACCGGGTCGATGAAGATTGTCATCAGTCCAATAGCACCGACGCAGAATACAATCCAGGCCAGCGCCTTAGGTAACGGTAACCAACGAATATGGAGTGCAGCCTGATTGTCACTGGTCTGTCTCGACCAGGCATACCAGCCATAAATATTAGCTGCAAAGAAGAACAGTTGTAGCAACAGGCTCGCATAGAGTTGAATCTGGAAGAAAATAATCGCAAATAGAGTGACGTTAATTAAACCAAATGCGTAGTTGCTGATTTTCTCAAGACTTGCCAGCCAGATACACAGTAAACCCGCCACTGTCCCGACTGCCTCAATCCACGATAAATCATACCCGCCAGCCCCGATGGGTATGTGAACCAAAATGTTCTGCGTGCTAAAAAAGTCCATATTCGCTCCTTAAGGTATTCCCAAAATAATTGGAGCTGCATCAAGGGTACGTGAACGTAGCCAACATAGATGCAGCTTCAAATATGACAGGATAAAATCCTTACGCATTATCCTTAACGTTGCGTCGCAACTCAGCGGCAAAATCTAACATTCGATTTAAAGGCACCAGCGCGCCCTCACGCAGCGCAGCATCAACATGGATCTCGTGTGCCGCTCCGCCTTGCTCCAATCCCTCAGCGATGGCTTTAAGGCCATTCATCGCCATCCATGGGCAATGTGCACAGGTACGGCACGTTGCACCTTCTCCTGCGGTTGGCGCTTCGAACAATTCTTTATCCGGGCATGCCTGCTGCATTTTGTAGAAAATGCCACGATCCGTGGCCACTATAAGTTTCTTGTGGGGCAACGTTTTCGCTGCAGCAATCAGTTGGCTGGTAGAACCGACAGCATCGGCCAAATCAACGATTGCTTGCGGTGATTCAGGGTGAACCAATACTGCTGCATCCGGATAAAGTGCTTTCATGCGGGTCAATGCCTGAGTTTTAAACTCGTCATGCACAATACACGCACCTTGCCAGCACAACACGTCAGCACCAGTCTGCTTTTGAACGTAATTTCCCAGATGACGATCCGGTGCCCAGATGATTTTCTCGCCCAGGCTGTCCAGATGTTCAATTAATTCAACTGCAATGCTGGAAGTCACAACCCAATCCGCACGCGCTTTTACCGCTGCGGAAGTATTAGCATAGACCACCACTGTGCGATCAGGGTGTTGATCGCAGAAGGCGTTGAACTCTTCGATTGGGCAGCCGAGATCCAAAGAGCACTCTGCATTAAGAGTTGGCATCAGAACGGTTTTTTCTGGGCTCAGGATTTTCGAGGTTTCCCCCATAAAGCGCACCCCAGCCACCAACAGCGTGGTTGCTGGATGATTGGCTCCGAAACGCGCCATCTCCAGCGAATCAGAGATACAGCCCCCCGTCTCTTCAGCCAGAGCCTGAATTTCAGGATCAGTGTAGTAATGAGCCACCATCACAGCATTCCGCTCTTTCAGCAGGCGCTTGATTTTCTCACGGTAAAATTGCTTTTCATCCGCGCTCAAAGGCTGTGGTTTAGGTGGGAAGGGATAAATCGCTGCTTCTGGATCGAACATTACGCTCATAGTGCTTTCTCGTTTGACTGACTTAACCAAATTAGCACTATTCTGGCGAAGACCTACCAGAAATGGCCACGGTTGTTTTGTATGCTAAACAAGATAGCGAATTATGGCGGGATTGTCGTGAGGAATTTACAGTTACCTAAGCCCAATGCCTTCCTTCTGCAGAAGGAAGAAGTCGTTCGGACTGTAGAAACGAAAAAAGCGCCCAAAGGCGCTTTTTTCTGAATTTGGTGGGGCGTGCAGGATTCGAACCTGCGACCAATTGATTAAAAGTCAACTGCTCTACCAACTGAGCTAACGCCCCGAATGGTGGGTGATGACGGGCTCGAACCGCCGACCCCCTCCGTGTAAAGGAGGTGCTCTACCAACTGAGCTAATCACCCAAACTTCGGTACTACTTCATACTACTTCGCACTACTTAAATATTGGTGGGGCGTGCAGGATTCGAACCTGCGACCAATTGATTAAAAGTCAACTGCTCTACCAACTGAGCTAACGCCCCGCAATGCGGTTTACTGCTAATATCGAAGATGCTTTCACTCGAGGAGTGGTGGGGCGTGCAGGATTATTCGGCCTCTGGCCTCACCCTTCGGGTCGTTGCTATGCAACGTTGTTTCGCTTTCGCTCAACTCGAACCTGCTGCAGGTTCAAACCCTTCACGACTCACTTACTTCGCACTACTTAAATATTGGTGGGGCGTGCAGGATTCGAACCTGCGACCAATTGATTAAAAGTCAACTGCTCTACCAACTGAGCTAACGCCCCGCTATGCGGTTTACTGCTTCTTCAAATACTTACTGCATCGAAATTGGTGGGGCGTACAGGATGATTCGGCCTTTGGCCTCACCCTTCGGGTCGTTGCTATGCAACGTTGTTTCGCTTGCGCTCAACTCGAACCTGCTGCAGGTTCAAACCCTTCACGTTCACTTCTTTCAAACTGCATCGAAATTGGTGGGGCGTGCAGGATTCGAACCTGCGACCAATTGATTAAAAGTCAACTGCTCTACCAACTGAGCTAACGCCCCAATTTCGTGTCACTTTCGGTTTGTTTGATATCCCTTGGCAACGGCGGCATATATTACTGATTTAAGATTTTGACGCAACAAGAATTTCGATCAAGATCACCTAATGGCTTGTGTTTTGTCCGGCTTGACCAGAAAAGCAGCAATATCTGGTCAGGCCGCACACACTACATCGCATTCAGACGTTTTTGAGCCTGCTTTGCGCCTTCGGTATTTGGGAACTGTTTGATCACTTGTTGATACACAGCTTTCGCTTTTGCGGTATCGCCTTTGTCTTGCATGATCACACCGACTTTATACATTGCATCTGGAGCCTTAGGTGATTTCGGGTAATTTTTCACCACAGAGGCAAAATAAAACGCCGCATCATCCTTTTTCCCCTTGTTGTAATTCAACTGACCTAACCAATAATTTGCATTTGGCTGGTAAGTTGAATCTGGGTACTTTTTAACAAAACTCTGAAATGCAGCAAGGGCTTCATCCTGACGGGACTTATCCTGCACCATGGCAATAGCCGCATTGTAGTCGCTGTTAGCGTCACCACCTTGCACTGGGGCTGCTGCAGCTGGTGTTTCAGCTGCAGCACCAGCATCAGGTGTAGCTGCCGCTGCAGCCCCCTGATCGGTACTACCAGCCGCTTGTCCTGCTGCTGCACCACTACCAAGGCTGTCTATCTGCAATAAAATTTGCTTCTGACGCTCAACAACCTGATTCAATTGGTATTGGCTTTCCTGAATTTGACCACGCAGGGAATCAATATCATTTTGATTATCAGAGAGTTGTTGTTGGAGTTGAGTTAAAAGTTGACTATGAGCGTTAGAAATACGCTCGAGTTGAGTGACACGGTCTTCGACCGAGCCTGAGCCGACACTACTGATTGGCGCCTGAGCAGTAGCGGCCCAGGGGGCCGCTATGCCAACCAGTAACGACAGACTCAACAAGTGATGTCTGAGGTTACTGTTCATGCAGTTCTCTTAGTAAACCAGTACGGCACGACGGTTTTTAGCGTAAGCCGCTTCGTCATGACCCAGTACTGCTGGTTTTTCTTTACCGTAAGAAACGATGGAGATCTGGTCTGCAGAAACGCCTTTACCTTGCAGGTACATCTTAACAGCGCTAGCACGACGCTCACCCAGCGCAATGTTATATTCCGGGGTACCACGTTCGTCCGCATGACCTTCTACGGTCACTTTGTAAGATGGGTTGCTACGCAGGAAGTTAGCGTGTGCATCCAGCATTGCAGCGAAGTCAGAAGAAACATCATACTTATCCAGACCGAAGTATACGATGTTGTTCTGTTGCAACTGTTGCATCTGCAGGCGAGCCTGTTCTTCAGATGACATGTTGCCATTGCTACCGTTAGCGTCCATACCAGTGCCGGCGCCCAGCATACCTTCGCCGCTCTCGTTGTTGGCGCTCTTGTTAGAACTACACGCAGCGATTGCCATAACAGGCAGTGCCAGCATCAGCCCTTTCAGCACTTTGTTCAGTTGCATTTCTTTGATCCTTTAATATTTTATTATCACAGATACGGCGACCAGGCAGGAGATTTAACCTGACCATCGGTTGCCGGAAGACGCGCTTTGAAACGCCCATCTGTTGAGACCAGATTCAGCACAGATCCCATCCCCTGAGAAGAGCTGTAGATTACCATCGTGCCGTTAGGTGCCAGACTTGGCGTTTCATCCAGGAACGTTGACGATAAAGTTTGTACGCCACCCGCTACCAGATCCTGTTTGGCGATGTGTTGCTGCCCACTATTGGAGCTAACCATCACCATAAACTTACCGTCGGAACTCACATCAGCATTCTGGTTCTGAGGACCTTCCCAGGACAGACGCTGTGGAGCACCACCGTTGATATTCACTTTATAAATCTGCGGACGCCCAGCCTGGTCAGAGGTATAAGCTACATTCTGGCTATCCGGGAACCACGTTGGTTCTGTATTGTTGCTGCGTCCATCAGTTACCTGACGAATCTGACCAGAAGCTATGTCCATAACATACAGGTTCATACTACCGGTTTTAGATAGCGTGAAGGCCAGTTTGCTGCCGTCTGGAGAAAATGCTGGCGCACCGTTATGACGAGGGAACGAAGCTACCTGACGAATTGCACCATTCGCCAGAGTCTGGATAACCAGAGCAGAACGGCCACTTTCAAATGTTACGTAAGCCAGTTTGCTGCCGTCTGGAGACCACGCTGGTGACATCAGCGGTTCAGGAGAACGTTTGACAACATTGGTGTTGTAGCCATCGTAATCAGATACGCGCAGTTCATACGGGAACTGGCCGCCGTTAGTCTGCACCACATAAGCGATACGAGTACGGAACGCACCTTTAATGCCTGTCAGCTTCTCAAACACTTCATCACTTGCGGTATGACCAGCATAGCGAATCCACTGTTTGTTCACCTTGTAGGAGTTCTGCGCAAGCACAGTACCAGGTGCACCAGAAGTATCAACCAACTGGTAAGCAACGGTATAGCTGCCATCACCGTTTGGTGTAACCTGGCCTACAACAACGGCATCAATACCCAGAGCAGTCCACGCGGCCGGTTGCACTTCCTGAGCGGAGCCAGGCTGCTGCGGTAAGCGTGAACGATCCAGTGGATTGAATTTGCCGCTATTACGTAAGTCTGCAGCAACGATGCCACCAATATCTTCTGGCGCGGCACCGGGGCCTCCCCATTTAAATGGCGCAACACCAATTGGACGTGCTGAGTCCACCCCTTGGGTGATCTCAATACGGACTTCTGCGTGCAGTACTGCTGCCCACAGCATTAAAAAACTTAAAGCTACTCGAAATGCCTGCTTCATCATATCTCCCTTATCTGGACCCAAAGCCCACGATAATTTAGCAGAATGTTAACAAACTCAAATACACAAAACTACCAAAACCCTGTGACACAGCCTGGTTAGTTTTCCCCGCTTTCGCGAGGAAAATTTTACTGTGGCTTAAAGTCGATAGGCGCGTTTTTGAAAGCTTCATAAACGTCCTGGCTTGGCGGCTTCGGAATCTTCGCCAGACGTGCTGCCGCAATGGCAGCCTGACACAGGGCCGGGTCGCCACCTTCTGATTTGATATCAAGAAGTAAACCATCAGGAGCCAGTTTTATGCGCAATGAACAGGTCTTACCACTAAAGGCAGGGTCCTGGTAAAACTTACTTTCTATTGCTACTTTTATCTGACCTGCGTAACCATTGATTTCAGCACCAGAAGCGCCATTATTTTTATTATTCCCTTTCCCAGCCGCAGCTGCGCTATTACCTTTTGCTCCTGCACCCGTTTTCGGTGCATTCTTACCTGAGCTCAAGTCGCCAAATAGATCGTCAACGCCCGCAGCGGCAGCTTTATCGGCAGCGGCTTTCTCAGCAGCAGCCTTTTTCTTAGCATCTGCAGCAGCTTTCTTATCAGCAGCACCTTTTGCAGCAGCAGCCTTATCGGCCGCGGCTTTTTCAGACGCAGCTTTCTCGGCGGCGGCAGCTTCTGCTGCTGCTTTTTTCTCAGCATCAGCAGCCTTTTTAGCAGCTTCAGCGGCGGCTTTCTTCTCAGCATCTTGCTGAGCTTTCTTCGCTGCAGCATCTGCGGCTTTCTTCTCGGCTTCCTGCTGAGATTTTTTCGCCGCAGCAGCGGCTTCAGCAGCTGCTTTTTTCTCTGCATCAGCGGCTTTTTTAGCTGCTTCCTCAGTCGCTTTCTTTTGTGCATCTGCAGCAGCTTTCTTCGCCGCTTCTTCCGCAGCCTTCGCCTGAGCGTCAGCCTGAGATTTGGCCTGAGCATCAGCTTGGGCTTTGGCATCTGCTTTGGCTTTCGCCGCCGCTGCTTCAGCTTGCTTCTGTTGCTCCTGCGCTTCTTTCGCGGCTTCTTGCGCTTGCTTCTGCTGATCTGCTTGTTGCTTCGCTTGTTCCTGCGCTTCCAGGCGTTCTTTCTCCAGTTGCTTCAGACGCTGTTGTTCAGCAGCCTGTTTTTCCTGAAGTTCTTCCGCCTGCTGTTGCGCTTGTTTCTCGCGTTGCTCTGCCGCACGTTTACTGCTCGCCTGCTGTTGCTGCTGGCGATTGTACTGCTGAACAACTGCACCTGGGTCGACCATGACCGCGTCAATAGCCGAACCTCCACCGCCGCCAGCACTGGCGTCGATGTGTTCGTCAAACGAGCTCCAAATCAGGATTGCAATCAAAATGATATGCAGGATCACTGAGACGATTATCGCGCGCTTGAGCTTATCGTTTTCTATGGTTGCCTTTGACACTATCGGTTCCCAAATATAGCAAGATATATCCGTCATACTTCAAGTTGCAGGGGCGTTGGCTGCTCTCCCTCACCCCAGTCACTTACTTAAGTAAGCTCCTGGGGATTCACTCACTTACCGCCTACCTGCAACATGAATTATTTAGGAATAGATCAGATTGGCTGCGTCATCAGACCGACGGATTTCACACCTGCACTATGCAGCATGTTAAGTGCTTTGATGATTTCCTCGTAAGGGACATCTTTAGCACCACCGATCAAAAAGACCGTTTTCGGGTTTGCCTGCAAACGACGCTGTGCTTCCGCAATAACCTGTTCAGATGGCAACTGGTCCATACGGTCTTTCTCAACCACCACGCTGTACTGCCCTACCCCGGACACTTCAATAATGACCGGCGGTTCATCGTTACTGCTCACCGTCTGCGAATCTGTCGCATCCGGCAAATCTACCTCTACGCTTTGTGTAATGATTGGAGCCGTTGCCATAAAAATAAGCAACAATACCAACAGTACGTCCAGCAGAGGAACGATGTTAATTTCGGACTTTAATTCCCGACGACCACGCCCACGTCCACGTCTGGCCATGACTTACCCCTTACTGCTTATCGCTGCTGGTAAAAGCCTGACGGTGCAGGATAGCCGTGAACTCTTCCATGAAGTTGTCGTAATTCAATTCCAGTTTGTTCACACGTTGGTTCAGGCGGTTATACGCCATAACCGCAGGGATTGCAGCGAACAGGCCGATTGCAGTTGCAATCAGTGCTTCTGCAATACCTGGAGCAACCATCTGCAATGTCGCTTGTTTCACCGCACCGAGTGCGATAAAGGCGTGCATGATCCCCCAAACCGTACCAAACAGACCAATATACGGGCTGATGGAACCCACAGTTCCGAGGAAAGGAATATGAGTTTCTAGCGTTTCCAACTCACGACTCATGGAAATACGCATGGCGCGAGATGCCCCTTCAACGACTGCTTCAGGTGCGTGCGTATTAGCACGATGCAGTCGGGCAAACTCTTTAAAACCTGAATAGAAAATTTGTTCAGAGCCAGCAAGACTGTCACGGCGGCCCTGGCTTTCTTGATAGAGACGGGACAATTCAATGCCCGACCAGAACTTATCTTCAAAAGCTTCTGCTTCACGAGTAGCAGCATTGAGGATTCGCGTTCGCTGAATAATGATTGCCCATGATGCAATGGAAAAACCAATCAAAATCAACATGATAAATTTGACCAGAAGGCTTGCCTTCAGGAACAAATCAAGGATATTCATGTCAGTCACTGCTTGAACTCCGCGACAATAGACTTGGGAAGCGCACGAGGCTTCATTAGGTGTGGATCAACACAGACGATCAGGACCTCAGCTTCGTTGAGTACCTGATTATCGGCATTGACGATTCGCTGTGTAAATACCATAGAGGTACCACGCATCGATGTAATTTCACTTTGGATTTCGAGTAAATCGTCGAGTCGGGCAGGCGCCAAATAATCCACAGTCATTCTGCGGACAACAAAGGCGACGCGCTCTGCCAACAAATCTTGCTGGCTAAAATGGTGATGGCGCAACATTTCAGTGCGTGCTCTTTCATAGAAAGCAACATAACTGGCGTGGTATACCACACCACCGGCGTCAGTGTCTTCGTAATAGACACGAACCGGCCATCGAAACAGCGTTGTACTCACAATACATCCCGGTAATGCAATTTAACGTTGCTACTATACGCAAGAGGATGGGGGTTGGGAATGGGTAGCATTAAACGTTAGGTAAATATTTATGGGCTTGTTAAAGCCCATAAATATTAAGTGAAATGCGCTGAGGTTAAAGAAGCATCAGAAGAAGAAAATAGCCAGTCCTGCCAGCAAGACTAATTGTGCGGGTAATGGGCTAAAAATCCCCTGCCACAGCACTTTACGAGGGCGAAAACCCACGCCATGAATCACGCCGGTGCATACAGCCCACATCAGCAAAAAACCATGCCAGATTTCAAGACTACTGGTTTTCGCCGCAAAGCGGGACGGGTCCCAAAATATACACACGGCAAGAACTAATGCCATTATCAAGGAAAGAGCCCTTAAAGGGCTCTTATCCATTACCGCATAAAGCTTCGCGATAATTGCTTCCATCAAATTTCTTCTTTACCGGCTTTAGCAGCTTCAACATGCTCAAGTGCCAGGGCGGTAATGATGCCAAAAGCACAGGCAAGAAGCGTCCCCAGAATCCATGCAAAGTACCACATAATCAGCTCCTTACTTAGTACAGAGAGTGGGTGTTGCTTTCGATATGCTCTTTGGTGATTCGACCGAACATTTTCCAGTAACACCAGGTGGTGTAGATAAGAATGATCGGTACAAATACCGCAGCAACATAGGTCATCACATTCAGAGTTAACTGGCTGGATGTTGCATCCCACATGGTGAGGCTAGCGTTCAACATGGTGCTCGAAGGCATCACGAACGGGAACATCGCCACACCGGCAGTCAGAATGACACAAGCCAGAGTCAGTGAGGAGAACACGAATGCCATCGCGCCTTTCTCAAGACGAGACATCAGCACAGTCAACAGTGGCAGAATCACACCCAGAGCAGGGATGAGCCATAGAATCGGCATATTATTGAAGTTCACCATCCAGGCACCAGCCTGACGAGCGACTTCTTTAGTCAGCGGATTCGATGCTGCATGGTGGTTCAGCTCTGAAGTCACAGCGTAACCATCAATGCCGTAAATCACCCAAACACCAGCAAGTGCGAAGCACACCATCATCACCAGCGCTGAAATTTGCGCAGCGGCTTTAGCACGCAGATGCAGTTCACCCACAGTACGCATTTGCAGGTAAGTTGCACCCTGAGCAAGGATCATGGAAACGCTCACGACACCAGCCAACAGGCCAAACGGGTTCAGCAACTGGAAGAAGTTACCGGTGTAGTACAGACGCAGATACTCATCAACGTGGAACGGCACGCCTTGCAGCAAGTTGCCGAACGCCACACCGATAACCAACGGCGGCACAAAACTACCAATGAAAATGCCCCAGTCCCACATGCCACGCCAGCGCATGTCTTCAATCTTCGAACGGTAGTCAAAACCTACCGGACGGAAGAATAATGAAGCCAGTACCAGAATCATTGCCACATAGAAACCAGAGAACGCAGCTGCATAAACCATCGGCCAGGCAGCGAACAATGCGCCACCAGCAGTGATGAGCCATACCTGGTTACCATCCCAGTGAGGGGCGATGGAGTTCACCATAATGCGGCGTTCAACGTCAGATTTGCCAATGATGCGAGACAACATGCCCACACCCATGTCAAAGCCGTCGGTGACTGCAAAACCAATCAGCAGAATGCCAACCAGCAGCCACCAGATAAAACGCAATACTTCATAATCGATCATTTGACGACTCCTGTCTTAGCGTGCCGGCTGAGAGGTCACATTGGACTGCTCAAAGTGATAGCGACCTGTTTTCAGACTGCTCGGCCCAAGGCGAGCAAATTTGAACATCAGGAACAGTTCCGCCACCATAAACAGCGTGTAAAGGCCGCAAATCAGTACCATGGAGAAGATCAGATCGCCCACGGTCAGAGAGGAGTTAGCAACCGCAGTTGGCAATACCTCACCAACAGCCCATGGTTGACGACCGTATTCAGCAACAAACCAACCAGATTCAATCGCAATCCACGGCAACGGGATACCATAGAGCGCCGCACGCAACAGCCATTTTTTCGAGCCGATTGCATTACGCGTCACAGTCCAGAACGAAGCCGCGATGATGAACAGCATCAGGAAGCCACAGCCAACCATGATACGGAATGCAAAGTACAGCGGAGCTACACGAGGAATAGAATCCTTAGTTGCTTTCTGAATCTGCTCTTCCGTCGCGTCAGAGACGTTCGGGGTATAGCGTTTGAGCAGCAAACCATAACCCAGGTCTTTCTTGACTGACTCAAAGTTATCGCGAACAGCCTGGTCTTTAGAACCTGCACGTAACTGTTCCAGAAGGCTATAAGCCTTCATACCGTTACGAATACGCTCTTCGTGTTGCACCATCAGGTCTTTCAGACCAATAACTTGCTTATCCACAGAGCGGGTGGCGATGATGCCAAGCGCGTATGGGATCTGAATCGCATAGCTATTTTCCTGCTTGTCCTGGTCCGGGATACCAAACAGCGTAAATGATGCTGGAGCCGGTTGAGTTTCCCACTCAGCTTCAATAGCAGCCAATTTGGTTTTCTGCACGTCACCCATTTCGTAACCGGATTCATCACCCAGCACGATTACAGACAGGATTGCCGCCATACCGAAGCTTGCAGCGATTGCAAAAGAACGCTTCGCAAATGCAACGTCACGGCCTTTAAGCAAGTAGTAAGAGCTCACACCGAGGATGAACATCGCACCACATACGTAACCAGACGCTACGGTGTGAACGAATTTCACCTGCGCAACCGGGTTAAGGACCAGCTCGGAGAAACTGACCATCTCCATACGCATGGTTTCGAAGTTGAAGTCGGAAGCAATCGGGTTCTGCATCCAGCCGTTTGCGACCAGAATCCACAGTGCTGAAAGGTTGGAGCCAAGTGCCACCAGCCAGGTTACCGCCATGTGCTGAACTTTGCCCAGACGATCCCAACCGAAGAAGAACAGACCTACAAAGGTGGATTCAAGGAAGAATGCCATCAGGCCTTCGATGGCCAGTGGGGCACCAAAAATATCACCCACGTAGTGTGAATAGTAAGACCAGTTTGTACCGAACTGGAACTCCATGGTTAAACCGGTAGCCACGCCCAAAGCAAAGTTGATACCAAACAACTTGCCCCAGAACTTGGTCATATCTTTATAAATTTGCTTACCTGACAGAACGTACACTGTTTCCATGATGGCCAACAAGAACGCCATACCGAGCGTTAGTGGCACAAAAAGAAAGTGGTACATCGCGGTCAAGGCAAACTGTAAGCGCGACAGTTCGACAATATCCAACATCTTGACTCCTTGCTCTTCGCATGAAGACTTCGACCGTGGCCAACCGTAAGGAAAACCACAACGCATGCCCTAATACAAAAACATTAGCTTCCAGACTTCATCCCTTCGTCATTTTATTTGCATGTAACGAAGAAAGATGAAAGGTTACAAACACGTTAATAAAAACCAAAAATAATCCGCAAATATATTACCCTGCAATTTCCCTACAATAAATAGGTAATTGCTTAGTGTTATTTACGTTTCTCGACAGTGATCAATTTATAGCGAAAATGTCCCTTAACAGCCAGTTTGATCTGCAACAATTTACGCTGTTTTGCATACTACTAGCCAGTTTTAGATATTGATCTGGCGCAATTTATTCCCTGATTGTTAATTTAGTTTCCCACTTAAATTAATAGTAAATTTGATGTTAATGACATGTTTTTAAGATATCACTAAGGTTAATGGGAAAATGATATCCATAAACAAAAACTATTTATTGCAGATAAGTTAAAAAATAAATTCCGAACGTTAACAGCGATGGTTTTTTATCTTCACGCGCTATTTTGATCAGGCTGTTTCTTTTCTTACCTAAAATTAACAATTGATTTACTTTTAATGTTTCATTATTTAACAAGGCGCTGTTTTTGATAAGGTTAGTATTCAGTAGTGTAGTTCTTAAAAACATAAACTACTTAAAAACCCCAACCTTAAAAAACGGTAAGATTCCGCTCCGTTAGCCATTACCAGATACGATTCTGACGGCATGTGAGAGCAGAAAGGTTTGGCCCCCCTCCCCTTGCCGATTGTTGTTACAGTGAATTTTCATCCATTGTCACTTTTTGATATTCTACACACCAGTAATCATGCTCCAGTAGCGATGATAGAAGTCGAAGTGAGAGGCTTTCGGCTTTTTAAGCTGCTCAGGCAGCCAAATCACTCAAGGGGCCATAAATGGCTGTTTGGGAAATACTGTCATCGATGACCACAAATTTTGGCCATAAAAAAGGCCGCTCATTGAGCGGCCAACCATGTCGAACAATTATTATTAGTTCTGCTTACTGAGGCAAAATAGCTTTCAGTGCGTCACCGATATCAGCCAGGCTGCGAACGGTTTTCACGCCTGCGGCTTCCAGCGCTGCGAATTTCTCGTCCGCAGTCCCTTTACCACCCGCGATGATGGCGCCAGCGTGGCCCATACGCTTGCCTTTCGGCGCAGTGACACCTGCGATGTAACCAACAACTGGCTTGGTGACATGCTCTTTAATGTACGCGGCTGCTTCTTCTTCAGCGCTACCGCCGATCTCACCGATCATCACGATAGCTTCAGTCTTCGGATCTTCCTGGAACATCTTCAGGATATCGATGAAGTTAGAGCCAGGGATCGGGTCACCGCCGATGCCTACACAAGTAGACTGGCCAAGACCGATATCAGTGGTCTGTTTGACCGCTTCATACGTCAGCGTACCAGAGCGAGAAACGATACCCACTTTGCCTGGCAGATGAATATGACCCGGCATAATGCCGATTTTGCACTCGCCAGGGGTGATAACGCCCGGGCAGTTTGGCCCAATCATGCGCACGCCAGCTTCGTCCAGTTTCACTTTCACAGTCAGCATATCCAGCGTCGGGATGCCTTCGGTGATGGTGATAATCAGCTTAATGCCTGCGTCGATTGCTTCCAGAATGGAGTCTTTGCAGAACGGTGCCGGAACGTAGATTACAGATGCGGTCGCACCAGTTGCTTCTACTGCTTCACGCACAGTGTTAAACACTGGCAGGCCGAGGTGCTCAGTGCCGCCTTTGCCTGGCGTAACACCGCCAACCATTTGCGTACCGTATGCAATCGCCTGCTCGGAGTGGAAAGTCCCCTGGCTGCCGGTAAAGCCCTGGCAAATAACCTTGGTATTTTTATCGATCAAAATGGACATTATTTCCCCTCCACGGCAGCAACAACCTGCTGCGCTGCGTCCGTCAGACTTTTCGCTGCAATAATATTCAGGCCACTATCAGCCAGTTTCTTCGCACCCAGTTCCGCGTTGTTACCTTCCAGACGTACTACCACTGGAACGTTAACACCCACTTCGGCAACCGCACCGATGATACCGTCTGCGATCAGGTCGCAACGCACGATACCGCCGAAGATGTTCACCAGAACCGCTTTCACTTTGTCGTCAGACAGAATGATTTTGAATGCTTCGGTTACGCGTTCTTTCGTTGCGCCGCCACCAACGTCCAGGAAGTTTGCTGGTTCGCCGCCGTGCAGTTTAACGATGTCCATGGTGCCCATTGCCAGGCCCGCACCGTTAACCATGCAACCGATGTTGCCATCCAGGGCAACGTAGTTCAGTTCCCACTGTGCAGCCTGAGATTCACGTGCATCTTCCTGGCTTGGGTCACGCATTTCGCGCAGCTCTGGCTGGCGGAACAGCGCGTTGCCGTCAGCACCCAGTTTGCCATCAAGGCACACCAGGTCACCCTGCTTAGTGATAACCAGCGGGTTGATTTCGATAAGTGCCAGGTCGCGCTCAAGGAAGATGTTCGCCAGACCCATAAAGATCTTGGTGAACTGCTGAACTTGTTTACCTTCCAGACCCAGTTTGAAAGCCAGTTCACGGCCCTGGTAAGGCATTGGGCCTGCCAGCGGATCCAGTGCAACTTTGTGGATCAGGTGCGGGGTTTCTTCCGCAACTTTCTCAATTTCAACGCCACCTTCGGTAGACGCCATAAACACTACGCGACGGGAGCTACGATCAACCACCGCGCCAAGATACAGTTCTTTATCAATGTCAGTCGCAGCTTCAACCAGAATCTGGTGAACCGGCTGACCATTTGCGTCTGTTTGGTAGGTAACCAGGCGTTTGCCCAGCCAGTGTTCAGCAAAAGCACGGATGTCTTCTTTGCTGTTAACCACTTTCACGCCGCCCGCTTTACCGCGGCCACCAGCATGAACCTGACATTTCACCACCCACGGACCTGCACCAATTTTTGATGCCGCTTCTTCCGCTTCACGCGGTGTATTACAGGCGTAACCGACTGGAGCCGGCAGGCCATATCGAGCAAACAACTGTTTCGCCTGATACTCGTGTAAGTTCATGAGTTCTATCATCCTTCAGGGTAATCGTTATAAACCTGTAGGCCGGTGCGCTATTCATGCCAGATGGCGCGCAGCTTTCGGCCTACAGTGCAGGTGATGCTTTAAAACTAAACGTCCAGCAGCAAACGAGTCGGATCTTCGAGCAATTCTTTGATTGCTACCAGATAACCCACTGACTCACGGCCATCGATCAAACGGTGATCGTAAGACAGCGCCAGATACATCATCGGCAGGATCTCAACTTTACCGTCAACCGCCATCGGGCGATCTTTGATAGCGTGCATACCGAGGATCGCGCTCTGCGGCGGGTTGATGATCGGCGTAGACATCAGGGAACCGAACACACCACCGTTGGTGATGGTGAAGTTACCGCCAGTCAAATCTTCAACGGTCAGTTTGCCGTCACGACCTTTCACTGCCAGCTCTTTGATGCGTTTTTCGATGTCAGCCATACCCAGGGTATCAACATCACGCAGTACCGGAGTCACCAGACCACGTGGAGTTGAAACCGCGATGCTAACGTCGAAGTAGTTGTGGTAAACCACGTCTTCGCCGTCGATAGAAGCATTCACTTCCGGATAGCGTTTCAGCGCTTCAACCACCGCTTTGATGTAGAAGGACATAAAGCCCAGACGCACACCGTGGCGTTTTTCGAAAGAGTCACCGTACTGCTTACGCAGATCCATGATTGGCTTCATGTTCACTTCGTTAAACGTGGTGAGCATGGCGGTAGAGTTTTTCGCCTCCAGCAGACGCTCAGCAACGCGTTTGCGCAGGCGAGTCATTGGAACGCGTTTCTCGCTACGGCCAGCAATTGGTGCAACCGGAGCTTTAGTTTCAACAGCCGCTTTAGCTGCCGCAGGTTGAGCCGCTTTCGCCTGGGTCAGATGCTTATCAACATCTTCACGGGTGATACGGCCACCGACGCCGCTGCCTTTAATGGCGTTAGCATCCAGAGAATGCTCTGCAATCAGGCGGCGAATAGCCGGGCTGAGTGCGTCATTGCTCTGCTCTTCCAAAGAAGCCTGCTGGCGCTGTGCCGGGGTAGACTCTTTGCTTTCTGTTTTCGCAGAAGTCTCTTTACCGGCGCTGTTACCTTCACGCAGGCGGCCCAAAATTTGACGAGAAGTTACGGTTGTACCTTCATCTTCCAGTACAGCATCCAGAACACCATCTGCAGACGCCGGTACTTCCAGTACCACTTTGTCAGTTTCGATTTCCACCAGCACTTCGTCACGGGTAACGGTGTCACCCGGTTTTTTATGCCAGGTAGCAACGGTTGCATCGGCAACGGACTCAGGCAGGTCAGGAACTAGAATATCTACGCTACTCATTTTTTATCCTTTAATTAATCGACGTTCAGCGCGTCATTAACCAGATCTTGCTGCTGCTTCTGGTGAACGGACAAGTACCCTACCGCAGGTGATGCGGAGGCTGGGCGACCTGCGTAACGCAGACCTGATCCAAATGGAACTACTTCACGGAAATGGTGCTGGCTGCAGTACCAGGCGCCCTGGTTAAGCGGCTCTTCCTGGCACCAGACAAAATCATGTACGTGAGCAAATGGTTTCAACACTTCCTGCATCGCCTGATGCGGGAATGGATATAACTGTTCGATGCGCACAATTGCCACATCTTTCTGGCCGTTCTTACGACGCTGTTCCAGCAAATCGTAATAAACCTTACCAGAACACATTACCACGCGTTTCACGCCAGCAGGATCCAGCTCGTCAACTTCGCCGATTGCAGGCAAGAAGGTGCCGTTAGCCAGTTCATCCATAGTGGAAACCGCCAGTGGGTGACGCAGTAAAGATTTCGGGGACATAACTACCAGCGGACGGCGCATACCGCGCAGCGCCTGACGACGCAGCATGTGGTAAACCTGTGCTGGAGTCGAAGGCACGCAAACCTGCATGTTCTGTTCCGCACACAGCTGGAGATAACGCTCCAGACGTGCAGAGGAGTGCTCAGGGCCCTGGCCTTCGTAACCGTGTGGCAGCAACATCACCAGGCCACACATACGGCCCCACTTCTGCTCGCCGGAACTGATGAACTGGTCAATCACAACCTGAGCGCCATTAGCGAAGTCGCCGAACTGGGCTTCCCAGATGGTCAGTGTACGAGGTTCCGCAGTGGCATAACCGTATTCGAACGCCAGCACCGCTTCTTCAGACAGCACGGAGTCCCAGACTTTGAACTCGCCCTGGCTGTTGTGAACGTGTTGCAGCGGTGTGTAAGTCGAACCGTTAGTCTGGTTGTGAATAACGGCGTGACGGTGGAAGAACGTACCACGGCCCACGTCTTCACCGGACAAACGTACAGAAACGCCTTCATCGACCAGTGTGGCGTACGCCAGGTTTTCAGCAGCACCCCAGTCGAATTTCTTCGCGCCATTCGCCATTTCCATACGGTCACTGTAGATTTTCGCTACACGTGACTGCATCTCAACGGTTTCTGGTGCGCTGCTAATACGCTTAGCCAATTCCTGCAAACGCTTCATTTCTACCTTGTTCGGATAGCTCTCATCCCACTCGTGGTTGAGGTATGGCGACCAGGTAAATGAATGCATGTTCATCGGGCGATATTCTTCCACCACACACTCGCCAGCATCCAGCGCGTCACGGTAGAGATTCACCATTTCGGTGGCATCTTCAAGCGTCGCCAGCTTTTGCTGCTCCAGACGGTCTGCGTAGATTTTACGCGGCGTCGGGTGTTTCTTAATTTTCTGGTACATCACTGGCTGAGTTGCGCTTGGCTCATCAGCTTCGTTGTGACCATGGCGACGGTAGCAAACCAGGTCGATAAACACGTCGCGCTTAAAAGTGTTACGGAAATCCAGTGCCAGACGGGTAACAAACGCCACCGCTTCCGGGTCATCCGCATTCACGTGGAAAATCGGTGCCATCACCATCTTACCGATATCGGTACAGTACGGCGTGGAGCGCGCATCCAGAGGGTTGGAGGTGGTGAAACCAATCTGGTTGTTGATGACGATGCGAACGGTACCGCCCACTTCGTAACCACGCGCTTTAGACATGTTCAGGGTTTCCTGAACCACGCCCTGCCCGGCTACCGCTGCGTCACCGTGAATGGTGATAGGCAGAACCTGGTTGCTACCTGGTTTGTCTAAACGATCCAGACGTGCACGCACAGAACCAATAACCACCGGGCTTACAATTTCAAGGTGCGACGGGTTAAACGCCAGCGCCAGGTGAACCAGACCGCCTTCGGTTTCCACGTCAGATGAGAAGCCCATGTGGTACTTCACATCACCAGTGCCGAGATGTTCTTTATGCTTACCGGCGAACTCGTCGAACAGTTCCTGCGGTTTCTTGCCGAGTACGTTGATCAGTACGTTCAGGCGGCCACGGTGTGCCATGCCCAGAACCACTTCACGTGTGCCGCTCTTGCCCGCATGGCGGATCATCTCTTTGAGCATTGGCACCAGTGCATCACCACCTTCCAGCGAGAAGCGTTTCGCGCCTGGGAATTTCGCACCCAGGTAACGCTCAAGGCCTTCTGCTGCGGTCAGCTCGCTCAAGAAGCGTTTCTTTTCTTCAACGGTAAACGTTGAGTGCCCAACCACAGATTCAATGCGCTGCTGAATCCAGCGTTTCTCTTCAGTGTTGGTGATGTGCATATATTCCGCACCGATCGAACCGCCATACGTCTGCTTGAGCGCATCAATCAAGTCAGCAAGCTTCATGGTCTCTTTGCCGCTGGCAAAAGAACCTACATTGAAGGTTTCCTGAAGATCGGCATCAGTCAGATTGTGGAATGCGGGGTCAAGATCTGGAACCGCGTCCTGTTTCCACAAACCAAGTGGATCAAGGTTTGCAGCCTGATGCCCACGGAAACGCCAGGCGTTGATCAGCTGCAACACTTTGACTTGCTTGACGTCGGTGTCAGGGTCGGTGATTGCGGTGGAATAACGTGAGGCATCCTTCGCCAGACGACGGAAATAATCACGTGTTTTGGAATGGAATTGATCCGGTCTGGCCCCGGTTCCAGGTAATTGCTGGAACATTGAGCGCCAGTGCGCATCAACAGAGTCAGGATCGGTTAAGAAGTCTTCATAGAGCTGCTCTATCCAGGACTGGTTTGCACCTGCCAGGTAAGAGGAAT
The DNA here is from genome assembly GCF_021283185.1 of Buttiauxella cochleicola. Taxonomy (NCBI): domain Bacteria; kingdom Pseudomonadati; phylum Pseudomonadota; class Gammaproteobacteria; order Enterobacterales; family Enterobacteriaceae; genus Buttiauxella; species Buttiauxella cochleicola. The sequence goes on from NZ_JAJSOS010000011.1 coordinate 55,329, forward strand.
CCAGCCAGGCTTTCATTTCGCCGTTCTGCATCGTGATCCCTTAAGCATTTTTATGCTTATTTCGCCGTGAATAACTATTACGTACAAAATACAGAAGTTGTACGCATTACCGGGGTTCACAACTACGAGCCTTTTTCCTTTCCAGGCGACTCGAGAAGGAACCTTTAAAAACTGTCGCAACAGGGCAGTTTTTAAAGGTTTCCTGCAATTTATTTCCCTCTCCCCTTAAGGAGAGGGAACGAAAAGCTAGGCACTCTTTTGCAGCAACATCGACTTAATGTGGCCGATGGCTTTCGTCGGGTTCAATCCCTTAGGACAAACACTGACGCAATTCATAATGCTATGGCAGCGGAATACGCTGAAAGCGTCACTCATACCATCAAGACGGCTTGCAGTTTCTGTATCACGGCTGTCAATCAGGAAGCGATACGCCGCCAGTAACCCTGCCGGGCCGATGAACTTGTCCGGGTTCCACCAGAACGACGGGCAAGAGGTCGAGCAACACGCGCACAGAATGCACTCGTACAAACCATCCAACTTCTCACGCTGCTCGGGAGACTGTAAATGCTCACGAGCCGGTGGATTTTGCCCATTATTCAACAGGTAAGGCTTAATCTTCTCATATTGGGCATAGAATTGCCCCATGTCCACAACCAGATCGCGCACAACCGGTAATCCTGGCAGTGGACGGATGACAATCTTCTGCTTTCCGTTACCCAATGCTGAGATTGGCGTGATACAAGCCAGGCCATTCTTGCCATTCATATTCACACCATCAGAGCCACAAACCCCTTCACGGCACGAGCGACGGAACGACAGCGTTGGGTCTTTTTCTTTCAGTTGCATCAGCGCGTCAAGCAACATCATGTCGCGCCCTTCTTCCCCTTCCAGGGTGTACTCCTGCATACGCGGAGCATCGTCAACATCCGGGTTGTAGCGATAAATAGAGAATTCGAGTTTCATCACTTTGCTCCGCTATTAATAAGAACGCACTTTCGGCGGGAATGCCGGACGCAGTTTCGGCTGCATGTTCACCTCACGGCGCGTCATGCTTTCCGACTCAGGCAGATACAGGCTGTGGCACAGCCAGTTTGCATCGTCACGTTCCGGATAGTCGAAGCGGCTATGCGCGCCACGGCTTTCGGTGCGGAAGTTAGCGGAAACAGCAGTCGCGTAAGCGGTTTCCATCAGGTTATCAAGCTCGAGGCACTCAACACGCTGGGTGTTGAACTCGCTTGAAGTGTCATCCAGACGAGCGTTTTTCAGGCGTTCGCGGATTTGCTTCAGCTGCTCAAGGCCTTTGGCCATCGCATCACCTTCGCGGAATACCGAGAAGTTGTGCTGCATACATTCTTGAAGCGCTTTACGGATTTGTACTGGGTCTTCGCCGTTACGGTTGCCGTTCCAACGGTTCAGGCGCTCAAGTGCTGCATTAATTTCGTCTTCGGTTGCGTCACGCAGCTCGCCCTGTTCCTGGATAGACTCCAGCAGATGCATGCCCGCAGCGCGACCAAACACCACCAAATCCAGCAGCGAGTTACCGCCCAGGCGGTTGGCACCGTGAACCGATACGCAGGCGATTTCACCTACGGCAAACAGACCTGGAATCAGAACGTCTTCGCCCTGCTCGTTTACCGTCAGCGCTTGCCCGGTCACTTTGGTCGGAATACCGCCCATCATGTAGTGGCAAGTTGGGATAACTGGAATTGGCTCTTTAATCGGGTCAACGTGGGCAAAGGTACGAGACAGCTCAAGAATACCCGGCAGACGGGATTCCAGAACTTCTTTACCTAAGTGATCAAGTTTCAGTTTGGCGTGTGGACCCCATGGGCCATCACAACCACGACCTTCACGGATTTCAATCATGATGGAGCGAGCAACAACATCGCGTCCAGCAAGGTCTTTAGCGTTTGGTGCATAGCGCTCCATGAAACGCTCGCCATGTTTGTTCAGCAGATATCCGCCTTCACCACGACAACCTTCAGTGACCAGTACACCCGCGCCAGCAATGCCGGTTGGGTGGAACTGCCACATTTCCATATCTTGTACTGGCACGCCTGCACGCAACGCCATGCCAACACCGTCGCCGGTATTAATGTGCGCGTTAGTGGTGGACTGATAAATACGGCCTGCACCGCCGGTTGCCAGAATGGTGGCTTTCGCTTTGAAATAAACCACTTCGCCGGTTTCGATACACAGCGCGGTGGTACCCACCACGGCACCATCAGCATTTTTCACCAGATCAAGCGCATACCATTCGGAGAAGATCGTGGTTTTGTTTTTCAGGTTTTGCTGATAAAGCGTGTGCAGTAATGCGTGACCGGTACGGTCAGCCGCTGCCGCAGTACGTGCCGCTTGCTCGCCGCCGAAGTTTTTCGACTGACCGCCAAACGGACGCTGATAAATAGTGCCATCTTCAAGACGGGAGAACGGCAAACCCATATGCTCCAGTTCCAGAATCGCTTCCGGGCCGGTTTTGCACATATATTCAATGGCGTCCTGGTCACCGATATAGTCGGAACCTTTTACCGTGTCATACATATGCCATTCCCAGTTGTCTTCGTGGGTATTACCCAGCGCTACGGTAATGCCACCCTGCGCAGACACGGTATGGGAACGGGTTGGGAAAACTTTAGATAACAAGGCACAAGTCTGGCCGCCTTGTGAAATTTGCAGTGCGGCGCGCATACCTGCACCACCAGCACCGATCACGACTGCATCAAACTCTCTGACTGGTAAACTCATTACACACCCCACACCACAACGAATCCATAAATGACGTAAACCAGCAGTGCAACAACAATAACAAGTTGCAGGCCAAGACGAATCGCCACTGGTTTAACGTAGTCGGTCAACACCTGCCACATGCCAATCCAGGCATGGATCAAAATTGAGAACAATGTCAGCAGGGTGAACACTTTGGTGAAGGCGGAGCCGAAGAAACCACTCCAGACCTCGTAGGTTAAATCGCCGGTAACAGCGAAGAACCCGATCATATAAATGATGTACAGGGTGATGACGATGGCGGAGGCACGAACCAGAATATAGTCATGCACACCATTGCGACCTAATGCGGAGGCATTACTTACCATACGAGGACTCCTGCGAGAAGTGAAAGCACGACAGTAATAACAAATGAAATCATTGCGGATCGTTTGCCCGCTATCAGGGTTTCTTCCAGCAAACCGGTGTCCATCATGATGTGGCGGATGCCCACAACAACGTGATAAGCCAGTGCTGTGAGGATGCCCCACATAATGAATTTAACAAAGAAGCTACTCATTATTGCTGACGCAACAAGGAAGCCTTCTGGAGACGAGAGTGACTGGCCTAACAACCACAGTAGGATGCCTACAGCCACAAAGGTGATCACGCCGGATACACGATGGAGGATGGAAGCGATTGCAGTGACGGGGAACCTCATCGTTGTGAGATCGAGGTTTACAGGTCTTTGTTTTTTCGCATTTTTTATCATGAATAGCGCCCACATGCTGTTCTTATAGTTTCCTTCCTCCGGATCTGCAGGCGGGGTCAGACAGCGTGAACTTTCTATAACTGTGCGTCATGCAAAAACAGCTACATCCAGATGCCAAAAAGCTGGCTACAACGCTGGGTGGCGCCCGGTGGCAGGGTATTCCGGAGACCTGGCGGCAGTATAGGCGCTTCACAAATTCATTACAATTAACCTACATATAGTTTGAAGGGCTTTTGGTCTGAACAGTGAGCAGGATCACGATAACAACATTATTTTAAATTTTAATCATCTGATTTGACAAAAGTTAAACATTCTTGTTACAAACGATGCCAGAAAAGCCGTATAATTCGCAAAAGTTATAGGGTCAGCCTTTCACCTGAGAATAAGTTATGTAACAGTGTATCGGTATTGACCCAATCAATCAGGACCGTTATTAGTGGTACACAGATTTGAATGATATGGACTGCTAACACCCTGATTTGCTGTTTTTTCACCTGCGTGGCTCGTGTTACCTGCAAGCGCCCATTGCTCTGTACCCTGCGTTACACTGATATCAAAACAGAGCTGAGAGCCAAATAAAAAACTGGTATGCGTCACGGTTGGTTTGAATGTATTTCCTAAATAATTCGAGTGGCATCGAGGCGGCAACGCAGCGAATCCCCAGGAGCTTACATAAGTAAGTGACTGGGGTGAGCGAGGAAAGCCAACAAAGATGCAACTTGAAGTATGACGGGAATAGGCAAGTCGGGCATCCCGCAGTCTGATGAATAAGGCGCTAAGGAGACCGTAAATGTCTGATAAAAAAGCAACTCTCACCTATAACGGTGATGATGCTCTGGAACTGAATGTGCTAAAAGGCACTCTCGGTCAGGATGTAATTGATATCCGTAGTCTTGGTTCTAAAGGTGTATTTACTTTTGACCCGGGTTTTACCTCTACCGCATCATGCGAATCAAAAATCACCTTTATCGACGGTGATGAAGGCATCTTGCTGCACCGTGGTTTCCCGATCGATCAACTGGCAACACACTCCAATTATCTTGAAGTCTGCTATATCCTGCTGAACGGCGAAAAACCGACCCAGGAACAATACGAAGAATTTAAAACCACCGTCACCCGTCACACCATGATCCACGAACAAATCACACGTTTGTTCCACGGTTTCCGTCGTGACTCCCACCCGATGGCTGTGATGTGTGGTGTGACCGGTGCACTGGCGGCGTTTTATCATGACTCCATGGACGTGAATAACCCACGCCACCGTGAGATTGCCGCGTTCCGACTGTTGTCCAAAATGCCAACCATGGCAGCCATGTGCTACAAATATTCAATAGGTCAACCGTTCGTTTATCCACGCAACGACCTGTCTTATGCCGGTAACTTCCTGAACATGATGTTCTCCACGCCGTGCGAGAAATACGAAGTTAACCCAATTCTGGAACGCGCAATGGACCGAATTCTGATCCTGCACGCAGACCACGAGCAAAACGCTTCCACATCAACCGTTCGTACTGCTGGCTCAAGTGGCGCTAACCCATTCGCGTGTATCGCAGCCGGTATCGCATCCCTGTGGGGACCTGCGCACGGTGGTGCTAACGAAGCAGCACTGAAGATGCTTGAAGAGATCAGCAGTGTTGAACACATTCCTGAATTCGTTCGTCGTGCGAAAGATAAGAATGACTCTTTCCGCCTGATGGGCTTTGGCCACCGTGTGTACAAAAACTACGACCCGCGTGCCACAGTAATGCGTGAAACCTGCCATGAAGTTCTCAAAGAGCTGAATCTGAAAGATAACAACCTGCTTGAAGTGGCGATGGAACTTGAGCATATCGCGCTTAACGACCCGTACTTCATCGAGAAAAAACTCTACCCGAACGTGGACTTCTACTCAGGCATCATCCTGAAAGCAATGGGTATTCCATCTTCCATGTTTACCGTTATCTTCGCGATGGCGCGTACTGTTGGCTGGATTGCACACTGGAATGAAATGCACGACGACGGCATTAAAATTGCCCGTCCACGTCAGTTGTATACTGGCTACGAACAGCGTGATTTCAAATCTGATTTGAAAAAATAAGTTCGTTTCTGGAAATTAAAGAACGCGCCGAAAGGCGCGTTTTTTTTGGTCAGCGTTATGCCTGTGGGTTATCCGTCAGATTGGTGATGTCCACGCCCTGCGGTGCCGATGTTTGCGTTTCGGTCTGCGACTGGGTTGTTGGCGTCAGTACGGTGACTTTCGGCGACTGAGTTTCCTGCGTCGTTGCTGGCGCGGCAGGTGTTGTCACTTGCGTCTGTTCAGTCGTGGCAGGTGGTGTAACCTGCGTCTGTTCGACCGTGGCAGGTGGTGTAACCTGCGTCTGTTCGACCGTGGCAGGTAGCGCAACCTGCGTTTGTTCAGTCGCGGCAGGCGCTTCAATTTGCTGTTGTATAACCGGAACAGATTCTACCGGAATCGTTTCTGACTTCGGTTTAGGAACCGGAGTTGACGCGCGGACGGTAAATGTCGGTTTACTATTCGCAATGGAATATGTCACGTGGCTGACAACATCGCTCGATGTCGATACTTCGACAGGCGATATGGTTACGCGACCAATTAACGTACGGGCATAGCCGCCGACTGTATGTTTGCCCTCTGGCAGTTGTAGCTCAAGACTCTTACCCGTCCCCAGCGCACCGGCATCCTTGCTATCCACGGTCACGTATATTGTGGTGCCATCGTCGGTTTTCGTTGGGATATGCGTCACGGTCACGCGCGAGGAGCCGAAATCGAAAGCCGATGTCGGATCATCGGTTTTCGATTTTGCGCATCCTGTCAGGACTAAAACGGCTGCCACAGCAGCCAGGGCGAAACGAGAACTCATAGTGCAACGTCTTCCTGTAAGGTTTTTTTGTGATCTGCGTCCCAATATACCCGATTTCTGCCCGGTGAGATAAACGCAATCTTCGCGATTATTTAATACTGGCAACCAGGGCACCAATAAAACGGCCTCGATGAAAGCATCGTTTTCTCGATTACCCCGCCGCAGCGCTCGCACTTCTCCCCTGCCCGATGAAAGACTTTGAAGCTAAAAATCGCCCCATGATGTCTGTTTTCATCCACATTTCCACGCGTCTTGTAGGAATGTCGCGGTATATCCAGCAGCGCGTGCGAAAGATTTTCGAGCTGTTCAGCCGTTAAATCCTGCGCTTTATGATGCGCCAGCAACCCCACCGCCCAGAGAATTTCAACGCGCAGATAATTTCCTAATCCTGCCAGAAACGCCTGATCCAGTAACAGCCCGCTGAACTGGCGCTTGCGAAATCTCGTCGACAACAAACGCTCTTTCACCTGCTCCGCGCTGAGAGTGAGATCCAGCACATCCGGGCCAACACGCAGCAAAAACGGGTGATTCGCCAGACCATCCGCGTCGAGCATTTCAATGTCCGAAGCGCTATAGAGCAAAATGGCTTTATCGGCTGTCTGCAATTTCACGCGCAAGACTCGCGTGGTTTCCGGCATTTCCCCGGTGTTAATCACGCGCCACACGCCATAAAGCTGGTTGTGGCTATAAAGGGTTAAACCGCCGGAAAAATGCGTCAACAGAGCTTTGCCGCGCGTTTCCATACGCTCGACTGTCTGGCCGACTAACGCCTGTTCAAACACTTTTAATTCAGGAAAGGCGAACCACGCCGCAGTTAATGATTTACCTAAAACGGCGGCTTCAAGTTTATCCGCCGCTCGCCTTATTTCTGGACCTTCTGGCATCTCTTTGCCCTTGAAAATTAGTCTTCGTTATTCAGCCGCCATGCCAGTTGCTCAAGATAGATTTGCTGCTCACGACGCGCTTTCAGGGCTTCTTCCAACGTGCATTGCACGAAATGAACCGGCTCCCCTAAGCGTAATTGCGCAAGATTAAACATGTCAGCTTCGATAACGCAGGCAATCCTTGGATATCCACCGGTCGTCTGCGCATCATTCATAAGCACAATAGGCTGCCCATTATGCGGCACCTGCACTACTCCCGGCAGTAGCCCATGCGACAACAACTCGCGATCGGTAGTGCGCTCAAGCCGCTGCCCCTGCATGCGATAACCCATGCGGTTACTTTGTGGGCTTAACTGCCACGGTAAACGCCAGAATGCATCTTGCGAAGTGTGTGTAAACTCCTGATATTCCGGGCCGGCCAGCGCACGAATGCGGTTCCCCCACAAGAGTTGCTTTACACCGCGCGACTCCCGGAACCGTCGAGTTGCCGGTAATAGCGGTATTTCATCGCCATCTTTGAGCAAACGCCCTTCGATCCCGCCAATTTGCGCTTTAAGATCGGTACTATAAGAACCCAGGATTTCCGGGACATCCAACCCACCGGCGACAGCAAGATAGCTACGCATCCCTCGTTCAGGCACTTTTAGCCTTAATTGCTGGCCCGCTTTCACCGGTAGCCGCCAGCCAGTCCAGACTGTACGTCCATCCAATTCAGCGTGGCTTCCTGCACCAGTCAACGCAAACCAGCCATCGCTGGTGAACTCAACAACGCAATGGCCTAGCGTGATTTCCAGCGCGGCACTATCGGGTGCATTACCCACCAGCAAATTAGCAATTTTCAACGCTGGAGTATCAAGAGCACCACAGCGGCTAACGCCCAACTGCCGATAACCAAAACGCCCTGCGTCTTGTATCGACATATGCATTCCAGCACGGATTATTTTCAGCACACGCCCTCCTTTTGAGGCACAAAGCGGACGGTATCTCCCGGAGCCAGTAGTGTTGGCACGTCATCAGCCGGATTGAAGAGTCTCACGGGCGTCTGGCCGATAAGCTGCCAGCCACCAGGCGTTGCCAGCGGATAAATACCTGTCTGGCTGCCGCCAATACCTACTGAGCCTGCAGGAACCATCAGGCGTGGCTCAGCTCGACGCGGCATAGAAAGAGTTGGAGCAAGGCCTGCAAGATAGGCAAAGCCCGGTTGAAAACCGAGAAAATAGACAATGTAATCAACGGATGAGTGCAGCTCCACAACCTGGCTTGCCGATAAGCCGCAATGCCCTGCGACTTCGGCTAAATCAGGGCCAAAACTGCCACCATAAATGACCGGAATTTCAATGCGGCGGGATTCAACCACCATGGCCTCGCTCTCTTCCCACCAGCGCTGGAGCCGCTCAATACCATCCAGCGCCAGGCTTTGCGGTTCACGTAGCACCACAGTGATGTTGTTCATCCCAGGAATAACTTCTGAAACAGCGGGAGATTCCAGTAGACGCTGGGTTAATCCCCAGATTCGTTGCTGGCTTTCCAGCGATAAAGGTGGTTCCAGTTCAAGAACTACTGCACTTTCGCCTAGCAGATAACACCGCGCTCTTTGCACTTTTACTCCTCGGTCTGACGTTATGCCGGGTTCGGAATATCGATAAAGGTTACTTCCAAATCTGTCTCACTATTCAGCCAATCACTTAATGCCTGAATACCGCCGCGCTCGGTGGCGTGATGCCCGGCCGCATAGAAATGTAGACCTTGTTCACGTGCAGAATGAATCGTCTGCTCTGAAACTTCACCAGTAATAAACGCATCAACGCCGAAACGAGCCGCGCTATCAATAAAACTTTGCCCGCCGCCCGTACACCAGGCGACACGGCGAATTTGTTCAGGACCAGTATCACCGCTCCAAAGCGGTGTACGACCAAGGCGCATCTCAATCCACGAAGCCAGCTCTACCCCCGAAAGCGGAGTTGGAAACTCCCCCCACGGCACCAGCGGCTCAACTTCTCCTTTGGTTTCAATCCCCAGCAACGCTCCAAGCTGCGCGTTATTACCGAGCTGTGGATGCGCATCAAGCGGTAAATGCCAGCCGTATAAATTGATGTCATTGCTGAGCAGCGCTTTCAGGCGATTGCGTTTCATCCCACGAATCACCGGCGACTCACCTTTCCAGAAATACCCGTGGTGAACAATCACCGCATCGGCCTGTTGGCGCACCGCTTCGTCAATCAGCGCCTGGCTTGCTGTCACACCGGTAACGATTTTGCGGACTTCTTCACGCCCTTCGACCTGCAAACCATTCGGCGCGTAATCGCTGATAGCAGCGCTGTTGAGTTTTTCGTTAATCAGGCGTTCCAGTTCGCTATTTTTCATTATCTTTCTCTTCAGATTTACGGGCCGCTTCATAAGCGGCGAGTGTCGCGATACGTGCTTGTTTATGGTCGACAATCGGGCGCGGATAGTCCAGTTCCAATTGTTGTTTGTCCGCCCAGACCCAAGGGGTATGGATGTATTTATCAGGTATATCACTCAATTCCGGCAGCCACTGGTGGATAAATTCACCTTTTCCATCGAATCGCTCGCCCTGGGTGGTTGGGTTAAAGATTCTAAAATAAGGTGCTGCATCAGTGCCGGTCGAGGCCGCCCATTGCCAGCCGCCATTGTTAGCAGCCAGGTCACCATCAATCAGTTGTGACATAAAGTAGCGTTCGCCGCATCGCCAGTCGATAAGCAGATCTTTTACCAGAAAACTGGCGACAACCATACGCAAGCGGTTGTGCATCCAGCCCGTGGTATTCAGTTGGCGCATTGCGGCATCGACAATCGGGAACCCCGTTTTCCCTTGCTGCCACGCGTCCAACAGCATTTCATCTTGTTGCCAGCACAGGTTGTCTGTCCATAGGATAAACGGCTGATGGCGGCAAAGTTTCGGATACGCCACCAGCAAATGACGATAGAACTCGCGCCAGATCAGCTCGTTTAACCACACGCTCCCGCTCCCACCGTCCAGTACCTGCGGATGTTCTTTCAATAATCGGTGCAAACACTGGCGCGGCGAAAGCACGCCAAGCGCCAGATACGGCGACAAACGGCTGGTGCCTTCGATAGCAGGGAAATCACGCTGTTCGGGATAATGTGCCGCAGGATGCTGGCAAAACTCACGTAATTTCGCAATAGCGGCCCGCTCGCCGATGGGAAACAGTGAGGAGTCGATTTCCGCACATGGATAATCAAACGGCTCTGTTGGCGTCACTGAAAGCGCCTCACCACGCGGTCGCGGAGCCACAACGCATTCGGGCAACCCTTCGCGCAGCCTTTTAATAAACGCTTTGCTGAACGGGGTGAACACTTTGTACATCTCGTGATTGCCAGTCATGAGGCTTCCGGGCGCCAGCAAAACGCTGTCATCAAAACCCTGGCAAATCACTTTTTTACCGAGGCCACGTTCAACCGCCAGATCGCGTTGGCGCTCATTCAGCTCGTATTGATAGTTGTAAAACAGTGCGTCGATATTTTCGCTTTCACAAAACTGCGCAAGGCACTCTATCGAAGCGGCAAAATCAGGCACTTGCCTGATACAAAGTTCGATGCCACGCTCCGCAAGTGACGCTTGTAACGCATTTAAATGACCATGAAGAAACTGCGCCTGGCGTGGCGCCATATCATGTTGTCGCCATTGTTCAGGTGTGGCAATAAACAGCCCCACCACGCGAGCGTTAGGGTCACGGCAGGCTGCCGCCAGCGCCAGATTGTCATGAATGCGTAAATCATTACGAAACCAGACCAGATGCGTGGCCATACAACTCCATTTTTATTTGCCGAAGCTAAAAGTGTACTTAAGTGTAGCAATTCATTGAAATAAAAAAGGCTACCGCGAAAGGTAGCCTTTTCATTTCATGCCAATACGGCTTACATCATCGGTGTTGCCATGCGCACCAGCGTAATCAGCGGCTGCGGGTAAACACCCAGCAACAACACCAGCACGGCGGAGATCAGAACCACTACACCGCCAGCTGTAAACGCCCAGTTAGTTGGCGCATCACGGCCTGGCTGTTGCGGTGCGTTCAGGTACAAACTCACCGTTACACGCAGGTAGTAGTACAAACCAATCGCACTACCCAGCACCACAGCACCGGTCAACCACCACAGGTGAGACTGCACACCTACCGCAATGATGTAGAACTTACCGATGAAGCCCAGCGTCATTGGAATACCAGCAAGCGACAACATCATCACCGTCATGACCGCAGACAAAATTGGCTTGTGCCAGAATAGGCCACGGTAGGAGTACAGCGAGTCTGCATCCGGGCCACGGTACGGGCTGGACATCAGGCTCACCACGCCGAATGCGCCGAGGCTGCTGAACAGATAACCTGCAAGATACACGCCGACCGCTTCCATCGACATGTTGCCGCTTTGCAGTGCAATCAACGCCACCATCAAATAACCAAGGTGTGAGATAGACGAGTAACCAAGCAGACGCTTGATATTGGTCTGGCTCAGCGCCATCAGGTTACCGAAGATAATGGAGACAAAGGCGATAATCCCCAGTACCACACGGACTGCTTCGCTATCGCCAACTGGCGCGTAGAGGAACAGACGCATCACCACACCAAAGATGGCGATTTTGCTGGCGGTAGCCAGGAAAGTGGAAACAGGGGCCGGTGCGCCCTGGTAAACATCAGGTGTCCACAAGTGGAATGGAACCAGTGACAGTTTAAAGCCAAGGCCAACAATCATCAGCCCCAAACCCGCAAGCAGCAGAGGCTCATGCAGCATGTTGTCTGCCAGGCTCTTACCGAGGCTAACAAACGACAGGTCGCCAGATTCCGCATACACCAGCGCCATACCGAACAGCAGGAATGAAGACGCTGCAGCAGACAAAATAGTGTATTTGATACTCGCTTCAAGCGACCTTTTCTGGCGGAAGGCGTAGCCAATCAAACCGAATAACGGCAGCGAGATCAGCTCAATACCCAGGAACAATGCTGCCAGGTGATTGGCGTTTGCCAGCAGAATACCGCCCAGTGCTGCAATCAACACCAGTAGGTAAAACTCTTCGCGGTTGTCGGTGTAACCCTGAAGCCACGGGTAAGCAAACGTACAAGTGGCAAGGCTCGCTAGCAGAACCAGTCCTGTGTAGAGCATCGCATAGCCGTCAACGCGCATCAGCGGCGTGACATCCATCGCGCCAGCCTGACCCACAAACCACAGTGAAACGAGTGCGGCGTTAAGGCCAATTACTGCCAGTGTTGCATTGACAAAATGGTCGCGTCGCCACGCTATGGAGAGCATCACAACCACCACCGTCAATCCGACGACGAGCAGCGGTAGCAGCGCGATCAATTGTTGAGGAGTTATAGTCATGGCGAATTACGGCCTTGTAGTTGGAATTGAACTGGTAAACCACTGCTGAATATTGCTCATCGCGGCATGCGAAGTATCCAGAATTGGCTGCGGGTAGAAGCCCAACAGGACTAACAACACCACCAGCAACAGGATGATAAAGAACTCACGCAGCGACATGCCTGCCAGTTGTTTATCACTGATTTCGCTTTTCGCTTTCCCGAAGTAAGCACGATGAATCATCGCCAGAGAATAAACTGAGGCAAAGACCAGACCGAAGGTCGAGATAATGGTAATCATTGGCACGACATGGTAGCTGCCGAACAGAATCATGAATTCGCCAACGAAGTTACCGGTGCCTGGCATACCCAGTGTTGCCACTGCAAAGAATAACGACAGACCTGGCAGCCATTTGATTTTATTCCACAGACCGCCCATCAGACGCATGTCACGAGTGTGCAAACGCTCGTAAATCTGACCACAGATGATGAACATACCGGCCGCAGAAAGGCCGTGAGCAATCATCTGAATCACCGCACCCTGATAAGCCAGTTGGCTGCCGGTATAAATGGCAATCAACACGAAGCCCATGTGGGAAACGGAAGTGTAAGCAATCAGACGTTTGATATCGGTTTGTGCGAAGGCCATCCACGCGCCGTAGAAGATACCGATGACACCCAGCCACATGGCAATCGGTGCAAATTCAGCAGACGCTTCCGGGAACAGTGGCAGTGCAAAACGCAACAGACCGTAGGCTGCGGTTTTCAGCAAGATACCTGCGAGGTCAACAGAACCTGCAGTTGGTGCCTGGGAGTGCGCATCCGGCAGCCAACCGTGCAATGGAACCACTGGCATTTTCACCGCAAACGCAATGAAGAAGCCCAACATCAGCAACCATTGAACGCTGCTGGACATTTCAGTGTGCAGCAATTGCTCGTAGTTAAACGTCCACACACCGGTTGAGTTGTAATGCACGAACACCAGGCCAAGAATCGCAATCAGCATCACCAGGCCGCTTGCCTGGGTATAAATGAAGAATTTGGTTGCAGCGGTGATACGCGTCTTCCCGTCGGAGGCTTTGTGGCCCCACAGTGCGATCAGGAAGTACATCGGCACCAACATCATTTCCCAGAAGAAGAAGAACAGGAACATGTCGATGGCAAGGAACACGCCGATAACGCCGCCGAGGATCCACATCAGGTTGAGGTGGAAGAAGCCCTGATATTTTTCGATTTCATTCCAGGAACAGAGTACCGCCAGCACACCGAGCAGACCGGTGAGCACTACCATCAGTAAAGATAAGCCGTCCAGCGCAAGGTGGATGGTTATCCCAAAGCGTGGGATCCACGGCAGGATAAATTCAGACTGCCACTGCGGCAAACCGGCGGATTGCGTCAGTGAATAGCCACCGGCTAACCACAGTTGCAGCGAGAGAGCCAGTGTCAGTCCCATCGTTACCAGCGCAATCCAACGTGGCACTTTTACGCCGAAGCGTTCAGTCTGCCAGCAGAAGAAGCCGCCAATGAAGGGAATCAATATCAGCCAGGGTAATAACATAGCTCAGTATGTTCCTTATCTTTGCTCCTGCTCAGGCTATCTTGCTCGCCATACTGAACCCCGGCTGTGCTCGCAATCCTCACGTACTTGAGTACGCTCCGGTTGCTACGCGCAGGCGGTGTCCAGTCTGGTTTCGCCGATGACGCCTGTCCTTCAGGAACAGTTACTTAAAATTCATTTTTCTTGTGAAACGATCTTCACTCAAAAATCACAATACTCAACGCAAGACCAGCAGCAGGCCCAATACGACCACCGCACCGATACTCATTGATGCCACATACCAGCGCAGATAACCGTTTTCACTCACCAACAGGCCGCGACCTGCAAAGCGTGAAAGAACTGCCGGAATGTTCATCAGTGAATTCAGTGGATCGCTCTTGATAAGCCAGGCGATACCCAGGAATGGCTTAACGAAGACTTTGTCGTAAAGCCAATCGAAGCCCCAGGCATGGAACCACCAGGTACCGAAGAAGCGACCCGGTGCGCTGTTGGCAATCGCTGTTACCAGAGTACGTTTACCCAGCCACAGCCATGCGGCAATCAGGATACCGGCGATGGCGACAACACCAGAGGTAATCTCAAGTGCCAACACGCTACCGTGCGCAAGTTCTGTAGTCGCTGGCAGAACACCTGCAAGCGGCGGAACAATCATTGCACCAACGAAGGTGGACAACACCAGCAGCACAATCAGCGGCAAGTTGTGAGTGATGCCTTTAAGTGGATGCGCGTGAATCTGCTCTTTACCGTGGAAGACGATGAAGATCATACGGAAGGTATACAGTGAGGTCATAAACGCACCGACCAGACCCGCAACCATCAGGTTCACATGACCATTCGCCATCGCACCGGCCAGAATCTCATCTTTACTGAAGAAGCCCGCAGTAATGAGTGGCAACGCGGACAACGCGGCACCGCCGACCAGGAAGCAGATATACACCAGCGGAATGGACTTACGCAGGCCACCCATTTTGAAGATGTTTTGTTCGTGGTGGCAGGCAAGAATCACCGAACCGGACGACAGGAACAGCAGCGCTTTGAAAAACGCGTGAGTCATCAGGTGGAAGATTGCAGCATCCCACGCTTGCACACCGAGTGCCAGGAACATATAGCCAATCTGGCTCATGGTCGAGTACGCGAGTACGCGTTTGATATCGGTTTGCACCAGCGCCGCAAAGCCTGCCATCACCAATGTTACTGCACCCACGATGCCAACTAAATGCAGCACTTCCGGCGTTAACAGGAACAGGCCGTGAGTACGAGCAATCAGGTAGACACCCGCGGTAACCATGGTCGCTGCGTGGATCAGTGCTGAAACTGGCGTTGGGCCAGCCATCGCATCCGCAAGCCAGGTCTGCAATGGCAACTGTGCAGATTTACCCACCGCACCGCCCAACAGCATCAGGGTTGCCCACATCAGCATCTGGTTGCCAGCTGCAAAGTGCTGCGGAGCCAGTTCAACCATTTCGCGGAAGTTCAGCGTGCCCAGTTCGTTGTAAAGAATGAACAGCGCAAACGCGAGGAACACGTCGCCGACACGGGTTACCACGAAGGCTTTCATGGCTGCCGCGCCGTTCTTAGGATCGGTGTAGTAGAAACCAATCAGCAGATACGAGCACAGGCCCACGCCTTCCCAACCAAGGTACATCAGCAACAAGTTGTCGCCGAGAACCAGAACTACCATGCTGGCGATAAACAGGTTGGTGTAGGCGAAGAAGCGCGAATAGCCCTCTTCCCCACGCATATACCAGGACGCGTACATGTGGATCAAGAAGCCAACGCCGGTCACCACAGACAGCATGGTCAGTGACAAGCCGTCGAGGATCAGGTTGAAGCCGATATTAAAATCGCCAACCGACATCCACGTCCACAGCGGTTGAGTGAATGCCTGTTGCCCGTTGTTGAAGAAATCAACACCGACAATCGCCGTCACTAACGCGGTAAGGCCAATCGAGCCCACGCCAACGGTGGCAGAAAGGTTTTCTGACCAGCGGCCACGAGAGAACGCCAACAATAAAAAGCCAATAAACGGCAAAAGAATGGTTAACCAGAGAAGGTTCATCCACGCATCTCACTTACTGAATCGATATTCAGGCTCTGGCGACGACGATGGAGCTGCAATAACAGCGCGAGGCCAATACTGGCTTCGGCGGCAGCTAAGCTAATCGCGAGAATATACATCACCTGGCCGTCAGCCTGGCCCCAATAGCTTCCGGCGACCACGAACGCGAGCGCGGCGGCGTTGATCATCACTTCCAGGCTAATCAGCATGAAAAGCAGGTTGCGACGAATCACCAGCCCTGTCAGCCCGAGGACGAACAAAATGGCAGCAAGGATTAGTCCATGTTGCAGCGGAATCATACGTGCTCCTCCGTTTTTCTTTTCGCAGCTGCGTCGGCCTGGCGGTTGCTCAGCACTTCACCCGGACGATCTTCACGACCCAGGTGGAATGCAACAACCAGACCCGCCAGCAGCAGCATTGAGGCTAATTCCACTGCCAGAACATACGGTCCGAACAGCGCAATACCTACCGCTTTTGCACTCACTGGCGTACCGTCAATCCCCTGGTCATTCAGACCCAGGATTGCGTAAACCAGCACCGAAAGCAGGACGGCTGACAAAATGCCAGGGCCAATCCACAACTGCGGTTTCAGCCAGTTACGCTCTTGTTCAACGACCGCACCGCCGAGGTTGAGCATCATTACCACGAAGACGAACAGCACCATGATGGCACCGGCGTAAACGATAATCTCAAGCGCTGCGGCGAAGTACGCTCCCAGGGAGAAGAACACCCCGGAAATAGCCAGCAGCGAGATGATCAGATACAGCAAGGCATGCACCGGGTTGGTATGGGTGATCACTCGAAGAGTGGTCCCGACCGCGATGATTGCGCAAATATAAAAAGCGAATTCCATTGCCTTGCTCCTTTAAGGTAATAGGCCTTTGACGTCGATAGGCTTGGCTTCGTTTTCCGCTTCGCCCTTATCTTTGCCGTCGATTGCCATACCTGCCATCCGGTAGAAGTTATATTCCGGGTATTTGCCCGGACCGGAGATCAACAGGTCCTCTTTTTCGTACACCAAATCCTGGCGCTTAAACTCACCCAGCTCGAAGTCTGGAGTCAGCTGAATAGCCGTGGTTGGGCACGCTTCTTCGCACAGGCCACAGAAGATGCAGCGCGAGAAGTTAATGCGGAAGAATTCTGGATACCAGCGGCCATCTTTTGTTTCTGCTTTTTGCAAAGAGATACAGGCCACCGGGCAGGCTACCGCACACAGGTTACAGGCTACGCAGCGCTCGGAGCCGTCCGGATCGCGCGTTAACACGATGCGGCCACGGTAGCGCGGCGGTAAATAGACTGGCTCTTCCGGATACATCTGCGTTTCGCGTTTGGCAAACGCGTGCAGACCGATCATCCAGATACTGCGTACCTGGGTGCCGAAACCAACCGCTAACTCTTTCAATGTCATGGTTTTTTCACCCCTTATGGTGCCTGATAGAGAATGACCGCGGCGGTCACCAGCAGATTAACCAGTGTCAACGGCAGGCAAATTTTCCAGCCGAAGGACATCACCTGGTCATAACGCGGACGAGGCAATGCTGCACGGATCAAAATGAACATCATCATGAAGAATGCAGTTTTCAGCGCAAACCAGATGAAAGGTGGTAACCACGGGCCATGCCAGCCACCAAAGAACAGGGTGACAATCAGGGCTGAAACCGTAACGATGCCGATGTACTCACCCACAAAGAACAGGCCGAACTTCATGCCTGAGTATTCGATGTGGTAACCATCTGCCAGTTCTTGCTCAGCTTCTGGTTGGTCAAACGGGTGACGGTGACAAACTGCAACACCAGCAATTGCGAAGGTAACAAAGCCGAAGAACTGCGGAATCACGTTCCACAGGTTGGCCTGATTATCAACGATATCGCCCATATTGAACGAACCTGCCTGCGCAACAACGCCCATCAGCGACAAACCAAGGAACACTTCGTAGCTCAGCGTTTGTGCAGAAGCACGCATTGCGCCCAACAGTGAGTATTTGTTGTTACTTGACCAGCCAGCGAACAGCACGGCGTAAACCGCGAGGCCTGCCAGCATCAGGAAGAACAAAATACCAATGTTCAGGTCGGCAACGACCCAGTTTGGGCTGACCGGCACAATGGCAAAGGCCAACAGCAGCGAGGTAAAAGCAATCATCGGAGCCAGGGTAAAGATGACGCGGTCCGCAAAGCGCGGAGTCCAGTCTTCTTTAAAGAACATCTTGATCATATCCGCGACGAGCTGGAGCGATCCGCCCCAGCCAACACGGTTAGGCCCGTAACGGTTCTGGAACAGGCCCAGCAAACGACGCTCGCCAAAACTCATGAACGCACCACAGGTCACCACGACCAGCAGGATCACCACCGCTTTGAGAATGCTCAGCAGAATGTCGATAACATCCGGTGTTAACCAACTCATTGGCCAGCCTCCTGGAGATTTTCAAGACGCGCACCCGCCAGCACCGGAGCGATGCCAGGCATACCCATCGGTAAACCGACCTGCCCTGCTGCCAGACCTTCGGAAAGTTGCAGTGGCAGACTCAGCGTCTGGCCTTCGTAACTAAACGAAATCAGGCTTCCTGCATTCACGCCCAGTTTTGCAGCGTCAGCCGGATTGAGCTTGATATACGGTTCCGCCATACGGCTCTGGAAGATTGGTGAACGCTGGGACATTTCATCGCTGCCAAACAGATGGTAGTAAGGCGCGATACGCCATTTCCCTTCTTCGGCATGGAAGATTTCCGGCACATCGGTGAAGTAATCAATACCCGTTTCGGAAGCTTCAATCAGACGCACACCAGGATCACCGTGGCGCAGTTTGCCGCCCACTTCGGCCTGGAATTTGTTCCATGCCTGCGGTGAGTTCCAGCCTGGCGCCCATGCAAATGGGATCTGCTGGCGATTAGCTGTCGGGCTGTTGTTCCCTTCCATCGAGAAGGCGAACATGGTGTCTTTATCCTGCGGCTGACGCGGTTCGTGCACGCTAATGTTGGCACGCATAGCCGTACGACCACTGGAGCGGATTGGGGAACGTGACAGTTTCTGACCACGGATACGGAAGCTGGCATCTGGTGCCGCCTCTTTAATTCCGGCCAGCTGTGGCAGCGCTTTCACACACGCGTCGATAACATGGTCAAGCTGCGTCCAGTCCACTTCACGGCTTTGAACCGTGCTGTGCAGGGAGTGCAACCAGCGCCAGCTTTCCAGCATCACAACGGAATGGTCGTAATACGCCGGGTCATAAACCTGGAAGAAACGCTGTGCGCGGCCTTCGTTGTTAATAACCGTACCGTCGCTTTCAGCAAAACTTGCGGTGGACAGCACCAGATGGGCTTTGTCCATAATCGCGGTGCGCTGATGGTCAATCACCATCACCAGCGGAGCTTTACTGAGTGCTGCGTCAACGCGAGCCGCGGAAGCATGGCGATGCAGATCGTTTTCCAGCACCACTACCGCATCGGCAGCACCGCTTTCCAGTTCACTTAACGCTTCTTCCAGCGAGCCACCGCCAATCAGGCCGAGGCCAACGCTGTTAACCGCGCGAGCCACCATAGTGATACCGACATCGGCACCACGGCCTTTCAGCGCTTTCGCCACGTTTGCTGCGGCCTGAATCACCGCTTCGCTTCCGGCGTTAGTACCGGATACGATCAATGGTTTTTTCGCACCAGCCAGCGCTTGAACAATCACGTCGACTTTATTTTTCAGATCGCGATCTAATTCAACAGCTGGGGAGTTGCTGTCCAGCGCGTTAGCAATCGCGAAGCCCAGACGCGCCTGATCTTCAACCGGCGCACGGTAAGTCCATGCGGCGATGTCGTCCAGACGAGTGCTGTCGATGTTAGTGACAAACAGCGGATGTTTAGCGTGCTGGCCGATGTTCAGGATGGCCGCAATCTGCCAGTCAGCCACTTTCTGCGCTGCTGCCATTTCACGAGCTTTGCCTTTCACAGCCTGACGCACAGCCAGTGCAACACGTGCGCCGGTCTGAGTAATGTCTTCGCCGAGCACCAGAACCGCATCGTAGGTTTCGATTTCACGCAGTGCCGGAGTGTGAATGCCACTTTCTTGCAGCACTTTGAGCATCAGTTGCAGACGTGCTTGCTCACCGGTTGCAATACCGGTGTAGAAGTTGTCCGCACCCACCAGTTCACGCAGCGCAAAGTTGCTTTCAACGCTGGCGCGTGGAGAACCGATACCGATCACTTTCTTCGACTGGCGCAGAATATCTGCCGCACCCTGCATCGCCTGATCGGCGTTCAGCGTGATCAGATCGTCGCCACGACGCTGGATCGGCTGACGTGGACGATCCTTCAGGTTGACGTAGCCATAACCAAAGCGGCCACGGTCACACAGGAAGTAGTGGTTCACGGTGCCGTTGTAGCGGTTTTCGATACGACGCAATTCGCCGTAGCGCTCGCCTGGGCTTGTGTTACAGCCGATGCTGCACTGCTGGCAAATGCTTGGTGCGAACTGCATGTCCCACTTACGGTTGTAGCGCTCGGAGTGAGTTTTGTCGGTGAACACGCCGGTCGGGCAGATTTCTACCAGGTTACCGGAGAATTCGCTCTCAAGCGTGCCGTCTTCCGGGCGACCGAAGTAGACGTTATCGTGCGCGCCATAAACACCCAGGTCGGTGCCGTCAGCGTAATCTTTGTAATAACGCACACAGCGGTAACAGGCGATACAGCGGTTCATTTCGTGAGAGATGAACGGGCCGAGATCCTGATTACGGTGGGTGCGTTTTGTGAAGCGGTAACGGCGGAAGCTATGACCGGTCATGACCGTCATATCCTGCAGGTGGCAGTTGCCGCCTTCTTCACAAACCGGGCAGTCGTGCGGGTGGTTAGTCATTAACCATTCCACAACGCTTTCGCGGAATTCTTTTGCTTCGCTATCGTCAATAGAGATAAACGTACCGTCTGAGGCTGGTGTCATACATGACATCACCAGGCGCCCACGATTGTCTTCTGCGTTCTGATATTGCTTCACCGCGCACTGGCGGCAAGCACCGACGCTGCCTAGCGCCGGGTGCCAGCAAAAATAAGGAATATCGAGGCCGAGCGACAGACATGCTTGCAGCAGGTTGTCTGACCCGTTTACCTCATATTCTTTGCCGTCTACATGAATCGTAGCCATAGTCAGCATGCTTCCAGTTAATTATAAAATTTTTCTTACCTGCACCTTTATGGGTGCAGATATCACCAGCGTGCTTTTAACAAGTTCGGCTGAATGCCCGTAATGGCACGGGTGTTACCGAAATCTTGTTTGGCAATGCCTGCTTCGAATTCTTCGCGGAAATATTTAATCGCGCTCTGCAATGGCTCAACCGCACCTGGCGCATGCGCGCAGAAGGTTTTACCTGGACCCAGGAATCGACACAGTTGCTCAAGTGTTTCGATATCCCCAGGCTGGCCTTCGCCACGCTCCAGCGCGCGCAGAATTTTCACACTCCACGGCAAGCCGTCACGGCATGGTGTACACCAGCCGCAAGATTCGCGGGAAAAGAACTCTTCCAGATTGCGCACCAACGGGACCATACCAATTTCATGGTCTACGGCCATCGCCAGTGCGGTACCTAAACGGCTGCCTGCTTTGCCGATGCTTTCGAATTCCATCGGTAAATCAAGGTGTGATTCGGTCAGGAAGTCAGTCCCTGCCCCACCCGGCTGCCAGGCTTTGAATTTCAGTCCATCGCGCATACCGCCCGCGTAATCCTCGAGGATTTCACGTGCCGTGGTGCCGAACGGTAATTCCCAGACGCCTGGGTTTTTCACGCGACCAGAGAAGCCCATTAGCTTGGTGCCAGCATCTTTGCTGGTAGAAATGCCCTGGTACCACTCCACGCCGTTGGCCAGAATGGCTGGCACGTTGCACAGGGTTTCAACGTTGTTTACACAGGTTGGTTTACCCCACACGCCGCTTGATGCAGGGAATGGTGGTTTTGAACGCGGGTTGGCACGACGGCCTTCCAGGGAGTTAATCAATGCGGTTTCTTCACCACAGATATAACGCCCGGCACCGGTGTGCACGATCAGCTCAAAATCAAAACCAGAACCGAGAATGTTTTTGCCAAGCAGACCCGCTTCGGTCGCTTCTGCAATAGCACGCCGCAAATGCACAGCCGCTTCGATGTACTCGCCACGCAGGAAGATGTAACCGCGATACGCCTTCAGGGCGAATGCAGAAATCAGCATGCCTTCCACCAACAGGTGCGGCAATTGCTCCATCAGCAAACGGTCTTTATAAGTGCCGGGTTCCATTTCATCGGCGTTACACAGCAGGTAACGGATATTCATGGACTCGTCTTTCGGCATCAGGCTCCACTTCAAACCGGTGGAAAAGCCTGCGCCGCCACGCCCTTTCAGACCTGAGTCTTTAACGCGGGTAACGACTTCATCTGGTGCGAGGCCGGTCAGAGCAAGACGCGCACCTTCGTAGCCGTTTTTGCTGCGATATTCATCCAGCCAGACAGGCTGTTTGTCATCACGCAACCGCCAGGTCAGCGGATGGGTCTCGGCAGTACGAATAATCGTCTTCATTTATACTGCTCCAGCAAATCAGGGATTGCTTCCGGCGTCAGATAACTGTGAGTGTCCTCATCAATCATCATGGTCGGCCCTTTGTCGCAGTTACCCAGACAGCAGGTTGGCAGCAGGGTAAAGCGTCCATCAAACGTGGTTTGACCCGGTTTGATGCTCAGTTTTGCTTCGATAGCCGATTGAATGCCCTGGTAGCCCGTAATGTGGCAAACCACGCTATCGCAGTAGCGAATTACGTGGCGGCCAACCGGCTGGCGGAAAATCTGGCTATAGAATGTGGCAACACCTTCTACGTCACTGGCTGGAATGCCCAGAACTTCAGCGATGGCGTAAATAGCACCGTCTGGCACCCAGCCACGCTGCTTCTGAACAATTTTCAGCGCTTCGATAGAGGCTGCGCGAGCATCTTCGTAATGATGTTTTTCGTGCTCAATCGCATCACGCTCGAATTGACTCAGCTCAAAGGCTTCTGCCTGGGGTTGTTGTTTATCGTGCATAGTTAGCGATCCACATCAGACATTACAAAATCGATACTACCCAGATAGACAATCAGGTCAGAAACCAGACTGCCGCGAATCGCCGACGGGATTTGCTGCAAGTGCGCAAAGCTCGGGGTACGAATACGGGTACGGTAGCTCATGGTGCTGCCGTCGCTGGTCAGGTAGTAACTGTTAATCCCTTTCGTCGCCTCAATCATCTGGAAGGATTCGTTAGCCGGCATAACCGGGCCCCACGAAACTTGCAGGAAGTGAGTGATCAGGGTCTCGATATGTTGCAGCGTGCGTTCTTTCGGTGGCGGCGTTGTCAGCGGATGGTCAGCTTTGAACGGGCCAGCAGGCATGTTTTTCAGGCACTGGTCAAGAATGCGCAAACTCTGGCGAAGCTCTTCAACTTTCAGCATCACGCGGGTGTAGCAGTCACTGATGCCACCGCCGACCGGGACTTCGAAGTCGAAGTTTTCGTAACCAGAGTAAGGGCGAACTTTACGGATATCGAAGTCAACGCCAGTTGCGCGCAGGCCAGCACCCGTTGTACCCCACTCCAGAGCTTCTTTCTTGCCGTAAGCAGCAACGCCCTGCGAACGACCTTTCAGAATGGTGTTACGCAGTGCGGCTTTCTCGTAGGAATCCAGACGTTTTGGCATCCAATCGAGGAACTCTTTAAGCAGGCGCTCCCAACCGTTTGGCAAGTCGTGAGCAACACCACCAATACGGAACCAAGCCGGGTGCATACGGAAACCGGTAATCGCTTCGACCAGGTCATAGATTTTCTGACGGTCGGTAAAGGCGAAGAACACCGGAGTCATCGCGCCCACGTCCTGAATAAACGTAGAGATGTAAAGCAGGTGGCTGTTGATACGGAACAGTTCGGACAGCATGACGCGGATAACGTCAACACGTTCAGGAACCTTGATACCCGCCAGCTTTTCAACCGCCAGCACGTATGGCATTTCGTTTACGCAGCCACCGAGGTACTCGATACGGTCGGTATACGGAATGTAGCTGTGCCAGGACTGACGCTCACCCATTTTCTCAGCACCACGGTGGTGGTAGCCGATGTCAGGTACACAATCGACAATCTCTTCACCGTCGAGTTGCAGAACGATACGGAATGCACCGTGCGCGGATGGGTGGTTTGGACCGAGGTTCAGGAACATGAAATCTTCATGCTCGCTGCTGCGCTTCATGCCCCACTCTTCAGGCTTGAAGGTCAGCGCTTCCATCTCGAGGTCTTCTTTCTGTTTGGTCAATTCAAACGGATCGAACTCGGTGGCACGCGCCGGATAATCTTTACGCAGCGGATGGCCTTCCCACGTTGGCGGCATCATGATGCGCGTCAGGTGCGGGTGACCATTAAAGGTGATGCCGAACATTTCCCAGGTTTCACGCTCATACCAGTTAGCGTTCGGGAAAACTTTGGTGATCGTTGGCACGTTCAGGTCGTTTTCAGACAGCGCCACCTTGAGCATGATATCGCGGTTGCGATCGATAGAAATCAGGTGGTAGAAAACGGAAAAATCCGCGGCCGGTAAACCGTCGCGGTGGGTACGGAGACGTTCGTCCATGCCGTGTAAGTCGAACAACATGACGTAGGGCTTCGGTAATTTCTTTAAGAAATCGACCACTTCCAGTAATTGTTCACGCTTAACCCAGGCCACCGGAACTCCAGTGCGGGTTGGCTGAACAGTAAAAGCATCCGGCCCAAAACGGTTACGCAGTTCGCCAATAACCGGATCATCAAGATGGTCACGGGTTTGCCAGGCTTGCTGGTTGGCATCATGCGCGGTTAAATCGGTCATAATTCTCACCATTGCAAATGGTACTGTGGTGACTGTTGGTCAGCGGCTTCGCGCTAATATTATTGATATGCGAAGTAAACTCACGCCGACCACAGGCGCAAATTAAATCTCGTCTGGTGTCCGCAAGTTAGTGACAGCAATACGCTCGCCACGTTTACGTTCGCGCTCTGATTGCATGTTGGCGCGATATACACCTTGATCGCCAACCACCCAAGAAAGTGGGCGACGCTCTTTACCAATAGATTCTTGCAGCAACATCAGAGCCTGCATATAGGCTTCCGGGCGCGGTGGACAGCCTGGAATGTAAACATCTACCGGCAGGAATTTATCCACTCCTTGCACTACAGAATAGATGTCGTACATGCCGCCGGAGTTGGCGCAGGCACCCATTGAGATAACCCATTTTGGCTCAAGCATTTGGTCATACAGACGCTGAATGACCGGAGCCATTTTGGTAAAGCAGGTTCCTGCAATCACCATTAAGTCAGCCTGACGCGGGGAAGCACGCAGAACTTCGGCACCAAAACGTGCCACGTCATGCACGGCGGTAAACGAGGTCACCATTTCAACGTAGCAGCAAGAAAGGCCAAAGTTATAAGGCCAAATTGAGTTTTTACGACCCCAGTTCACCATATCGTGCATGGCATGTTCGAGCTTGCCCATGTACACACTACGGTTGATTTCTTGGTCAAGAGGATCGGTCACGATCTCCTGTTTTTGCAGGGGGTAACGGTCGTTCTCACCGTCGGGGTCTATGCGGGTGAGCGTATAGTCCATCTTATTGCCTCGCTGTTACTGCTGACGGTTAGTGATACTGTCGGTTTCCGGGTTGATTTGGGCACGGCGCGAACGCGCAGGTGTCCAGTCAAGCGCGCCAATACGCACCAGATACACCAGGCCTGCCAGTAGCACTAAAATGAAAATTGCGGCCTCGACGAAGCCTACCCATCCACTTTCACGGATGGAAACTGACCACGCATAGAGATACAAGGCTTCCACGTCGAAGATAACGAAGAACATGGCAACCAGGTAAAACTTGGCGGATAGACGTAAGCGCGCTGTACCAACTGAGTCGATACCTGACTCGAAGGGAGTGTTTTTGTGCCGACCCTTAGCTCTCCCGCCAAGGAACCAGGCCCCGAGAAGCATTACGCAACACAGGCCTATGGCAACAATAAGAAAAACTGCGAACGCCCAATGGTGAGCGATAACTTCAGTGGATGTTGACATACTCATTGCTTACTCATCAAAAGTGGCGCCAAAGTCTCTGCTCTTGCTGGCAGATGAACACCACATCGATTCATGGGGAGGAACAATAAACCTTACAATAACTGCCGGAATCAAAACTTTACCAGCAAATTGATGGGGTTTTTTACTCCTTTCTATAACCTTTTGTCAACTTTAACAAAAGTATCCACACATTAATTTACATGAAACCAACTTCATTAACATTTAGTGCGTTAAAAATCAGTAATGACGAATTATTAACCCTATTTTAATGAAGGTGAATCGTGTCCGTTAACGAGGGAAAAAATATCTACCGTTCTATTTTGGCAGGAAATCTCAACTATTCATCCCCCTAAGAGGGAGTATTTTCTTGATCTGAGACACGCTTCTGTTAATCCATCTCAGAAAACAACAACATTGCAGCGTATTTTTTAACAATTAAACGAGTATTGAGTCGAAGGAAGTACGTAGAAGGTAGGTATCTAGGGCGCTATGAAGCAGATTGTTTTAAAACATGTTTTTACAAATTAGTAATAAAGACATCTTGCAGTGATTAAAAAACAGGCCACTGAGTCAATAAATGACCTCAATGACCTGTTTTCGAATTTCATATTTTGTTACTAACAAACCGAAGGCATTACTCGAAATCACGTTCCATCAGCACGGTATCATCATCTTCATCTGACGAAGCCATGTAGCGGTATGGGTTAGGGTTTGATTCCAGAGCACTAAAGATAGCCTGAGCCAAATCATTACTGGTTTGCACATTACGGCACAACAAATATTGAGTATCTGGCATAACTGGTAAGCCATCAGCATTACCCAGTACACGTAATTCAGGGCTCATCATTTCTACAGGTCGTGCAGTCACACCCAGGCCGGCTTTCACCGCGGCACGCACAGCCGAAAGAGTGGAAGCAACATACGCAATACGCCAGGGAATGCGCGCTGCATTCAAATGCTCAAGCATCATATCCCGGTAAGGACTCGGATCGTCGAGCATGACTAAAGGTACGGTTTCACCTTTCTGGAAGACGTAATCCGATGCGCAATACCATAAAGTTGGTGAGGTACGTAACACAATGGATTCAAAATGCGCGGGTTTTGATGTGGTGACAACCAAATCAACTTCCTGCTGATTAAGCATTTCAACCATAAATGGATTACGTTTAACCCGGACATCCAACGCCAGCTTTGGATAAACCGAACTTATTCGGTTAAGCAAGAAAGGCAGAATGGTATCCGCAGTTTCATCAGATGCACCAATCGTGAGCACACCCTGCAAATTACTAAACATCAGTGACGTACATGCTTCATCATTAAAACGTAGAATTTTTCGCGCATAACCCAGAAGCTGAATACCATGCTCGGTCAGCAGCTTATTACGACCATGACGGGCAAAGAGCTCTTTTCCTACTAACTGTTCAAGACGCTGCATCTGCTGGCTTACAGCCGATTGCGTACGGCAAACCGCAACTGCCGCCGCAGCAAAAGTATTCAAATCCGCTACGGCAACAAAAGTCCTTAGCAGATCGAGGTCGAGATTTAGTATCGGACGATTTGCGTTAATCATAATTTTTTCACTAGTAGGTTGCTCTTACGAGTCTGCCTTAGTTTTATTGCTGTGATTTATCAAAAAGATAAAGCAATTCCCTTTTACAGAACGTCTCCCGAGGGGCCATACCGTCATCCTGACAGTCGTTCTGACTTTTTATTTTTCATGCATCCCAGTACATGCGAGCCAATAATGTAGATCACATATTCCAGGAAATATTATACCGCCGTAACCAACATACAAACATTCGTCTTATTGTACTAGTCACTTAAATTAAAACTGAGTAATTATTGTAAGCCTACTTCAGTACTGAGTTTTATTTATTCAACATTTTGTGGCTACGAGGATAAGTGCAATGAAAGTTTTCTCTATGTCATTTTTGCTGCACGGACAATTACCAAAGAACAATGGTTATATACTAACCCGAGGTAAAACATAGAGTTTCAGTATGTCCAAAAATAGACACTCGTCATTTTCCGTGACATATCTTACCGCAAATCATGCCATTCCATAAGTTTTGTTGCGAATTATCTGATCTCATTCTCCTTTTTCATTTCACTCTTCAACAGGTTATTCATAAAAATCCCTGAAGCTATACGAGGCAAAAGAGAAGTAACTTAACTCTATTCTTCGGTTATATTAATGACACTCAGAGTTATTTTTATATACATATTATTAACTCACATTAGTGAACTTCTTTTAACCTCAAGCATAAACATTCAATTTTCCTTAACTATCACTCAATTTAATTTTCAAACCACTCAGCATTACCCACTACAACACCAGCGCCACACCAGTTGATGAAATCACCAAATGGCTTAACATTTATATATACATCTATCTTATGTAAAATAATCAGTATTTTATACCAATCATTAGATATTCAATTGGTTTTTCTGCTTGTGCCTAACTTGAAAGATAAATTGCAGTCTGGCGCCTCGACTGCCTTCAAATCTGGGCGTGGCAGGAGTACATTTGTTGCCTGGTCGCTTCCACGGCAGGAAGTGGCGCTAACATTAAAGGTCAGGTTCATGTCCCCTATCGAAAAATCCAGCAAACTTGATAACGTCTGTTATGACATCCGTGGCCCAGTGCTCAAGGAGGCTAAGCGTCTTGAAGAAGAAGGGAATAAAGTCCTCAAGTTGAATATTGGCAACCCTGCGCCATTTGGCTTTGATGCCCCGGATGAAATTCTTGTCGATGTGATTCGTAATATGCCTACTGCTCAGGGTTACTGCGACTCGAAAGGACTCTACTCCGCACGTAAAGCCATCATGCAGCATTATCAGGCTCGTGAAATGCGGGACGTGACAGTTGAAGATATTTACATCGGCAACGGTGTTTCTGAGCTGATTGTTCAATCGATGCAAGCATTGCTGAACAGTGGTGATGAGATGCTGGTACCAGCGCCTGATTACCCTTTGTGGACTGCAGCAGTTTCGCTTTCTAGTGGCAAAGCCGTTCACTATTTATGTGATGAGTCGGCAGGCTGGTTCCCGGACCTTGACGATATTCGGGCTAAAATCACACCACGTACTCGCGGTATCGTAATTATTAACCCGAACAACCCAACCGGTGCGGTTTACTCTAAAGAGCTGTTGCTGGAAGTTGTAGAAATTGCGCGTCAGCATAATTTGATTATTTTTGCTGATGAAATCTACGACAAGATTCTGTACGACGCGGCACAGCACCATTCAATTGCGGCACTGGCTCCGGACCTGCTGACAGTGACCTTTAATGGGCTGTCCAAAACTTATCGTGTTGCCGGGTTCCGCCAGGGTTGGATGGTTCTGAATGGGCCGAAGAAGCACGCAAAAGGTTATATCGAAGGGCTGGAGATGCTCGCGTCGATGCGTTTGTGCGCGAACGTACCTGCTCAGCATGCGATTCAGACGGCTTTAGGCGGTTATCAGAGTATTAGCGAATTTATTGCACCAGGCGGGCGTCTGTATGAACAGCGTAACCGTGCGTGGGAACTGATTAACGATATTCCTGGTGTTTCCTGTGTGAAACCGCAGGGCGCACTCTATATGTTCCCTAAAATCGACGCTAAACGCTTTAATATCCACGACGACCAAAAAATGGTGCTGGATTTCTTATTACAAGAAAAAGTGCTTTTGGTTCAAGGAACGGCATTTAACTGGCCGTGGCCGGATCACGTACGTATCGTGACTTTACCGCGTGTTGATGAACTGGAAATGGCTATCAATAAATTTGGTCGTTTCCTCGGCCATTACCACCAATAATTCTCTCGGGGGAGATGTTTGCATCTTCCCCCGACTCCCCGCACAATGGTTTTCTTTGCTTACGTACCGAGTGTATCTATGAGCCAAAGCCATTTCTTTGCCCACCTTTCACGCCTGAAATTAATCAATCGTTGGCCGCTGATGCGTAATGTGCGTACCGAAAATGTGTCGGAGCATAGCCTGCAAGTTGCAATGGTCGCTCATGCATTAGCCGTGATTAAAAATCGTAAATTCAACGGCCAAATTAACGCCGAACATGTTGCCCTGCTTGCGATGTATCACGATGTCAGTGAGGTGCTTACGGGGGATTTACCAACGCCGGTGAAGTATTTCAACACGCAAATTGCTCATGAATACAAAGCTATCGAGAAAATCGCCCAACAGAAATTGATTGATATGGTACCAGAAGAGTTACGTGATATCTGGGCACCACTGATTGATGAACATCGCAGTAGCGACGAGGAGCGAGCCATCGTCAAGCAAGCCGATGCGTTATGTGCCTATCTAAAATGTCTGGAAGAGCTCTCTGCCGGTAACAATGAATTTTTACTGGCAAAAGGCAGGCTCGAGAAAACGCTGGCTGACCGCCACAGCGAAGAGATGGACTATTTTATGAATGTCTTTGTGCCGAGCTTCCAGCTGTCGCTCGATGAGATTAGCCAGGACTCGCCGCTTTAACCTATACCCAAAATAATTGGAGCTACATCAAGGCGGCAAGAGAGAAAATCCCCAGGGGCTTACAAAAGTAAGTGACTGGGGTTTGTAAACCTAGCCAACAAAGATGCGGCTTCAAGTATGAAGGGTATTAAAACGGGAATAACATCGGCACCATCACCACGCTTACCACCATCACAATCACCGTAAACGGCACGCCCATCTTCACAAAATCGCTGAACTTATAATTTCCAGGCCCCAGAACCAAGGTATTAACCGGCGATGACACTGGTGTCATGAATGCAGCAGATGCGGCGAGTGCGACAATCATGGCAAATGGATAAGGGGAAACGCCCATCGATTTTGCCGCAGCTAACGCAATAGGTGCCATTAACACCGCAGTCGCCGTATTTGAGATAAACAAGCCAATCGCGGCACACATCACGAACAGGCAAATCAACATCATGTGTGGACCATAGCCACCGCCGAGACTCATCAACCCGTTTACAATCAAATCCACACCACCCGTTTTTTGCAGTGCAAGAGCGAATGGCATCATACCGACAATCAAAATAATACTTGGCCAGTGCACCGCTTTATAGGCACTTTCCATGTCGATACAACGGAACTTACCCATCAACAAACAGGCAATAATGGCCGCGATGGTGTTAGGAATTTCGTCCGTCAACATCAGGGCGACCATCAACGCCAGGCAGAAAATCGCATGGGGTGCCTGGCTATGCGCTGGAGACGCCTCGCCCTCTTCCACCGGCAAATTGAGTACCAGGAAATCGCGGCCTTTTTGCTGCAACTGACTAATCAGTTTCCAGTCACCGACAACCAGCAAGATATCACCAAGCTGTAACGCTTCATCGACCAACAGCCCTTCCATTGCCTCGCCATTGCGACGTAACCCAACAACGTTCAGGCCGTAGCGAGTACGGAAGCCTATCTCGCGCAGTGTCTGCCCTATCAGTTCGGACTCAGGGATCAACGAAACTTCGGCCATGCCAACATCCAGCGCCTGGTCCGAGAAATACTCGCCGCGCAGAACCATTGGCTCAAGCATTTGCTCGCTACAAAACTCACGCAGATCGACTTCAGAAGCAGACATATCAATCAACAGCACGTCGCGCGCGCGAAATTCAGTGACGCCAGTGACATTGACGATAACCCGGCGGAATTTGCGCCAGCGCTCAAGGCCGATGACATTGGCGCCATAACGCTCACGCAGTTTTAAATCATCCAAACGTCGGCCCACCATCGGTGAACCCGGGCGAATTGCGAGACGACGCGCACGGCCAGTCAGGCGGTAATCTTTAATCAGGTCACGAAAAGTACGACGACGCCAGTCCTGCTTGCCATCGTCTTTGTTCTGCCCTTTCAGTGCAAAACGCGCAATCAGCATATAGCCGATACCCAGCAATAAAATGACCAAACCAATAGGCGTAACGCTAAAGAAGTGGAACCCCTGCAACCCTTCGCGTAGCAATTCGCTGTTTACGACCAAATTGGGTGGTGTTGCGACCAGCGTCATCATGCCGCTAATCAACCCGGCAAAACTGAGCGGCATCATTAAGCGCGATGGCGAGGTTTTCATGCGCATTGAAACACTGAGTACCACGGGGATAAATATTGCGACCACACCCGTTGAACTCATAAATGCGCCAAGCCCCGCAACGGTGAGCATCAGCAAAACCAGCATTTTGGTTTCGCTACTGCCTGCAACATCCACAAGCCAGGCCCCCATTTTGGTAGCAACGCCGGTTCGTACCAGGCCGTCGCCAATGATAAAGAGTGCTGCAATCAGGATAACGTTGGGATCGCTAAAGCCTGAGAAGGCCTCGCTGAGAGTGAGTGTGCCGCTGAGGACAAATGCAATAATGACAAGAAGTGCAACCGCATCCATACGTACTTTGCCAGTGGCAAACAGCACCACCGCTATCGCTAACAGCGATAAAACCCAAATCAGTTCTGAGTTCAAAACAATTCCTTTTTCCCCGTCTTACTTGAAGCCACAGCCGCGTTAGCTACGCTCACTTACCCGAGTCACTTACTCATGTAAGTTCCCCGGGATAAGCTCCCTTGCTGCCTTGCTGTGACTCCAATTAATTAGGGTGATAGCTGATTGAAAGGGTAAAAATCATGCCATAAAAAAGCCCCGCTATCGCGGGGCTAAATCATGTGTTTAGTGTTTTCTCAACACTTCGACTGTGCCATCTGGCAGCTTCTGAACCAGAAGCTCAGTCAACGAATGCAGAGCATAGTCGACATGCTCAAGCCGTGGCGTATCGGCCGGTGCATTGACCGCAATAACATGGCAACCTGCAGCCAGGCCAGAAAGTACACCTGCTGGCGCATCTTCTACTACAGCGCATTCTTCAGGCTCTAAACCTAATAATTGCGCACCGAGTAAGTAGGCATCCGGCTCAGGTTTCCCTCGGGAGACACGTTCAGCAGTAACAAGCACTTCAGGCTCTGGCAGTCCGCCAGCCGCACGACGAGCTGAAGCCACCGGTAATGAACCTGAGGTCACGATAGCCCATGGAATGCCCGCTTCGTTCAGATGAGCCAACAACTCAACGGCACCTGGCAATGCCACAATACCGTCGGTGTCTTCAGACTCGATTTTCTCAAGACGGAAAAACTCCTGCTGGATCTCTTCTTCAGACGCACCCGCCATAAAATGACGCAGTGAAGTTATCGCCTGCTTACCATGAATGAAGCCTAATACTTCTTGCGGCGAAATATCGAAACGCTTAGCCCAGTTAATCCATGCACGCTCAACCGCTGGCAGGGAGTCAACCAGAGTCCCATCCAAATCAAACAAGAAACCTTTGCACTTCACGACGCGTCTCCCCTCAGGCATTAATAATCTGCGCGATCTCATTCACACTTAAATGATACTGACGTGGGCAGGACTGCCACACTTTCAACATACGCTGATATTTTTCCCACATTGGGGTCTGCGCGTTAAAGCCATGAGTACCTGCGTCAAAATGCGCGTAACGGCCTTCAATATTGACCATGAATCGAACATATCCCAGGAACCGAGCTTCAGTTGCTGCATCGAAGCCGAGGAAGGTGACACGGCGTTCGTCAATTTCCTGGTTATCCTTCAGGTTCGTCCAGGAGACGTGCAGCGCGTGGTACATCTCCATAATGTCGATGACAGTACGGCAAGTTTCTTCCGTCAACTCACCGAACTCACGATCCAGCTCGCGCATTTGCAGGCCGTAACCGCGCTCAATGATCGTTTGCAGGCGACGATAACGCTCGGCGTTGTCTGGATCGAGCATGGTCATCATTTTGTACTGATTAGATAAAATCAGACGCTGGGCGTTAGTCATTTCCATTTCTTAGCTCCTGTTGCGCAGAATCACTCCTGCGAAAAAATATCCTTCTATATATGCGTAACGGCAGGGATTTTACAAATCATCAAGAAAAGTTTTATCCAACTGCTTAAACGCACGTTTCAGTACTTCAGCGAGCGCCTGGTAATCTGGCTTGCCTTCAATCGGTGTTAGCGCCTGCCCTGCTTCCTGTAATTTGCCACGCACTTCGTAGAACCAGCTCAAAATGGTCGGCGGCAGTGGCGTAACTGAGCGCTTACCTAGCCACCATAAACCCTGCATTGGTAAGCTACAGGCGAATAATGCGGTTGCGACTGCGGGGCCAAGTTGGCCGCCAAGGGCAATCTGCCAGGTCAGCGTAAACACAGCAAGTGGGGGCATAAAGCGGATGGCAAAACGTGTGGCGCGGATAACACGATTTTCTACAAAGACTGGCGCGAGGCGTTTATCGACAGGCCAGGTCTTAGAATAGTGTTGCCCACGACTGAACATGCTAAACCAGCTGGCGTGGCTATTTAGGGGTGTCGACATGGCTTTACCTCAACTTCACATATAAAAAATAAAATTTTTGTGCAAAACAACAACTCTAAATTACATGGTTCAAAATCTTTTGTCTTTAGCTGCTGCAATCGGGTATCCTGTGCCGGCCTTGATGGCCGTAGAAGGGAAACCGCAGGTTGTCAATTTTTTGCTCAGTCAGCCGTTGCCGAAAAATCGCGCAACATGGCGTAAACTCTAGAGTATTTAATCTTCATGCCAAAAAAACGCTTCTGGCATGACGTTAATCATAAATGTCAGGCTCATCATGCGCTACGCTGAGAGACTAACTGACGTTTTTTTAGCCACATATTAATAGTAGGTACTTCCATGTCGAGTAAGTTAGTACTGGTTCTGAACTGCGGTAGCTCTTCACTGAAATTTGCAATCATTGATGCAGTAAACGGTGACGAGTACCTTTCTGGTTTAGCCGAATGTTTCCATCTTCCTGAAGCACGTATCAAGTGGAAAATGGATGGCGGTAAACAAGAAGCGGCTTTGGGTGCAGGCGCCGCTCACAGCGAAGCTCTTAACTTTATGGTTAATACCATTCTGGCACAAAAACCTGAATTGTCCGAGCAGCTGACTGCTATCGGCCACCGTGTTGTTCACGGCGGCGAGAAGTACACCAGCTCCGTCGTTATCGACGAGACCGTGATTCAGGGTATCAAAGATACTGCTTCTTTTGCACCACTGCATAACCCGGCACACCTGATAGGTATTGCTGAAGCACTGAAATCTTTCCCTAAACTGGCTGATAAAAACGTTGCTGTGTTTGACACCGCGTTCCATCAGACCATGCCAGAAGAATCTTACCTCTATGCTCTGCCGTACAACCTGTACAGAGAGCATGGCGTTCGTCGTTACGGCGCACACGGCACCAGCCACTTCTATGTGACTCAAGAAGCCGCGAAAATGCTGAACAAGCCAGTGGAAGAAGTGAACCTGATCACTTGCCACCTGGGCAACGGCGGTTCTGTTTCTGCTATCCGTAACGGCAAGTGTGTTGACACCTCTATGGGTCTGACTCCGCTGGAAGGTCTGGTAATGGGCACCCGTTCTGGTGACATCGATCCAGCTATCATCTTCCACCTGCACGATTCCCTGGGCATGAGCGTTGACGATATCAACAAAATGCTGACTAAAGAGTCTGGCCTGTTGGGTCTGACTGAAGTCACCAGCGACTGCCGTTATGTTGAAGACAACTACACCACTAAAGAAGATGCTAAACGTGCAATGGACGTGTTCTGCCATCGTCTGGCGAAATACATCGGTTCTTACACTGCACTGATGGAAGGTCGTCTGGACGGCGTTGTGTTCACTGGTGGTATCGGTGAAAACGCTGCAATGGTACGTGAGCTGTCTCTGGGCAAACTGGGTGTTCTGGGCTTTGAAGTTGACCATGAACGCAACCTGGCTGCTCGTTTCGGCAAATCAGGCTACATCAACAAAGAGGGTACCGTTCCTGCGATGGTCATTCCGACCAACGAAGAACTGGTTATCGCTCAGGATGCATCTCGCCTGACCGCTTGATTCTCCTTACCGCCAGCCTTCGCTGGCGGTGTTGTTTTCTGAGTCCTGTAAAGGGCAATACCCAAAATAATTCGAGTTGCTGCAATCCTCTGCGACCCGAAATATGCCGGGTATATACAAAGAGGTTATACCGTGTCCCGTACTATTATGTTGATCCCTACCGGAACCAGCGTCGGCCTGACCAGCGTCAGCCTTGGTGTTATCCGTGCTATGGAACAAAAAGGCGTTCGCCTTAGCGTTTTCAAACCTATCGCCCAACCGCGTACCGGTGACGATACTCCAGATCAAACCACCAGCATTGTGCGTGCTAACTCCAGCATCCCAACGGCTGAACCGCTGCACATGAATCACGTTGAGTCGCTGCTGTCCAGCAACCAACAAGACGTGCTGATGGAAGAGATCATCGCCAACTTCCACGCCAGCAGCAAAGATGCTGAAGTGGTTCTGGTTGAAGGTCTGGTTCCAACTCGTAAACATCAGTTTGCGCAATCTCTGAACTACGAAATCGCAAAAACGCTGAACGCTGAAATCGTCTTCGTTATGTCTTTGGGTAACAACTCCCCAGAGCAGATGAAAGAGCGTATTGAACTGGCTCGTAGCAGCTTCGGCGGCAGCAAAAACACCAACATCACTGGCGTTATCATTAACAAACTGAATGCCCCAGTTGATGAGCAGGGTCGTACCCGTCCTGATCTGTCCGAAATTTTTGATGACTCCACTAAAGCGAGCATCGCTAACATCGATCCTAAAGCGCTGTTCGCTGACAGCCCGCTGCCAGTTCTGGGCTGTGTGCCATGGAGCTTTGATCTGATCGCTACTCGTGCAATTGATATGGCGCGTCACCTGAACGCAACCATCATCAACGAAGGCGACATCAAAACTCGTCGCGTGAAGTCTGTGACCTTCTGTGCGCGTAGCATTCCGCACATGCTGGAACACTTCCGTCCAGGTTCTTTGCTGGTGACTTCAGCAGACCGTCCAGACGTGCTGGTTGCCGCGTGCCTGGCTGCAATGAACGGTGTAGACATCGGTGCAGTTCTGCTGACCGGCGGTTACGAAATGGACCCACGCGTCACCAAACTGTGTGAGCGTGCATTCGCTACCGGCCTGCCGCTGTTCATGGTTGACACTAACACCTGGCAGACTTCCCTGAGCCTGCAAAGCTTCAACCTGGAAGTCCCAACTGACGACCATCAGCGTATCGAGAAAGTGCAGGAATATGTGGCCAGCCACATCGATGCAAACTGGATCGAATCTCTGACTGCAACGTCTGAGCGTAGCCGTCGTCTGTCTCCTCCAGCCTTCCGTTACCAGCTGACTGAGCTGGCGCGTAAAGCCGGCAAACGTGTTGTTCTGCCAGAAGGTGAAGAGCCACGTACCGTGAAAGCGGCATCTATCTGTGCTGAACGTGGTATCGCAACTTGCGTACTGTTGGGTAACCCGGATGAAATCACCCGTGTTGCTGCTGCGCAAGGCGTTGAACTGAGTGCGGGTATCGAAATCGTTGACCCGGAAGTGGTTCGCGAGAGCTACGTTGCACGTCTGGTTGAGCTGCGTAAGAGCAAAGGCATGACCGAAGCCGTTGCCCGTGAGCAACTGGAAGACAACGTTGTGCTGGGTACTTTGATGCTTGAGCAAGACGAAGTTGACGGTCTGGTTTCCGGTGCTGTTCACACTACCGCGAACACCATTCGTCCACCGTTGCAGCTGATCAAAACTGCACCAGGCAGCTCTTTGGTTTCTTCTGTGTTCTTCATGCTGCTGCCAGAACAGGTTTACGTTTACGGCGACTGCGCGATCAACCCGGACCCAACTGCTGAGCAACTGGCAGAAATCGCTATTCAGTCTGCGGATTCCGCTGCTGCATTCGGTATCGACCCACGCGTTGCAATGCTGTCCTACTCCACCGGCACTTCTGGTGCAGGTAGCGACGTTGAGAAAGTACGTGAAGCTACACGTATTGCTCAAGAAAAACGTCCTGACCTGGTCATCGACGGTCCGTTGCAGTACGACGCCGCAGTTATGGCTGACGTTGCGAAATCCAAAGCGCCAAACTCACCGGTTGCGGGTCGCGCTACCGTGTTCATCTTCCCAGACCTGAACACCGGTAACACCACCTATAAAGCGGTACAGCGCTCAGCAGACCTGATCTCCATCGGGCCAATGCTGCAAGGTATGCGTAAACCAGTCAACGACCTGTCTCGTGGCGCACTGGTAGACGATATCGTTTACACCATCGCTCTGACTGCGATTCAGTCTTCTCAACAAGACTAAGTTCTTCTGAGAAGCAACAAGGCCGCTAATTTAGCGGCCTTTTTTATTGGCATGTTAAAGTAAAACTAAATGAATTACTCCGCAGCAGCCGTGTGCTGGGATTCATTTTTCGCATTGCGGGTCATCCACAACGCCAGTGCTTTAAGAGAGTCCGGCGTAAAGTCGTCACAGCGGGCTGTAATTTCTTCCGGCGACATCCAGCATACTTCGCTGACTTCTTCTTCCTGCAACGCAAACGGGCCATGAGAAACACAGCTAAACAGGCTTCCCCATACGCGGCAGTTGGTGTCCTCAAAGTAGAACTGACCATGCTCGGCAAATGGCACACCGGCAATACCCAACTCCTCTTCCGCTTCACGACGTGCTGAGTCCAGCAGTTGTTCATCAGCCTGCACTACGCCACCAGCGGTAGCATCCAGCATGCCCGGCATAAAATCTTTGGTTTCGGTACGACGCTGCACCAAAATCTTCCCCATACCATCATGCACAACGATATAAGTCGCGCGATGGCGCAAACGCTGCGCGCGCATTTGCTCGCGGCTTGCTTGCGCGATTACTTCATTGTCTTCATTGACAATATCTACCCATTCCATGCCAACAAAATGACTCTGTTCCGCCATTGGGGAAACCTTATTCAGGGCGCTCTTTGGCGCGTTATGTTCAACAAGCGGTAAGTTACGGGGTAATCTCGACCTGTGCAATAACCCCAGCGTTATTCAGTGCGTGAACGCTCAGAACACCGTCGTTTAGCATGCCATAACTCGCTTCAAAGCCGCCTTTAGGGATACTCACCGAGCCCGGATTAAAGAGATAGACCGTGTCTTGCTTCTCAGCCAGTGGAAGATGAGTATGACCAAAAACCAAAACATCGTTTTCTGCCAGTGGTGGCAATTTATCAGGGTTATACAGATGACCATGCGTCACAAATAAACGCTGGTCCTCCATCAATATTTGTTGCCAGGGTGCAGTAATCGGAAAATGAAGCAGCATCTGGTCAACTTCACTGTCGCAGTTACCACGAACCGCGATAATTCTGTCTGCAATGCTGTTGAAGCGCTCAGCAACAGCGCCAGGATTGTAGCCCACCGGTAGCGCATTTCGCGGCCCATGATTCAGCACATCACCCAGCAATATTAACCATTTAGCACCACTGCGCTCAAAATGTGCCAGCACCTGCTCTGTTGCGGGTAACGATCCGTGAATATCCGAGGCAAACATCAGCTTCATAAAGCCCTATTCCTGTTAATGGTAAGCGGAATTATCATAGCGAATTATGGGGCTAATCAGCCAGAATGCTTTGCGGAAAGTGCCAGAAAACGCTGCACCGAAGCCCGCTGCCACTGGAAGGCTGCATATTCTTCCAGCCGATCAGGGACTTCATCGCCATTGAGAATCAAACGATTAAGCATCAATGCCAGGTCGGTATCGGCAATCGACCACTCGCCAAAAATATTTTGTTGGCCGACAAGCAACAACTTTTCTACCGTCGTTATTAGTTTTTGAGCGGCTATCTGTCCTTTCTCCGTCAGCGGCGGTTTCTTCACGCCTGCGAAAATCACGTCGGTTGAACGCTCTTCACGAATTGGCATTAAATCGCTGCGGATCCAGGCCTGGATTTGTCTCGCCCGGGCGCGTTTTTCCAGATCATGCGGATAAATACGCTCCCAGGTTGGCGGAGCAAAACGCTCTTCAAGATATTCAGTAATGGCGGAGGATTCACTCAGTAGAAAATCATCGACTTCTAAAGTGGGAACGCGGCGCGTCAAATCATAGCCTTTCCAGCCAGGTTGCAGGTTTTGCCCGCTATTCAGATCAATCGTTTGCAGGTTAAAGTTCAGGCCTTTTTCTTTGAGTGCAACGTAGACAGACATCACGTACGGGCTAAAAAAATTCGCATCGGACCAAAGTGTTATTGTCGGCTGGCTCATAATATCCCCATGATTTCGTTTCCCAGGCTATTGAACATATAGCGGAAAATGGCAACTGTCACTTGAGCAAAAATCATCTACGAAGCACTTTTTTCAAAAAGTCTATACTCCATAGGTTTAAGAAAAATACTGATATCAGGATGGGAATGACATGATTGACCTCTACTACGCACCGACACCAAACGGCCACAAAATCACGCTGTTTCTGGAAGAGACGGGCCTGGACTACGCCATTCATCGTATTGATATTGGCAAAGGAGATCAGTTTCAGCCTGCCTTTTTAGCGATTTCTCCGAACAATAAAATTCCGGCGATTATCGACAACCACCCTTTGGACGGCGGCGGCCCACTGAGCTTGTTTGAATCCGGTGAAATCCTGCTGTATTTAGCAGAAAAAACCAACGAACTATTAAGCAAAGACTTGCGCGAACGCACCCACACATTGCAGTGGCTATTCTGGCAAGTGGGGGGCTTTGGCCCAATGCTTGGTCAGAATCATCACTTCAATCACTTCGCACCGCAGCCCGTACCCTATGCCATTGAGCGTTACCAGGTTGAAACCCAACGCTTGTACGGCGTTCTGAATAAGCAGCTTGAGAAAACTCCATGGCTGGGCGGTAACGAATACAGCATTGCTGATATTGCTACTTATCCGTGGACGGTTTCCCATGAGCGCCAGCGCATCAATCTGGCGCACTTCCCTGCCGTTCAAAACTGGTTTGAGCGAATCCGCTCACGCCCGGCAACCGAACGTGCTTATGAGAAAGCGCAGCAAAACTAAACCCTGCGCGCCCGACAAGGCGCGCAATTTTTTTCCTCATCTAATTTGGGTATAGTCTGCGATGGAAAATAACTACATGGAGCACACCTGCAATGTCCCCACAACCAGACGCAATTATTCGAATCAAAAATTTACGCCTGCGCACCTTCATTGGTATCAAGGAAGAAGAAATTGCCAATCGCCAGGATATAGTCATTAACGTCGCCATTCATTACCCGGCGGACAAAGCCCGCGCCAGCGAAGATATCAACGACGCGCTGAATTACCGCACTATCACTAAACAAATCATTCAGTTGGTAGAGAACCATCGCTTCTCATTATTGGAAAAATTAACTCAGGATGTGCTCGACATCGCATGCGATCATCCGTGGGTATCTTATGCTGAAGTAGAGATCGATAAACTTCACGCGCTGCGCTATGCCGACTCGGTATCAATGACCATGAGTTGGCGAAAGTAAGCGCAAACAACTGGAGACGAGCATGCAGATACTGATTACCGGAGGAACCGGCCTGATTGGCAGCCATCTGGTACCGCGCTTGCTGGAATTAGGGCACGGTGTCACGATCGTCACCAGAAACCCCGACAAAGCGCGTACGCTTTTTGACCCCAAAGTCACATTCTGGAAAGGGTTGAACGACCATCAAAATCTTGATGGGTTCGATGCGGTGATCAATCTTGCAGGTGAACCCATTGCCGACAAACGCTGGACCGAGTCGCAAAAACAGCGCTTGTGTCAAAGCCGCTGGCAAATCACCGAACGCCTGGTTGAGATGTTTAAAGCAAGCCAGACGCCGCCTGCAGTGTTTATCTCTGGTTCTGCCGCCGGATATTATGGTGACCTCGGTGAAGTGGTCGTCAACGAAGATGAACCGCCCCACAATGAATTTACCCATAAGCTGTGCGCCCGTTGGGAGCAAATTGCTTGTGGGGCACAGAGCGAGCACACGCGCGTCTGCCTGCTGCGTACCGGCGTAGTGTTAGCCCCCAAAGGCGGGATTCTGGCAAAACTGCTGCCGATATTCCGTTTAGGTCTGGGTGGGCCAATGGGTGATGGGCGGCAATATCTGGCGTGGATTCATATCGACGATATGGTGAACGGTATTTTGTGGCTGTTGGATAACGACCTACGCGGGCCATTTAACATGGTTTCACCCTATCCGGTGCGCAATGAACAGTTCTCTCATGCTCTCGGCCATGTACTGAATCGCCCGGCATTTATACGTGCACCGGCAACCGCAGTCAGGATGATGATGGGGGAATCTTCGGTGTTGGTATTGGGCGGGCAACGCGCGTTGCCAAAGCGGCTTGAAGATTCTGGGTTTGGCTTCCGTTGGTATGATCTGGAAGAGGCGCTGGGGGATGTAGTGCGTTAATATTCAAGTCCCGCCGCAACGGCGGGACTTTCAGTATTACTTCAGCGATCCCGACAAGAACTGCTGCAAACGGGCGCTTTTCGGGTTACCAAACAACTCTTCTGGTGTCCCCTCTTCTTCGATTAAACCCTGATGCAGGAAAATCACATGGTTTGAAACGTGGCGCGCAAAATCCATCTCATGCGTTACCACTACCATCGTTTTCCCTTCTTCGGCCAGTTTCTGCATGATACGCAACACTTCGCCTACCAGTTCAGGATCAAGCGCGGAGGTCGGTTCATCGAACAGCAATACTTCAGGTTCCATCGCCAGTGCACGGGCGATAGAGACACGCTGCTGCTGGCCGCCGGAAAGATGTACCGGGTACTTAATCTGCTGGCGCTCGTCAATGCCAACTTTCGCCAGATACTTCACTGCACGCTCTTTCGCTTCTTGCTTGCTCAG
This sequence comes from Buttiauxella cochleicola, assembly GCF_021283185.1. Lineage (NCBI taxonomy): Bacteria > Pseudomonadati > Pseudomonadota > Gammaproteobacteria > Enterobacterales > Enterobacteriaceae > Buttiauxella > Buttiauxella cochleicola. The sequence goes on from NZ_JAJSOS010000011.1 coordinate 98,230, forward strand.
GCCAAGCACCTGAATCGGCGCTTCCATGACGTTTTCCAGCACCGTCATGTGGCTCCACAAGTTGAAATGCTGGAATACCATCGTCAGACGCGTGCGTAGTAAACGAAGCTGATTTTTATCGGCAACTTTTAACTGTCCGTCGGTATCACGCACCAGATTAATGTTCTGGTTATTGACAACAATCGTCCCTTCACTCGGTTTTTCGAGGAAGTTAATGCAGCGTAAAAAGGTACTTTTGCCAGAACCCGATGAGCCAATGATGCTTATCACATCGCCCGCATTGGCTTGTAGAGAGACCCCTTTCAGCACTTCATGTTGGCCGTAGCGCTTGTGCAGGTCGGTAACGCTTAATTTTTTATCAGTCATCGTTGAACACTCAATGTGTTGAGCTTGGTTTAATATGCTGCAACCAGCGTTGCTCCGCCTTGCGGAACAATCTAATCAGCACATAAGAAATGCACAGGTACAGAACCGCAGCAATCCCAAAAGCGGTAAACGGCTGGTAAGTTGCGGAGTTGATATCGCGGGCGATCTTCAGGAGATCCGGCACCGTGGCGGTAAACGCCAGTGCGGTGGAGTGCAGCATCAAAATCACTTCGTTGCTGTACGCAGGCAGTGCGATACGCAGCGCTGAAGGCAGAATAATGCAGCGATACATTTTGAATGGCGAGAAACCATATGCGCGCCCGGCTTCAATTTCACCATGCGGTACAGCACGGATAGCCCCGGCAAAGATTTCGGTGGTGTACGCACACGTATTGAGCGTCAGCGCGAGGACCGTACAGTTCAGGCCACTGCGGAAAAACTCATTGAGCAATACCGTGCCTTTCACCACTTCCAGCGTATACATGCCGGAGTAAAACACCAGCAACTGCACATACAGCGGTGTGCCACGGAAAATGTAGGTAAACAGCCAGATAGGGAACGCAATAAATTTGTTGCTGGATACGCGGCCGATGGCCAAAAACAATGCCAGAATCCCGCCCATCACCACCGATGAAATCAGCAACCACAGCGTAATGGCAACCCCGGTAAACCGATAGCCATCAGTCCACAGCAGCGCCTTCCAGTATTCGTGGAAAATATCCATCATAGCTCAGCCCTCTTCACGCCAACCGAGTAACGGCGTTCAAGCCAGAGCAGTACACCATTCGATACCGTGGTAAAGAACAGGTAAATGATCCCGGCGACAATCGCAAAGTAGAATGGCTGCCAGGTGCTTTTCCCGGCAAGCTGAGTCGCTTTCACCACATCTTCCAGACCCAACAACGAGACCAGCGCGGTGGCTTTTAAAATAACCTGCCAGTTGTTCCCAATGCCTGGTAGCGCGTAGCGCATCATGGCTGGGAAGAGAATGCGGCGGAAAGTTTGCGAACCGGTAAAACCAAAGGCGGTTGCCGCTTCAATGTGCCCTCTCGGAACAGCCATAAAAGCACCGCGGAACGTTTCGGTAAAATAGGCACCGTAGATAAAACCAAGCGTAATGATACCGGCAACCATTGGGTCGATATCAAACTGAGCAACGCCAAGCGAGTCGGTTAACACATTGAGCGCCATTTGCAGGCCATAGAAAATCAGCAGCATCAGTACCAGATCGGGCACGCCACGAATCAGCGTGGTGTAACCTTCGAACAGCATGGCTAACGGGCGATTTTTGGATAACTTAGCACCAGCTCCCGCCAGGCCAATAATAACGGCGAGGATAACGGAGCTTAGCGCCAGTTCCAGCGTGACGACAGCCCCTTTAAAAATGACTTCTGAAAAACCGTACAACATGGTGCGTATCCTGTCGTCAGTGTTTGCACAAACCTAACCTGCCCGCAGCGGGCAGGTTGAACCACTGGTGACTGTTAACCACCGTAAACATCGAAGTCGAAGTATTTCTTCGCTAACTTCTCGTAAGTTCCGTCTTTGCGCATTTCAGCAAATGCTTTGTTCAGTGCTTCGCGTAACTCGGTATCGTCTTTACGCAGACCCATACCGGTGCCAACACCAAACAGTTTGTCGTCTTTAACTGATGGCCCACCGAACTGGTAATTTGCGCCAACAGGTTGTTTCAGGAAGCCTTCGCTCGCAGCCACTTCGTCCTGGAACGCGGCGTCAATACGGCCTGCCGTCAGGTCAGCGTAAATAGAGTCCTGGCCTTGGTAAGAGACAATTTCGATGCCTTTCGGTGCCCAGTGCTCATTACCGTAGGTTTCTTGCGTAGTGCCTTGCAGCACACCGACACGCTTACCTTTCAGAGACTGAAGAGTGGGTTGAATCGGCGAACCTTTCGCGACCACTAAACGCGAGTCTGCAGCGTACAGTTTGTCGGTGAAGGCAATTTCTTGCTGGCGTTTTTCAGTAATAGAAAGCGACGACATAATCGCGTCGATTTTTTTCGCTTTCAACGAGGGGATCAACGCATCCAGTGGGTTTTCCACGAAGGTACAATTAGTTTCGATGCGTTTGCAGAGTTCTTTTGCCAAATCGATATCAAAACCGACTAGTTCCCCTTGAGCGTTTTTCGACTCAAACGGTGCGTAAGTTGGGTCAGTACCAATACGTACATTTTTAGGAATTGCGGCGAAAGCTGTGGAAACACTGGAAAATGCCAGTACCAAAGAAAGAGCGATGATCTGCTTGTTCATAATTATCCTCGAGTAGACCGTATATTTTGCGCGATTGCTTTTTAACCGGATAAAATTGCATGTTTCATGCCAATTTATGCATACCAATATAGTGTTTTTTCAAGCGGATGGCGCGCCCTGTTTCAGGAGCACTTTCACTTGAAAAGCATGTCGCACCAACAGGATGCAAGTAAAACACCATTTTGGTGCATCAGCAATAATTTGCACTAACGGAGTGCAAGTAGAATCAGGTTAGATTGCAATTCTATTCAGCCCGGCCATGAAAGCCATAACCGGGCTACAGACTACGGGATGAGGTTATTCACCGTAAACATTAAAATCGAAGTACTTTTTAGCAAATTTGTCGTAAGTACCGTCTTTACGCATTTCTGCCAGCGCTTTATCGAAGGCAGCTTTCAGCTCTACGTCGTCTTTGCGCAAGCCAATACCGGTGCCGTCACCAAAGTACTGTTTGTTTTTCACAGATGGGCCAGCAAACTGATAGCCTTTACCCGCAGGCAATTTCAGGAAGCCTTCGCTTGCAGCGGTTTCATCCTGGAATGCCGCATCAAGGCGGCCAGCAGCCAGGTCAGAATAGATCAGATCCTGGTTAGCGTAAGGCACCACATCGATACCTTTGCTACGCCATTCAGCGTTGGCATATGCTTCTTGGGTAGAGCCTTGCAACACACCGATGTGCTTGCCTTTGAGTGAATCAAGAGTTGGCTGAACCGGAGAGCCTTTAACAGCAATCAGGCGTGAATCAGCAGCATAAAGTTTGTCTGAGAAGGCAATCTCTTTCTGGCGTTTTTCAGTAATGGAAAGCGAGGAGATGATACCGTCGATTTTCTTCGCTTTTAGCGATGGGATCAGCGCATCAAAGTCGCTTCCTACCCACGTACATTTAGTATTGATGCGTTTACACAGCTCATTGCCGAGATCGATATCGAAACCAACAAAATCCCCTTTCGCGTCTTTAGATGAGAACGGTGCATATGTGGTGTCCGTACCAAGACGAATGCTCTGCGGAATGGCTGCGAAGACGCTTGCGGTGGCACTCAGGCCAAGCAGTAATGACAGAGCGAGAACTTGCTTTTTCATACATAACCCTCAGGTGGCTGATCTTATTATGTGTAACGTCGTGTTGTGTTTGTTTTGTGTTGCAGACCAGAGTTGCAGTTCCCATGCCACTTTTTCTTGCGTGAAAGAAAGTGCGCGGTTTTGTGTTAAATAAAAGTTACAACTCTGTCACGAGAATGAAAGATAGCAGGTCTGGTATGAGGGAAAAGCATTAACGGTGGAAAATAGCGGATAAATGTTCTGGAAGTGATCGGGGTTACAAAATCGCCCCAATTTGAGGCGAAGCGTTTTGTGATGCACCACACTGGCGCAATATTTATGCCCCGTTCCAGCGGGTGAATAAGTCCTGTGGTAGCTCAATATCAAACTGATCGAGTACCCGGTTGACCGTCTGGTCGATAATGTCCTGCACGCTTTGCGGACGATGATAAAACGCCGGCATTGGCGGCATAATCACCGCACCTAGTTCGGCGGCCTGGGTCATTAAACGCAAATGGCCAAGATGCAGCGGCGTTTCGCGCACGCAAAGCACTAGCGGACGACGCTCTTTTAGCACTACATCTGCCGCACGCGTCAGCAGGCCATCGGTATAGCTGTGGACAATGCCAGAAAGGGTTTTAATTGAACAAGGCAATATCACCATGCCGTGCGTCTTAAAAGAGCCTGAAGAGAGGCTGGCGGCGATATCACGGGCGTCGTGAACCACATCAGCCAGAGCCTGAACTTCGCGCAGGGAAATATCGGTTTCTAAGGCAAGGGTCTGGCGAGCTGCGTTACTCAGAATGAGATGAGTTTCGATATCGGGTAATTGTTGCAGAACCTGAAGTAGTCGCACACCGTAGATTGCACCACTGGCACCTGAAATCCCAACAATTAACCGTTTCATATTTTAGTTCGCCCGAGGAGTTTATCTGGGCTGACTTTGCCGCAAGATGGGCAGGGATGCAAGAAATGGTAACCCTCTCCTTCTGGGAGAGGGTTACGGTGAGGATGGCTTTAACCCTCGTTATGCATCTCTAAGTTTTCCACTTCGTTCTGACGGGCAATCGCTTGTGAATCGTCATTACGCAAGGACTCAAGATACTCAAGATATTCGTGATCCACATCTTTGGTCACGTAAATACCGTTGAACACCGAGCATTCAAACTGCGTGATATCCGGATTCTCAACGCGTACAGCCTCAATCAGATCGTTCAGATCCTGGAAAATCAGACCATCGGCACCAATCAGCTGACGGATCTCGTCAACTTCACGGCCGTGAGCAATCAGTTCGTTAGCGCTTGGCATATCAATGCCGTATACGTTCGGGAAGCGAATCTCTGGTGCCGCTGACGCGAGGTAAACTTTCTTCGCACCGGCTTCACGCGCCATCTCGATAATCTGCTCAGAAGTGGTGCCACGAACGATAGAGTCATCCACCAGCAAAACGTTCTTATCGCGGAACTCAGCGCGGTTGGCGTTGAGTTTACGGCGTACAGATTTACGACGCAGCTGCTGGCCCGGCATGATAAAGGTACGGCCAACGTAGCGGTTCTTCACGAAGCCCTGGCGATATGGCTTGTCGAGAATACGGGCGATTTCCAACGCGATATCGCAGGATGTTTCTGGAATCGGGATAACCACATCGATATCCAGATCTTCCCACTCGCGGGCAATTTTCTCACCGAGTTTTTTGCCCATCTCAACGCGTGCGCTGTAAACGGAAATTTTGTCGATGAAAGAGTCCGGGCGTGCAAAGTAGACATATTCGAACAAGCAAGGGTTGCTTGTTGGGTTGTCGGCACACTGACGGGTAAACAGTTGACCTTTTTCGGTGATATACACCGCTTCACCTGGTGCGATATCACGCAGGAATTCGAAGCCCAGGGTATCAAGCGCAACGCTCTCGGAAGCCACCATATATTCAGTGCGACCATCGTTCAAATCACGCTTGCCCATTACGAGTGGGCGGATGCCGTTTGGATCGCGGAACGCAACCATACCGTGGCCGATAATCATTGCCACACATGCGTAAGCGCCACGAATCTGACGGTTAGTTGCAGCGATAGCGGCAAAAATATTGTCTGCTTCCAGCGGATAGTTGCGGAAGTTATCCAGCTCACTGGCGAAAATATTCAGCAGGATTTCAGAATCGGAAGTGGTGTTAATGTGACGACGCTTTTCTTCGAACAGCTTCTGGCGCAGTTCGTGGGCGTTAGTCAGGTTACCGTTGTGTGCAAGGGTAATGCCGTACGGAGAGTTCACATAGAAAGGCTGGGCTTCAGAAGCGCTGGAACTACCCGCTGTAGGGTATCGCACATGACCAATGCCCATGTTTCCTTGTAAGCGTTGCATGTGAATGGCACCAAATACATCACTCACCAGTCCATTAGCTTTGCGTAGACGAAAACAGTTTAAAGCATCAATGGTGACGATGCCTGCGGCATCTTGTCCACGATGCTGAAGCACCGTTAACGCATCATAGATAGACTGGTTTACCGGCATGAAACCGGCGATACCGACAATACCGCACATGTTGTCTTTTCCTCATCGTGAGTCTGTTTTTCTGGCGTTATTTGAAAATAAAATAGCCAGAAAAATCAGACTCTAAGCCATAACCCCCGCCCTAAGGCCGAGGCAAGAAACTTGACGAGCTTTGCAGATAGTCAAAGAACCATCTGATGATGAAACTGAATTGCGGGATAAGCTGCGACTTTTGCCAGTCGTCACTCTTCGAAAAACCAGTAAACGTATCAAGAAAGAACAGAATGGCGGCGACGATCAATGCTCCACGTAAAGCACCGAAACAGATCCCCAACACCCTGTCTGTACCCGACAGGCCGGTTTTCTCAACCAGCGCGCTAATCACATAATTGACTATCGCACCGACAATGAGTGTCGCGATAAATAGAATCGCGATAGCTATTCCATTACGTACCAGTTCGTCTTCAAAGCCTGTGAACCAGACTGACAGGTAAGTGTAGTAATGACTGGCGACAAAGAAAGCACAGCCCCAGGTCACCAGCGATAACGCTTCACGCACAAACCCACGAATAACACTAATCAGAGCCGAAAAGCCGATGACCGCAATAATGGCGTAATCTATCCAAACCATGAACAAATCCCACGACAAATCGCCCTGACGTCCAGTTCGGGGCGCATTCTAACAGAAAAAGAAAACGTTTGCGTAGGGATTTCCTTCCCTCGCGTAAATAAATAATGGCGTTGAAAAAATGCTCAACGCCATTAAAAATCTGCCCTAAATCCCGCCTCTGCGGGTTTACCTGGCCGTGTAAGTCATCACCACACCGTTCAGCCCGGAAAGCGAATTCAGCTCGCCCAAAGACGACTTAAGTTTGTCTTTCGAAGCGTCCGGCCCCACCAAAATACGGGTAACTTTCCCCTGCACTGGTGTAGACGGTGACGTGTAAGCACGGAACCCAGCGCCGCGTAGTTTACCAACAATTTCATTTACTTTGTCGGCATTCTTTAATGCACCTAGTTGCACGACGTAAGCTTTGCCGGTTGGCGCTTGTTCGGTCGCTTCTTGCTTCACAGGTTTTTCAGGCGCAGGTGGTTCTTCGTTCATCATCGCCAGACGTTCTGCCGTTTGATCAATCTCAGCCCTACTCTGCGGTTTTTCGACCTGCTTAGGTTTCGGTTTCTCAACGACAGGTTGCGGTTTTGGTTGAGCACGGGCGACCGGAACTTCATCAATACCCGCACCACCATCACTCGGCAGTGAGGCGATATCTAATCCTGGTGCTGCTGCCGTACCCGCTCTCACCTCTTCGGCGGCACCTTCAGGTGGCTGAGAAGGGAGTGCCTGAGTTGCAACAGGCAACATATCCGGCTCAGCGGTATCCCCAGGTTTTGGAACCAGAGGAATGGCTGCAAATTCATCCTGATAATGTTTTTTCTGACCATCGAGTAGCCCTGGCAGGATAATGACCCCCAGTGCGACCAAAATGATGGTCCCTACTAATCGATTTTGAAACTTACTCGCCACCTGTTTTCTCCGCGTCCAGCGCTTCCATTACGTGGGCTACTGTATGAAATGAACCACACACCAGCACGGTATCATCCCCTGTTGCTGCACTCATCGCAGCATTCCAGGCTTGCGCCACTGTACCGTAGACTTCACCCTGGCCCAGATGCTCAATCAACTGTTCAGCACTCGCACCTCGCGGCCCTTCCAACGGAGCACAATACCAGCTATCAACTTGAGGCGACAAATTTGCCAGCGTACCGGCGATGTCTTTGTCGTGCAGCATACCAATTACCGCCAGCACGCGCCCACGCTTTGGTAGCTGTGCCAGGCGCCCGGCAAGATAGGCCGCCGCGTGGGGGTTATGCGCCACATCGAGAATAACCAACGGTGCCTGCGAAATAATCTGGAAACGGCCCGGTAACGTCGCCTCTTTAATCCCTTGAATAATAGCTTCATTACTGACATTTAACTGGCTTGCACGCAATGCGGCCAGCGCGGTTGCGGCATTCGGCTGCGGGACCAGTGGCAACGGTAAGCCGTTGAGTTCACCCTGAGCATCTTTAAAGATCCAGCTGTTCTCACCAACCTCATAAGACCAGTCAACATCACGGCGCAGCAGATGAGCGCCCTTTTCCGCCGCCACATCAGCAATAGTGTGTGGCATATCTGGCTCGCCCACCACAGCAGGTTTACCACCACGGAAGACCCCGGCTTTTTCACGCCCAATGCTTTCGCGGTCTGGCCCCAGCCAGTCGGTGTGGTCCAGCGCGATACTGGTGACGACAGCTACATCGGCATCGACAATATTGGTCGCATCCAGGCGACCACCCAGGCCGACTTCAAGAATCACCACGTCCACTGCCAGTTGCTTAAACAACAATAGCGCTGACAACGTGCTGTACTCAAAATAGGTCAGTGATGTTTCGCCACGCATGGCTTCAATTTGTGCAAAGGCCGCCGTGTGGTACGCCTCGTCCAGCTCTTCACTTTGCACGCGCACGCGCTCGTTGTAACGCACCAGATGCGGTGAGCTGTAGACACCAACACGATATCCCGCCGCCATCAACACCTTTTCCAGGGTGCGACAAGTGGTGCCTTTGCCATTGGTTCCCGCCACGGTAAATACCGTCGGCGCAGGTTTCAACACATCGAGCGTTGCGGCAACTTTTTTTACGCGATCAAGGCCAAGCTCGATGGTTTTAGAATGGAGGTTTTCCAGATAACAAAGCCACGTGGCCAGAGGCGACGTGGCTTGAGGAGTTTGAATTTTTTCCATGATGCCCGCTCTGTCTACGGTTCAAGAAAAAGGGCAGAACCTATTTGGCCTGCCCTTATTAACTATCAGGCCTCGTGACCTTCTTCCGGTGCTGCCGGAACCACAATCGGTTCGCGCGGCGCTTCCGGATTTGGCGCGGGCTGATTGGTCAGCTTTGCCAGAACGCTTGCCAGTTTGAGGCGCATTTCTGGACGGCGGACGATCATGTCGATCGCCCCTTTTTCGATCAGGAACTCACTGCGCTGGAAGCCCGGCGGCAGTTTTTCGCGAACGGTCTGCTCGATAACACGAGGGCCAGCAAAGCCGATCAGTGCTTTTGGTTCAGCAATGTTCAGATCGCCCAGCATCGCGAAGCTTGCGGAAACGCCACCCATAGTCGGGTCAGTCAGAACCGAAATATACGGCAGACCGCGTTCCTGCATTTTGGCCAACGCTGCACTGGTTTTCGCCATCTGCATCAGCGACATCAGCGCTTCTTGCATACGTGCGCCACCGGAAGCAGAGAAGCAGATCATCGGGCAGTTATCTTCCAGAGCTTGTTCTACGGCACGAACAAAACGCGCGCCGACAACAGAACCCATAGAACCGCCCATGAAAGCAAACTCAAACGCCACCGCCACAACTGGCATGTTATAGAGCGTGCCTTTCATGACCACCAGCGCGTCTTTCTCGCCGGTTTCTTTCTGGGCTGATGCCAGACGGTCTTTATATTTTTTAGAGTCTTTAAACTTGAGGATATCTTTTGGCTCAAGTTCACTACCCAATTCAAACATCGAGCCTTCATCTAACAGGCTGTGCAAGCGATCGCGCGCAGACATACGCATGTGGTGATCGCATTTTGGGCAGACTTCGAGATTGCGTTCCAGTTCGGCACGGTACAAAACCTGGCCACAGCTGTCGCACTTCGTCCACACCCCTTCAGGGATACTCGCCTTACGGGTAGGGGTGATATTGCTCTTATTGAGAATTCGTTCAATCCAGCTCATTGATGACCTTTCTGCTTGAACCTGGTCGATGCCAGTTTTTCTGTGGCAGAACTAGCTGCCCCAGACCATAAATGGTGCTCATTAAAACATAACGGCCCGCGACTTTGGATAAAAAAGTGGTCGAACCGCGCGATGGGGTTACTTTTGCAGGCGTTTGGCCGCGCGTTTGTGGCGAATAATTTCAACCACACCAGGCAGGACCGACAACACGATAATCGCCACAATCAGTAATTTCAGGTTTTCCTGCACAATTGGCAAATCGCCGAACAGGTAGCCTGCGTAGGTGAATAACAATACCCACAGCAACGCACCGGCAACGTTATACATCGCAAAATGGCGATAGGACATATGCCCCATCCCGGCGACAAACGGTGCAAAAGTTCGCACAATCGGTACGAAGCGCGCGAGGATAATCGTTTTTCCACCATGACGCTCGTAAAAAGCGTGTGTTTTATCAAGATAACTGCGGCGGAAGATTTTTGAATTCGGGTTGCTGAACAGCTTTTCACCAAACAGCCGCCCAATAGTGTAGTTCACCGCATCTCCAACAATAGCCGCGATGATCATTAAAATCACCATGGTATGAACGTTCAGATCGTTGGTCGGCAAGGCGGCCAGCGCTCCGGCAACAAACAGCAGCGAATCACCGGGAAGGAATGGCGTCACCACCAGACCTGTCTCGCAAAACAGAATCAAAAACAGAATGGCATAAACCCAGACACCATACTGTGCAACCAACTCCGCTAAGTGCACATCAATGTGCAAAATAAAATCAATAATAAAGCGGATAAATTCCATCGTTATCTACCTTTCTCGACTGGCGTCAGTCTGCCAAAAAAAGAGGCCCCATCGGGGGTTTAGGTAATGCAAAGTGGTCAGGGTAATCAACAGAAACTAAGTACAAGCCTTCTGCTTTTCCGGTCGCCGCTGCAAGCTTACGATCTTTCGCCGCCAGCAATTCGGCCATCCAGTTCTCTTCTTGATTGCCACAACCAATTTCCATCAGGCTGCCGACAATGTTTCGCACCATGTGATGCACAAACGCATTGGCTTTGATATCCACCACCACGTATGAACCATAACGTGTGACGTTGATGTGCATCAGATTGCGCCAGGGTGTGCGCGACTGGCATTGCACGGCACGGAACGACGTAAAATCGTTCTCACCCAGCAAACATTGCGCTGCACGGTGCATACGTTCAGCATCCAGCAGATGATAAAAATGCGTCACCCCCTGCCCCATCACTGCAGGACGTAGCCGCTCGTTATAGATGACATAACGATAACGGCGCGCCGTGGCGCTGAAGCGCGCGTGAAAATCATCGGGCACAGCTTTAACCCAACGCACCGCAATGTCACCAGGTAAATTCGCATTTGCACCAAGCGTCCATGCCGCATCTTTACGCTGCACACGCGTTTCAAAGTGCACCACCTGGCCGGTGGCGTGTACGCCAGCGTCGGTACGTCCGGCGCAGAATACATTTATTGGCTCATCAGCCACTTTAGAGAGCGCTTTTTCAAGCTTCTCTTGCACGCTGCGCACTTCATTCTGGCGCTGCCAGCCATAATATTTGCTGCCGTCGTATTCAATGCCGAGTGCAATCTTGTTGAGTGGTGTTTGGTGCAACTCGTCGGACATTAGTACATATACTCCTGCACTAATTTCTCAGCCGTTTTCACCGCCATCAATGCACCACCGAAACGAACGTTATCGGCAACAGACCAGAATTGAATCTGCTCAGGCATACCGTAATCGTTGTGGATACAGCCAATGGAAAGGTGCGAGCTGCCGGAAGCATCGGAAACCTGAGTAGGGAAATCGCCCTCTTCAGAAAGTTCGATATCTTCAAACTGGATATACGCGTCACGCGCTTCTTCAGAGGCAAGCGGGCGCATGGCTTCAAAGTTCACCATTTGCGCGTGGCCGTAAAACACCGGGGCCTGGACGAAGCTGGCCGAAATGATCACGCCTTCATCCTGCAACACTTTACGCACTTCGTTCACTAAGCGGCGTTCTACCGGAACGCTGCCTTCTGCATCCGGCACCAGCGGCAGCATGTTGAATGCCAGCTGGCGACCAAACAGATCCGCATCTTCAATAGGCAAACCGTTCAGCAAGCGGGCGCTCTGCCCGGCTAATGCATCGACGGCACTTTTGCCACGGCCAGAAGCGGCCAACAAATTCGTCACCTGAATACGTGATAAACCGCCTTGTTCGATAAGCGGTTTCAGGGCTGTCAGGAGTTGGCTGGTCAGGCTATCAGCCACGGCCACCAGATTGCGATTGCGGTATTCACCCAGCACAAAAGGATTCACGTCAGGTACTACCAGCGGGACATCGTGTTCCATGGCGAACAGGCCGCTAGAGTCGATAACCAGGCAACCGGCATTCGTGGCTTCTTCAACGTAACGCGCAGAGGCTTCAACACCCGCAACGAAGAACGCCAATTGAACCTGAGTCCAGTCAAATGATTCAGCATCCTGAACCATCACGGTTTTGCCTTCGTAACGGATATTTTCACCGGCGCTTTCATTGCGCGCCAGGGCATACAATTCACCAACCGGGAACTGGCGTTCGGCAAGCAGTTCAATCACAGCTGCGCCTACGGCACCCGTGGCACCTAAAACGGCAATATTCCAGCCTTCAGACATGTTGGTTTACTCCAGACTTAAATAGCAGTATTTCCCCGGTGTAACGCCGGGGAAATGAGAAGGATTGTTTAACGCGCAGTGTGATAGGTGGCGCTAAAGCCTAGCTTTTGCAGCATTGTCGCTGCCGCTTCATCATCACACTGGATATATAGCGATGACCATTCACGGCGTTCCTGATAATTTTTGCGCAACTTGTCAAACTCACCAGGAATTCCCGCCACTTTACGCAGCGGAGCATCATCGCGGCGCACATCATACACCAGATGAACCAGTCTTTTGAGTGTTGCCTGATCAAGCGGGCCATGAAGGGTAATACGACCAAATTCTGGGGCAGGAAGCAGGGTGTCTAAAGCCACTTGTTGTTTCTGACCAATAAACTCGCTAAATGCTTCAAACACTTGCGTGGTGCCACGCGCTTTACCTTCGAGCGTGTAGCCCGCAATGTGGGCGGTACCAATATCAACTTTCTCGAGCAAAGATACATTGAGTTCCGGCTCCGGCTCCCAGACGTCCAGCACCACGCTGAGATCCTGCCCGTTCTCGAGGCATTTCAGCAAGGCGGCGTTATCGACGACCGGGCCACGGCAGGCGTTAATCAGAATCGAACCGGCTTTGAGGCTTGAGATCAGTTTTTCATCGGCCAGATGCAGCGATTTATACGCACCGTCTTTAAACAGCGGCGTGTGGAACGTCAGCACATCGGCTTCATGCACCAGTTGTTCTAGTGAAACAAAATCGCCTTTATCACCGCGGTCGGCACGAGGTGGATCGCAAAGCAGCGTACGAACGCCAAAAGCTTCGAGACGCGCCTGCAAACGCGAGCCGACATTACCGACACCAACAATACCCACGGTTCGGTCGGTAAGCTGGAAACCGTCGCGTTCGGCAAGCATTAGCAGTGAGGAGAAGACATATTCAACTACGGCAATGGCGTTACAACCGGGAGCGGCCGAAAATGCGATACCCGCGTGCTCAAGGTAGTTTTCGTCAACATGGTCAGTGCCAGCCGTTGCCGTACCGACAAACTTTATCCCTTTGTTATCGAGTAAATCAGCATTCACTTTGGTGACTGAACGCACCATTAACGCATCGGCATCAGCCAGTTCGGATACGGGAATTGGGCGGCCTGGGACGGCGGTTACGTCGCCTAAGCGACTAAACAATTCACGTGCATAGGGCATGTTTTCGTCAACGAGGATTTTCACGTTAGCTACCTGTTCGGTTAATCGTCGAGAATAAGCCCGATAGTGTGCCATAATCTGGCGTCCTGGCATACTTGAGCCAGGGAATGACAAAGGATTTAAGCCTATGCAACCCATTCAGGGGGCGACAGCACGTCCTCCGGGGGAACCACCCTCCCCAACTTCAGCGGCAGGTGAGTTTCCGCTTTCTACACAGCAACGTACCGTTCTGGAACGTTTGATTACACGTATTGTTGCGCTTAACCAGCAACAAAGTGCCGAAGTGTGGGCGGGATTAAAACATGACCTCGGGCTAAAAGGTGAAACGCCATTGTTATCGCGTCACTTCCCCGCGGCTGAACAAAATCTGAATCAGCGTCTCAGTAATGCTCAAACAACCCATGCCACACGTCAGGTTGTACAACAGCTTAGCGAATTGCTATCGCAGGGCAATAATCGCCAGGCGGTGAGTGATTACATTCGCCAACAGTTTGGGCAGACAGCCCTTAGCCAGCTCACGCCAGAACAATTAAAAAGCGTACTGACGTTATTGCAAAATAACCAGTTGGCTATCCCGCAGCCACAGCAACGCCCGGCGACAGATCGCCCGCTATTGCCCGCTGAACACAATTCATTAAATAAACAAGTCGCTAAACTCGCTGCCGCAACGGGCGAGTCCAGTAAGTTAATCTGGCAGTCAATGCTTGAGTTAAGCGGTGTGAAAACGGGCGAGCTGATCCCGGCCAAACATTTCGCGCTGCTGACTACCTGGTTACAAGCACGCCAGACATTAAGCCAGCAAAACACGCCGACATTGCACACCATTCAGGCGGCTTTGAAGCAGCCGCTCGAACCCGCTGAATGGAAAGAGATAACGGACTATACGCAGCAACGTTTTCAGGCTACACCGCAAACGTTACTGACCGCCGCGCAGGTGCAGGATATTTTGAATCAGGTGTTTTTAAAACGCGCCGAACGCCAGCCATCAGCGCTAGAAGTGCATAACATTCAGCCGATCGCCAGCCCAATTTGGGCGCCATTTATTGAACCGATGAAGGTAATAAGTGCCCGCCCAGGCCTGGCACTTATCGCACTGATTGTGGTGATGGTTTTGTTCTGGATAGTGATTTAAACGTTAGCCACCCAGCCTTGGGTGGCTATAGTTACTTGCGAAAGGCGATGAGTGTAACCACAATCCCGACTACCGCAGAAATTGCTCCAGCTAAAAACACTGACGGATAACCCATCGAGGTTGCCAACAATCCGGTCAATGGCCCTGCGACACCGTACGAGATATCCTGAAACGCCGCATAGCCACCAAGCGCCGTACCGCGTACCTGAGCCGGTACACGTTTCACCACTTCAACACCCAGGGCCGGGAAGATTAACGAGCAGCCACAACCCGTCAACGCAGCACCGATTAGCGCAACGCCTGCTCCCGGTGCCTGCCAGAGTAAAACCAACCCGGCGGTTTCAATCGCCAACGAGACCAGTGCCACTCTCACACCACCAAATCTGTCTGGCATCCAGCCAAACAGCACACGCATCAGCACAAAAGCGCCACCAAAAGCGGTCAGCGTAAAGCCTGCCCAGGCCCAGCCGTTCGATGCAAAGTAAAGTGAGACAAAAGTGCCGATCACGGCAAAACCGACGCCCTGTAATGCCAGCCCAAGACCTGGTTTCCAGATGAGGCCTATCACGGCGAACAGTGAAGGACGATCGCCTTTATGCGCAGGCACGGCACGAATTCGACCATTAAACGCCAGTGCTACCAGTGGCAAGGCGATAGTCGAAACACCCAGCGCCACAAATCCCCAATGGCTGTTTAACAGCAGGCCAATAGGTGCACCCGCCGCCAATGCGCCATAAATCGCCATACCGGTCCAGGACATCACTTTACCGGAACGAGCCGGGCCAACCAGACCCAAACCCCAGGTAAGGTTTCCGGTCAGCAACTGGCTTTCACCAAAACCGAGAATCAAGCGCCCCACTATCAACAAGCCGAATTTCGCCATCGCATCTACGGGCAATAGCGCCGCCAGCAGATAAGCGACGCCAGCAAATGCACATGCGCACATCCCCTGTAACGTCGAACGCTTCGCTCCTTGCTGGTCGGCCAGACGCCCGGCATAACCGCGGGTTAAAACCGTTGCCAGGAACTGAATGCCTACGGCAATCCCGACCATGGTGTTGCCAAACCCAAGCTCATGGTGAACAAAAAGCGGGATAACAGGCAACGGCAAGCCTACCGTCATATAGGTGAGAAACACCGCGAAGGTAATGCTGAATAAGGACTTATTTTCGGATTTGTTGTTTAGCTGAGAATTTTTTATTGAGGACATCTCACGGCTCCTTGGCAGCAGCCATTATGCAAAAAAAAACGGGGTGCACAAGGCACCCCGCTTATTAACATCACCTGGGATTAAGCGTTAACTTTACGCATAACCAGCGTGGCATTCGTACCACCGAAACCGAAGCTGTTAGACATAACAGTGTTCAGTTGACGCTCGGTAGTTTCAGTCACGATGTTCAGGCCAGCAGCCTGCTCATCGAGCTGTTCAATGTTGATGCTTGGCGCGATGAAACCGTGCTCCAGCATCAGCAGAGAGTAGATAGCTTCCTGAACGCCTGCGGCACCCAGAGAGTGACCGGTCATCGCTTTGGTCGCAGACATTGCTGGCGAGTTGTTACCGAAGACTTCTTTGATTGCGCCCAGTTCTTTCACATCGCCAACCGGCGTAGAAGTCCCGTGGGTGTTCAGGTAGTCAATCGGGGTATCAACACCGTGCATTGCCATCTTCATGCAACGCACCGCACCTTCACCAGATGGAGCAACCATATCCGCGCCATCAGACGTCGCGCCGTAGCCAACGATTTCAGCGTAGATGTGTGCACCACGAGCCAGAGCGTGCTCCAGTTCTTCAACCACAACCATACCGCCGCCGCCTGCGATAACGAAACCGTCACGGCTCGCATCATAGGTACGGGATGCTTTGTCTGGCGTTTCGTTATATTTGGTAGACAGTGCGCCCATTGCATCGAACTCACAGGCCATTTCCCAGCACAGCTCTTCGCCGCCGCCAGCAAATACGATGTCCTGTTTGCCCAGTTGAATTTGCTCAACAGCATTACCGATACAGTGCGCAGAAGTCGCACATGCGGAGCTGATTGAGTAGTTCACACCGTGAATTTTGAACGGAGTCGCGAGACATGCGGATACCGCAGAACCCATCGCTTTGGTCACAACATAAGGACCAACCGCTTTCAGGCCGCGCGGACTACGCATTGCGTCTGCACCGAACACCTGAGATTTAGAAGAACCACCGGAACCTGCAATCAGGCCCACACGAGGGTTGCTTTGATAAACTTCTTCTTTCAAACCAGCATCTTCAATAGCTTGCTGCATTGAAAGGTAAGCATAGACAGAGGCATCGTTCATGAAACGGACGACTTTACGGTCAATCAGGCCGGTGGTGTCCAGTTTAACGTTACCCCACACGTGGCTGCGCATTCCAGAATCTTTGAATTCTTGAGAGAAAGTGATCCCCGGGCGACCTTCACGCAGAGATGCCAGGACTTCCTGCTGGTTGTTACCGATGCTGGAAACAATGCCCAGACCAGTAATCACTGCACGTTTCATTCAATACCTCTTCTACTGCACTATTAGGATTTCGACAGGCACAATAGCGTACACTTGTACGCCGAACAAGTCCGATCAGCCAAATCAGTCTGAAATTTGCGCCGCTTCGCACACATCGTTATGATCGTTACACTGCCTGCCAGACGAGTAACTTACGTGAAACACTCCCCAATACAATCTGCCAACCTGGACTTTAATGAAGAGGGTACACCTGTATCCCGAGAGTTCGACGACGTGTACTTCTCTAATGATAATGGACTGGAGGAAACTCGTTATGTATTTCTGGGAGGAAACCGTCTAAATGAGCGTTTTGCTACCCATGAGCGTTCGCTGTTTGTAGTCGGTGAAAGTGGTTTCGGCACCGGTCTTAACTTTTTGACTTTATGGCAAGCTTTTGAAGATTTTTGCAAAAATCAGCCTCAAGCCACCCTCAAACGTCTGCACTTTATTAGTTTTGAAAAATTCCCGCTGACCGTAAAAGATTTACATGCCGCTCATGCCCATTGGCCTGAACTTGCCGAGTTCGCGCAGCAATTACAGCAACAATGGCCGCTGCCAATCGCAGGCTGCCACCGTATTTTGTTGGCGGAAGGCCGCATTACTCTCGACCTTTGGTTCGGTGATATCAACGAACTGATACCGCAATTAGATGACACTTTAAATAATCAGGTAGATGCCTGGTTCCTTGACGGTTTCGCACCATCAAAAAATCCGGATATGTGGACACCACAGTTGTTCAATGCGATGGCGAAATTGGCACGCACGGGAAGCACACTGGCGACATTTACCTGCGCCGGGTTTGTACGCCGTGGCTTAATTGATGCTGGTTTCTCGATGACCAAAACCAAGGGCTTTGGCCGCAAACGCGAAATGCTGGTTGGCGTAATGGAACGTGCAATTGAATCGCCAGCACGCACGCCGTGGTATGCGCGCCCTGCCGCGCAAGGAAAAGAAGTCGCGATTGTGGGCGGCGGCATTGCCAGCGCCCTACTGTCACTCGCTTTATTGCGCCGTGGCTGGCAAGTGACGCTGTATTGCGAAGATGACGCTCCGGCACACGGTGCTTCCGGCAACCGCCAGGGCGCGCTTTACCCGCTGCTAAACACTCACAGCGCCACGCTGACAAACTTTTTTAGTGCTGCATTTACTTTTGCTCGTCGCGTGTACGACTCACTGCCCGTCGAGTTTGATCATGCCTGGTGCGGGGTCACACAACTGGGCTGGGACGAAAAAAGTCAGCATAAAATCGACCAGATGCTGAGCCTCAAATTTCCCGATGCCCTCGTTCATGCCGTCGATGCAGAAACGGCGACAAAACTTTGCGGCTTAGAAACCGGCCATGGTGGAGCAACCTACCCTCTTGGTGGTTGGTTATGCCCGGCACAACTGACAGCCGGTGCGCTGGCGCTGGCAGAAACCCTGGGGCTAAAAACCCATTATCAACATCAGGTTGAGGAACTGACTCAAACATGTGATGGATGGCAATTATCGTTAGCCGAACAGGATGCAAAACAACATGCGGCTGTAGTGCTGGCAAACGGCTTCAGGGTCAGTAAATTCGCGCAAACTGAAAAACTGCCGTTCTCAGCGGTAGGCGGCCAGGTCAGCCACATCCCAACGACCCCGGCACTTTCAGAATTGCGCCAGGTGTTGTGCTACGACGGCTATTTAACGCCGCAAAATCCGAACAATCAGCAGCATTGTATCGGTGCCAGCTACCACCGTGGCGTAGAAGAGATGCAGTACAACGAAGAAGATCAGCAGCATAATCGCCAGCGTTTACTGAACTGTTTGCCGGATGTGGACTGGCCGTGCGAAGTGGATGTTAGCGCCACTGAAGCACGCTGTGGCGTGCGCTGTGCGACGCGCGACCATATGCCGCTTGTAGGAAGTGTCCCTCGCTACGATGACACGCTTGAAACCTACGCAACACTTGTTGAAAACCATGACAACGCCGAAACCGCTCCGGTTTATGAGAATCTTTTTATGTTGGCGGCTCTGGGTTCAAGGGGATTATGCAGTGCGCCACTGGCGGCAGAAATTCTGGCGGCTCAAATGAGCGATGAACCGGTTCCGATGGATACTGAAACGCTTGCGGCGCTCAATCCAAATCGATTTTGGGTGCGGAAGTTACTGAAAGGAAGAGAAGTTAAATAGATTTGAGATTAAGCCCTCTCCCAAAGGAGAGGGCAAATGACTTAGAACTTAGCCTTCTGGTACAAATTGTCCCACATACTCAGCACTAAAGACTGGTCGCGTGGCGACAGTTCGCCTGCCTGAATCGCTTTTTCCAGGCTACCTGATACCGCAGTATTAAGCGCTTCAGGGCTGTGGTCTTCACCATGCTCCAGATCAGCTACCGCCAGAGTCAGATGGCCACGCAGATAACCGCTGGCAAACAGTTCATCATCACTGGCCGTCTCAACCATTTCATCAATTAGCGCCAGAATGCGTGTTTCAAATTCAGCGATCATCGTACTTCCTCATCATTTTGCAGGTTTTTATCCCCGTCATACTTCAAGCCGCAGGCGCGTTGACTGCAACTCGAATTATTTAGGGTATGTCTAAAGGTCTTCCGGCCACGGAAAATGCTCCGCTGCCAGCGGCGGGGTTTTGTAATAGTCCCGCAGCGCTTCAATCAGTTTTGCCGTACGAGCCGGGATGCCTTCTTGCAGGTAGATCATCACCTGCGCATGCACACGACGCTGGAACGCGATTCTGTCCGGGTCAACATCCCCGCTCAGGTTGTCGCAGCTCACATTGAACGGGAAGTTTGCTGCCACACACAGCAACCATTCTTGCGCTTGCGGCTTCACTTCCACGTCTTCGAATTTACTTTGTGTTTCGGCATCACGCCCATCCGGGCAATACCAATAACCGAAATCCACCAGTTCACGGCGCGCTTTGCCCGCAATAAGCCAGTGAGAAATTTCATGCATTCCGCTGGCGTAATAGCCATGGGCAAACACCACGCGGTGATAAGGAATTTCCTCATCAGCAGGAAGATAGATCGGTTCGTCGTCGCCTTTAATCAGACGTGTATTAAATTCGTCTTTAAAGCAGTTATCGAAAATGTCGATAAGTTCCTGATAATGGTGTTCTGTCGTTATTGTCATATTTGCTGTTGTCATCTCAAACTATCCCCAACCAATGGAGAATCTCCGGTCCGTGGCTATCAAATAAGAGTTTGGCGCTCATCACCGCTGACACGATAACTATCATCGGACGGATCAGTTTTTGCCCTTTACTCAACACGAGGCGTGATCCCATTCGCGCCCCTAAGAACTGCCCGGCCATCATTACAAAACCGGTTCCCCAAATCACTTTCCCGCCAATGATAAACAAAAGCAGGCCGCCGAGGTTTGATGTAGCGTTTAATACTTTGGCGTGAGCCGTAGATTTTGCGAGGTTAAAACCGCACAGCGTGACGAACGCTAGTGCGTAAAAAGAGCCAGCACCTGGGCCAAAGAAACCATCATAGAAACCGACGCAACCACCTGCAACCAGCGCAAATGGCAGGCCGTATAAACGGCGCTGTCGGTCTTCTTCACCAAGTTTTGGCATCAGTAAAAAGTACAGACCAATACAGATCACCAGCAGCGGCAAGATTTGACGCAACACGTCTGATTTTACGTATTGAACCAGCAATGCCCCGGTTGTTGAGCCGATAAACGTCATCAGAATATTCAGTTTCTGCTCTTTAAGATCGACCACTTTGCGGCGAATAAAATAGAGCGAGGAAGAAACCGAACCCCCACAGGCCTGGAGTTTGTTGGTCGCCAAAGCATGTGCAGGTGACATTCCCGTTGCCAACAACACAGGGACGGTAATCAAACCGCCGCCGCCTGCCAGTGAATCAATAAACCCTGCAAGCATGGCGACAAAAAACAACATCACCAGCATCAGGGGGGAAACCATAAACCATTCCATGAACTTATCCGTTAGAGAACGTGCTCATCCAGCAAGGCCTGACAAGAGGCGGGTAAAGGGGGCGGAGTTTTCTTTTTCGGCGGTATGCTGCCCGGAGGCGGCGGTGCAAACCAGCTTTGCAACTCAGCGCCACAACCATCACCTGGCGGCGGTAATGGCTGATCTTCACACTCGAGGCTATCTGCCGGGCAACGCAGGCGAACATGCATATGCGCACGGTGAGCAAACCACGGGCGCACTTTACGCAGCCAGTCGCGATCGGCACCCGCATCAAGACACAATTGTTGCTTGATGGCCGGATTGACGAAAATGCGTGTCACGTCGTTATCTTTCGCCGCAAGCTTAATCAGGCTACTGATTTCTGGCTGCCACAAACGCGGCACCACATGCTGATTATCACTGGCGACTAAATCCAGCGCCTGCGGTTTGAGAAGCTGAGCGGACGTCCAACGTGCTTTCGGGAGTTGCAAAAAAATATCAACATCCAGGCCGCTTTGGTGGCTGGCATGGCCAGAGCTAAAACGCCCACCAGCAGCCATTCCCATATCACCAATCAATAACGTGCCAAGGCCAAGTTGCGTCGACTGGTTACTGAGACGTTGAATAAACATCACTAAATCGGGATGACCGAAATAGCGACGTTGGTCCTGTCTCATCACCTGATAGCGAGGATCGTTAAGCGGCAACTCGTGGGCACCAACAATGCAGCCGTTAGAGAATGCACCAATAGATTGCGGGCTTCCCGCAATCGGATGACTAATTTTCTGCCACGGCGTAGCAGCAAAAGTAGCGGTACTGGCAAGCAATGCCAGCAGCCCCACGAGTGTTTTTTTCATCGCATTACCAGCGCGGCAAAGGGAAAGTCACGTCACCGTTTTGAGCACGCTGACGCAGCATATGATCCATCAATACAATCGCTACCATGGCTTCGGCAATCGGAACAGCACGAATACCGACACAAGGATCGTGGCGACCACGCGTGACCATCTCAACTTCTTCGCCTTCGCGGTTGATGGTGCGGCCTGGGACCATAATGCTGGATGTCGGTTTCAGCGCCATATTGGCCACAATCTGCTGGCCGCTGCTGATGCCACCCAGAATGCCGCCAGCGTGGTTGCTCTGGAAACCTTCTTTGGTGATTTCGTCGCGATTCTGGCTACCACGTAGATTAACCACGCCAAAACCTTCGCCAATTTCCACGCCTTTCACGGCATTAATGCTCATCAATGCATGGGCGATATCAGCATCTAAGCGGTCGAATACAGGTTCGCCAAGACCCGGCGGCACGTTATCCGCGACCACGGTAACTTTCGCACCAATGGAGTCGCCTTCTTTTTTCAGCGCACGCATCAGCTCATCAAGTGTTTCAATCTTGTCTGGATCAGGGCAGAAGAACGGGTTCTGCTCAACTTGATCCCAGTCTTTGATTTCTAACGGCACGTCGCCCATTTGCGTCAGGCAACCACGAATAATGATGCCGTATTTATGCGCCAGATATTTTTTAGCAATCGCCCCAGCTGCCACACGCATCGCGGTTTCACGTGCTGAAGAACGGCCACCGCCACGATAATCGCGCAGGCCGTATTTTTGTTCGTAGGTGTAATCTGCGTGGCCCGGACGGAACACGTCTTTGATAGCGCTGTAATCTTGCGAGCGCTGATCGGTATTTTCAATCAATAGGCCGATGCTGGTGCCAGTGGTGACGCCTTCAAATACACCGGAAAGGATCTTCACCTGATCGGGTTCGCGGCGTTGCGTGGTGTAGCGTGAGGTCCCCGGGCGGCGACGGTCGAGATCGTGTTGTAAATCGGCTTCGGTAAGCGGGATGCCTGGCGGCACACCATCAACGATACAACCCAGCGCGACACCGTGGGATTCACCAAATGTCGTTACGCGAAATACTTGTCCGATAGAGTTTCCTGCCATTTTTCACGGCTCCTTACCGTTGTCATTTTTGTTGTGTTGTCAGCAAAAGAAGACGGGCCATAAGGCCCGTCTACACGATTAGTCTTTGTAAATACTGAAATGTTCACGCGCATCGATAAGCTGCGATTTAGTCAGCATAAATACGCCGTCACCGCCGTTATCGAACTCAAGCCAGGTGAACGGCACATCAGGATACTGGTCCATCAGATGCACCATGCTGTTCCCGACTTCACAAATCAGGATACCGCCATCGGCGAGGTAGTCCGGTGCACATGCCAGAATACGACGCGCCAGTTTCAGGCCATCTGTCCCCGCAGCCAGACCTAATTCCGGCTCGAATTTGAACTCACCCGGCAGGTCAGACATATCTTCCGCATCCACATATGGTGGATTAGTGACGATAATGTCGTACTGCACTTTTGGCAGGTCACGGAACAGGTCGGAACGCATTGGCGTTACCTGGCTTTCCAGGCCATGCTCAGCGATGTTTTGCTCAGCAACTGCCAGCGCATCAAGAGAAATATCGACCGCATCCACTTCCGCATTCTGGAATTCGTAAGCACAGGCGATAGCGATACAGCCGCTGCCAGTACACATATCAAGAATATGGTGTGGTTCCTGGTCGAAAAGACCCGCGAAACGGTTGGTGATCAGCTCACCAATCGGGGAACGCGGCACCAGCACACGCTCATCAACATAAAACTCATGGCCGCAGAACCAGGCTTTGTTTGTCAGATAGGCCACCGGAATACGCTCATTAACACGACGAATTACACGCTCAACGATGCGATGACGCTCGCTTGGTGTCAGACGTGCGGTGCGCATATCTTCAGGAATATCCAGCGGCAGATAGAGACTTGGCAGCACTAACTGAACGGCTTCGTCCCACGGATTATCCGTGCCGTGGCCATACCAGACATTGGCGGCGCTAAAACGACTGACTGCCCAGCGCAGCATATCCTGAATGGTGTGCAGCTCATTAACTGCCTCATCGACGAAAATTTTATCCACGTTGCCCTCCGCAGGCCGTTCGCGTTAATTCAATAATCGATTAGTTTGCCATGAAGGCCGCGACAAATCAGCATTTCAATCGCGCTCAGCGTGGGGAAAATGACGTTTTATTTAGCGATGAACGGCAAACCAGGTAAACTGACGCAATAGCAGATGCGAGACGAGATACCAATGAAGAAGAAAACTCCGCTCAGCGCTGACGATCAGAACCTTTTCCGTGATCTGATGAGCGGCACAAAAAAATTAACTCAGGACACGATTGTTCATCGCCCAATACGCAAAAAAGTGCAGGAAGTTCCGGTAAAGCGACTGTTGCAGGAGCAGGTTGATGCCAGCCACTATTTTTCTGATGAATTCCAGCCGCGTCTGGCAACAGAAGGCCCCACACGTTACGTGCGCGAAGACGTCAGCCATTTTGAGCTGAAAAAAATACGTCGCGGAGATTATTCGCCGGAGTTATTCCTCGATTTGCATGGCCTGACACAGATGCAGGCAAAGCAGGAATTAGGCGCGTTGATTGCGGCCTGTCGGCGTGAGCATGTTTTTTGTGCCTGTGTGATGCATGGCCATGGTAAGCATGTGTTGAAGCAGCAAACGCCACTGTGGCTGGCTCAACACCCACACATAATGGCATTTCATCAGGCACCAAAAGAGTACGGTGGTGATGCTGCATTGTTGGTGTTGATTGAAATCGAAGAGTGGCTACCGCCGGAGTTGCCGTAATCCTGAGCCCGCACCCCGCGGCCCCAGAAATACAAAGAGCCGCTATTATAGCGGCTCTTTTTTCATGCTTACGGCTATCAGATAGCTTTAGCTACCTTCAAATTACACGGACTCATCTGCCAGTTGAACACCCCTTTCCCTGTTTCTGGATCAAGAGTGACATTAGCAATGGCCGAGGTACTGAACATCGGTGGTGTTTCCTCTGGGCACAGCTCAGAGACCAAATAACCGACTAGCGGTAGGTGAGAAATCACCAGCGCCGACTCAACCCCTTCATTGGCCAGGGCTTGCAAATAGCAGCTCACCAGACCTACATCGCCGCACGGTGTCAATTCCGGCAGAATGTCTTCTTTACCTGGAAGAGTCAGTGCTTCCCGCACAACATCCAGGGTTTGTTCGGCTCGCAGATAAGGGCTCACCAGAACACGTTCGATATCCACAACCTGACCTTTCAACCAGGTCGCCATTACTCGGGATTCATCACAACCACACTGGGTGAGCGGACGTACCGAGTCACTGGCGGCATCGAGAGCTGCGTCGCCGTGACGCATGATAAAAACTTGCATATTGCACCGCTTTTGTTAACCAGGAATGCTTGAATTCCCCTGAAACCTACGTGGAGAAATTCAGCAGCCGGGCATTGTGCCTTATCCGTACATCGAATGAAACGCTGTTTTTTACCTCAATGGTGCAAGTATAGTCAATCACTGTTTATTAAGTGAGCGACCAGCATCCATTCACCGAACCATATAATCATGATTCTTTGACTACATTTCCTTCACCGGGGTTCACTTTCCCCCAGAAAATTCGTTGCTCTTCGACCATTTGTAAAAGTCTTTCACAAGGAGTAAAACGCTCCCCGTACCGACTGGCCAGGCGTTGCAGTTGTGCGACGACTTCACCCGCCCCCTGGGTATCCATATAGCGGAACGGGCCACCAAGGAACGGTGGAAAACCAATACCAAACACGCCACCGATGTCACCATCGCGGGCACTGCGAACAACACCTTCATCGAGGCATCTAGCCGCTTCATTTAGCATCATCATCACGCAGCGTTGTGCGATTTCTTTTTCTGCCAGTTGCCCTTTGGGTGAAACACCGAGCAGAGTATAGATTGCAGGGTCGACCTGCTTTTTGCTTCTACTCCCTTTCCCTGAATAAAGATAGAAACCACGCCCGTTTTTTCTACCTTTGCGATCGTCATTCAATATTGCTGCAATTTCTGACGGCGCTGCAAAACGATCTCCGTAAGCTTGCTGAAGTATAGGACTAATTTTAGTCCCCACATCAATTCCCACCTCATCCAAAAGTTGGATTGGGCCGACCGGGAAACCAAACGCTACCAGCGCATTATCAATCTTATCGACAGGCTCCCCTTCCACGAGGCAACGCATCGCTTCGTTAACGTAAGGTGCCAGAATACGGTTGACGTAAAACCCGGCGCTGTCGCCAACAACAATCGGTGTTTTGCCCTGTTTTTTGGCAAGTTGAACGGTCGTGGAAATGGTTTCCGCACTGGTTCCCGCATGAGGAATCACTTCAACCAAGGGCATTTTATCGACCGGGCTGAAGTAATGCAGGCCTATCACTTGTTCTGGACGTGCGGCATTTGCCGCAATATCAGCAATCGGCAGTGAAGACGTGTTTGAGGCAAAAATGGTATGCGGCGCGGCGTTCTGTTCGATTTCCGCAACCATCTTTTGCTTGAGAGCGAGATCTTCAAAAACCGCTTCCACGACGATGTCGCGGTTATGGAATCCGTGATAATCGGTACCACCGGAGATACGCGCCATTTCACGCTGGCGCTCAGCCGCTTTCATATGTCGGCGGCGTACTTTTTTATCCAGCAAGTCCCAGCTGTATTTCAACGCATGGTTAATGCCATCGTGATTAATATCTTTGATGCGTACGGGCAATTTGCCTTTAGTCGCGGTGACAAAAGCAATCCCTCCGCCCATTAATCCGCCACCTAACACACCTATTGCATTTATAACTCGTGGTTGAGCATCAGCCCCATGTTCTTTTTTAAGCTCGGTACTGGCAAAGAATAACCCGCGCAAAGCCACCGATTGCGGAGTCATAGCCAACTCGCCAAAGGCTTTCGCTTCCGACTCGTAACCGCTAAAACTCCCCTGCCCAAGACCAACTTTTATCACATCGATAATGCGCTGCGTGGCAGGATAATTACCGCGAGTTTTTTGCTCAGTTTTCTTACTCACCATGCTGAACAATAAAGAACGCCCAAGCGGACCGGCTAAAATACGCTCTCGAACCGGCAATGTGCGCGATGCCTGACGGCCTTTGCCCACCAGCTCAACTGCTGCCGTCAGCAGAATTGACTGTGGCACAACTTCATCCACCAGCCCCAATTTCAGCGCCTGGCGTGGACGTAATTGTTTGCCGGTCAGAATCATATCAAGTGCATTGCTGACGCCAATCAAACGCGGTAAACGCTGTGTACCACCCGAGCCCGGCAGCAGGCCGAGCTGCACTTCCGGCAGCCCCAGTTTTGTTTTCTCGTCATCAGTACAAATACGTGAATGGCATGCCAGTGCCAACTCCAGCCCACCGCCGAGACACGCACCATGAATCGCCGCAACTACCGGAATCGGCAAGGCAGCAATTTCAGCCATAATTTGCTGCCCCTGATGTGCCAGTGCCTGTGCTTCTTGCGCACTTTGGCAGCTTGCAATCATGTTTATGTCAGCTCCGGCAATAAAGTTATCCGGCTTGCCAGAGATAAATATCAGCCCCTGCAATGCCGAGTTATCGCGAACCTGTTTGATAATGTTATGTACTTCGGGCCCGAAAGAGGCTTTCAGAGTGTTCATCTTTTCGTTCGGCACATCGATAGTCACTATCGCGATATTGTCGAGACGGATATGTAAGTGGAAAGCAGAAGTCTGTTCCATTATTCGGCCTCCAGAACCATTGCAGCACCCAGGCCACCTGCGGCGCAAGCGGTCACCAGGCCAAAACCTCCGCCACGACGGCGCAGTTCATGCAGCGTTTGCGTAATCATTCGAGCGCCGGTTGCGGCAAATGGATGCCCATACGCAATCGAACCACCCAGTACGTTAAACTTGGTATCGTCCACTTCCCCCGTAGCATGGGCGCGGCCCAATACATCACGTGCAAAACGCTCACTAGCAATCATTTTCAGGTTAGCTAACGTTTGCGCGGCAAAGGCTTCATGCATATCGAAAAGCGTCAGGTCATTCAAAGTGATGCCCGCTCGCTCAAGCGCCAGTGGGGTCGCCCAGGCAGGGCCCAGTAGCATATCTTTCCACACATCCACGGCGGTGAACGCATAGCTGCGTAAATAGCCCAAAGGCTTCAAACCCAACTCTTTGGCACGAGATTCCGTCATTAAAATAATCGCTGCCGCGCCATCGGTTAATGGCGTGCTATTGGCGGCGGTGACCGTGCCATGTTTGCGATCGAAGGCTGGACGTAGCTTTGCGTAATCAGCAATTGAGGAGTTTTGGCGAACGTTGTTATCTTCGCTGAAAGGCTGGCGATATGGCGGGATAAAGGCTGTCATCACCTCATCAGCCAGTTTCCCTTCTCTCCAGGCGTTGGCCGCTTTGGTATGAGAGCGATGCGCGAGAGCATCTTGTTGCTCACGCGTAATCCCGTGAGTTTTTGCCATTTGTTCGGCGGTGTCGCCCATACGCAAGCCCGTTGAATATTCAGCAACAGCAGGAGGTACCGGTAATAAATCACGTGGGCGCAAACGCGCGAATAATTTCAGACGCTGGCCCAAAGTACGCGCCTTGTTCACATCCACTAATGTGCGGCCTAACTTCTTACTAACGCCAATCGGCAGTACAGATGAGGAGTCGGCACCACCAGCAATACCTGCTCGGATCGTGCCAGCCATTAGGCTTTCAGCCACATTCGCTACGGCCTGGAAGCTGGTCGCACAGGCACGGCTCACGCTATAGGCATCGGTATGCACACTCATTCCGGTGCCGAGGACAATTTCGCGGGCGATGTTTGGCGCTTCCGGCATCTGGACGACCTGGCCGAAAACCAGTTGTTCGATAATTTCTGGGGGAATTTCGCTACGTGCCAACAGTTCGCTGACCACCATATTGCCGAGGTCGACAGCAGGTATGCCGTGAAATGCCGTAGCCTGACGGGCAAACGGGGTGCGTAACCCACTGACAATAGCAATACGGTCGCCCTGACGGGTGACCAGCGGAAGTGCCTGACTCATAACGCTCCCCTATTCTTCCCTTTGTGTATGAATCTACAGCTGCATTGCTGTAACTTCCTATTTCTGGGAATAAAATTGTAAATGACCAATAGTGGTCTGACCTGATCATAGTTTTAACCAAAAAGTTACAATCAGCCAACCGGGGGACTAAAAATTTGGGAGGGGGAACACGCTTTAAGAGAGGAAAATGACGCTCTCAGGGACGAGAGCGTCAGGAAATATTAACGCAGGCCCAGCTGGAAGATCATGGTTTCAGCCTGGCAGCTGAAAGTGAAATCGATATCCAGACGAACGCCGTCAGCTTCTTCAGTATAACGAGGGACGATCTGGCAAGGTTCAGATTCTGCGGCACGTGCTTTCTCAGTCAGCGCAGCCAGAGTTTCGTCAGCTTCAGCGCGGGTCGCGAACACGCGGCTGTATGTTGCTGTGCAGTCGGTGTTATCGATGATAGAGCCGACATCAATACAGCAGCAAACCGGGGTTTCATCAGCAGTGTTCTTACTCATTTTATGATTTCCTCTGTATTTAAAAGGCAAAATGTTTTCAACGAATCTTGTCTATTTTACGCTCCCTGTTGAAGCGACTCCAGTCGTTAATCTTGTCAAAATCCGTAAGTGACCCAAATCACACTTAAAAATGATCTAAAACAAGATTCACCCATTTTGCTAAGTGACGAAGAACCCGATTTTGCCAGTCAGATCTCGTTTCGACGATCAAATTTGAAAATTCTTAGATACAAACTTGCAACATCCCATCTGGTCAGACCTATACTCTCGCCACTGGTCTGCTTTCTCTGTAACAGAACAGACCCTACTATTCGCGCTCCTGTTACGGTATGTAACATTGTTTGTATAAAAATAAATCCATTATGAGGTTTTGGTCATGAGCCAGAAAAACCTGTTTACAAAGTCAGCCCTAGCGGTTGCAGTGGCAATTGTCTCATCGCAGGCCTACTCAGCCGGCTTTCAATTAAACGAGTTCTCTTCCTCAGGCCTAGGCCGAGCTTATTCAGGGGAAGGTGCAGTTGCGGATAACGCGGGCTCCGCCAGCCGTAACCCTGCAACTATCATGATGTTTGACCGCCCTTCCTTCTCCGGTGGCGCAGTGTTTATAGATCCAGACGTTAATATTTCTGGTAGCTCACCCTATACCGGACGTAGCACCGCTGCCGACAACATCGCGCCAACTGCGTGGGTACCGAACCTGCATTTTGTTGCGCCAATCAATGAACAGTTTGGTTGGGGGGCTTCAGTTACCTCCAACTACGGCCTTGCTACAGAATTTAACAATAATTATATCGCTGGTGAATATGGTGGCAAAACCGATCTGACCACCTTAAACCTGAATCTTAGCGGTGCTTATCGTTTAAATGACAACTGGAGCTTTGGTCTTGGCTTTGATGCTGTTTACGCTAAAGCAAAAATTGAACGTTACGCAGGTGAACAAATCTCTGGTTTAGGCCTTGCCACTCCAGGAACCCAAATATCACACATGAAAGGTGACGAGTGGGGTTATGGCTGGAACGCAGGCATTCTTTATGAAATCGATAAAGATAACCGCTACGGCTTCACCTACCGTTCCGAAGTCAAAATTGACTTCGATGGTGATTACAAAAGTAATATTCCTGCCCAAGCGAATGCTTTCCCTGGCGCAGGTACAGCTTTCCCATGGGGAACCAGCGGCCAAACTGTCCCAGGTTCTCTGACCCTGAACTTACCTGAAATGTGGGAGTTGTCGGGTTATAACAAAGTAGCGCCGCAGTGGGCTATCCACTACAGCGTGGCTTACACCAGTTGGAGCCAGTTCCAGGAGCTGAAAGCCACAGGCACCAACGGACAGACTCTGTTCTATAAAGATGAAAGCTTCAAAGATGCGTACCGTATTGCTTTAGGTACCACCTACTTTATGGATAAAAACTGGACCTTCCGTACCGGTATCGCGTTCGATGACAGCCCAGTTCCGGCAGACAAACGTTCGATCTCCATTCCTGACCAGGATCGCTTCTGGCTCAGTGCTGGTACTACCTACGCATTTAACGACGATGCTTCTGTAGACCTGGGCGTTTCCTACATGCACGGTCAGCACGTTGAGATCAAAGAAGGCCCATATACCTTCCAGTCTGAAGGCAAAGCGTGGCTGTACGGTATGAACTTTAACTACGCATTCTAATAGTTAATAGTGATAAAAAAGGCGAAACCTCGGTTTCGCCTTTTTTATGTTTATTACCCACTCAATGCTTACTGAGAGTCGATATCTTTCAAGTCATCTTCAATTGCTGCAGCATTCGGATTTGCTGATGGTGAAAGCTTCCCACCGTTAGCAATAAAGTCGTGGCTCTGGAAGTAAGCTTCACGAACCAAAATGTACGGATCGGATGACTGCTTGAGCAAACCATCAGAGTCCAACAGTTGAGCACGAGTTTCGATCCCTTCAACTGTCCATTTGCCGATAGACATCGGCCAGGTCAACCACGATAGCAGCGGATAGAGCGTATCGGCATAATCACCACCTTCATCACGCAGTGTAAAGCTGCCATAGAACGGTAATTGCACATACGGGCCGTAGCCCACGCCATAGTGGCCGAGTGTTGAACCAAAGCGATGCGGTTCTTCACGCTGGAGTTTAGGGTTCGCCATGCCAGCCACGTCGATAAAACCACCCATACCGAGCATTGTGTTCAGGAAGAAGCGCGTAAAGTGCACCATCCCCTGATACGGGTTACCCTGAATGAAGAAGTTCACCATTGTGGCGGGTTCTTCCAGGTTGCTGGTGAAGTTACTTATCCCATTACGAGCCGGTTGCGGCACATAATCACGCCACACCACAGCCACCGGGCGCACAACATACGGGTCCAACACATTAAAGTTGAAGTTGTACATTGTACGGTTGAACCCTTCAAATGGGTCCGAACGCCCCTGCGGCTGTTGATCGGCAGAGCTGGCGCACCCGACTAAAAGTGTCGTGGCCAACGCCAGTCCGGTCAGGCGGAAATTCATATGTGTCTCCCTGTTATTATTTGTCTGCGCTCTCAGGTTTGGTGCTGTCCATACCAGCTTGTGCAACCTGCGCCTGCTCGATGCTTCTTTGCACCACAGCCCTGCGCTGGTCATTTGCCGGTAATACTTTAAGCATGACTTGCCATGCACCAATTGCCTCGCGGTAATTTTGTTGTTCGAAAGCGCTAAATGCCAGCAGGCTGAGCACGCGAACATTTGTATGGTCCGTTTTAAGGAGCTCTCGCAGCAGATTCCCACCCAGTTGGTTATCTTGCGGATCGCCACTACGGGTCAATACTTCAGCATAGCCCAGCTTTACATTACTGTTAGTGGGCGACAGTTTATACGCATGTGCAAAAGCTTGTGTAGCGGTACTTGCGTTATTCAGAACCATACCAATTCGCCCGAGCATCATCCAGCCTTCAATATTGCCAGGTTCATGTTGCAAACGCGTGCGCAATCCAAGCCCGAGATCCGCCATTTCCGCCATGTTCAGCGGTTCGGCCTGCGGATCTAACGCCCGTTGTAATAGTTGCGGCGTCTGGTTTGAGACATTTTGCCAGGCGCGAACCTGTTTCCAGTCAGACGTTTTCAGATAAACACCAACACTCACTACAATTAACACCACAGCACCGGGTGCGAAAAACCAGAAATGGGCTTTTCGGCTAATCGCTGGTTGAGTTTCACTTTCAGGCTCATCACTAAAGTGCACTCGCCGTTTACGACTGCGCATGACAATCACGCCCGCACCGCCGAGAATAAATAGCACTGGCAGCACCCATAAAATGATAGTGGCAGGCGTTAGCGGTGGTTCGTATGTCACGAAATTGCCGTAGCGCTCAACCATGTAATCAATAATCTGCTGCTTCGTTTTGCCCTGCTGCATCAGTTCATAAACTTTCAGGCGCATGTCAGAGGCAATCATCGCATTAGAATCAGCGATGCTATTGTTCTGGCATTTTGGGCAGCGCAATTGCTCAGTGAGCTGGCGGAACTGCTGCTCTTGCGCTTCGTCTTTGAACTGGAAAGTGTCTATTGCCGCGAGCACATTAAACGAGAACAAGAATGCGATGAGAAATAGCCATACGCGTTTCATGCACCTGCCTCCTTGTTGTATTTATCCCACAGCGGTTTTAATTCTTGCTGCCAGACACGATCGTTAAGATCCCCTGCGTGGCGATAACGAATGATCCCTTTTCCATCGATCAGGAAGGTTTCGGGTGCACCATAAACGCCCAGATCTAACCCCAGCATACCGTTGCCATCAAACAGGCTCAGCGCGTAAGGGTTACCTAATTCATTCAGCCAGGTAATCGCTTTGCGGCGCTCATCTTTATAGTTCATGCCGACCACCCGCACGCCTTGTGCTTTGAGACCATTGAGATACTGATGCTCAGCACGGCATGTAGGGCACCAGGTTGCCCACACGTTGAGTAATAACGGTTTGCCATCAGTCAGAACTGACTGGTCATAAATCTTGCCAGGGTTTTCCAAAGACTCAAGACGGAACACCGGCACCGCTTTCCCAACTAATGCAGATTCGAGATTGGTCGGATCATCGCCCTGCGCATTACGTGCCAGTTGCCACAGTAACATCGTGGCCAACAACAAAAATAAAACGAGCGGGATAAATAATACTTTGCGCTTCATGCAGCCTCCGGCATGTTTTTACGCTGGCGGTAACGTGGGTCGAATAAACAGAACAGGCCGCCGAGCGTCATCAATATTCCGCCCATCCAAATCCAGCGCACAAAAGGTTTGTAATAGAGGCGAACCGCCCAACTACCGTCATCTAACTCTTCACCGAGAGCAGCGTAGAGATCGCGCGTCACACCGCCATCAATTGCCGCTTCGGTCATCATGGCGCGGTTGCTGTTATAGAAACGTTTTTCAGCATGCAGCGTGGCTTCAGGTTTGCCATTACGCGTCACGTCGATAATACCCACGCCGCCACGGTAGTTCGGCCCCGTCAGTTCATGCACATCGCGGAACACAAAGTGGTACTGGTGAATGTCGATACTGTCGCCTGCTTTCATGCGCACATCACGCTCAATACTGTAATTCTGGCTAAATGCGATACCGACGACAGTTACCGCCAGCCCCAGATGTCCAAACACCATGCCCCAATGGCTGCGCGGCAATTTCCATAATCCTTTCAGCAAGCCATGGCGATGCGTGGCGCGCTCATAGACTTCGGTTAACGCCAGCACAAATACCCAAACCGCCATCAGTAAACCGACGACAGTCATCGCTTCGATACGGTCTTGCATCATCCATGGCAGCGTTAACGCCAGCGCCACGGTCACCACAACGGCAATAACCAGGCGTTTAATCAACTTTTGTGGTTCATCGCGACGCCAGCGCACCAGCGGGCCAATGCCGAGCAACAGTGCAAACGGGGCCATCAAGGCGGTAAACATCGTGTTGAAGAACGGCTCGCCAATAGAAATACTGCCCAGCCCGAGTTGCTTGTGCACTAAAGGCAGCAGCGTTCCTAACAACACCACCAGCATCGCTGCGATTAACAGCACGTTATTGCCGAGCAAAAAGGATTCCCGCGACCACAAACTGTTGCCGACACGTGAACGGACTTTACCGCCCTGAACCGCATACAGCAGCAGCGAACCGCCAATCACAATCACCAGGAAGGCGAGGATAAACATGCCGCGCGCCGGGTCAGAAGCAAATGAATGCACCGAAACCAGCACGCCTGAGCGCACCAGGAAAGTGCCCAATAAACACAGCGAAAACGCAGTAATCGCCAGCAGCACCGTCCAGGCTTTAAAGCTGCCGCGCTTTTCAGTCACCGAAAGCGAGTGGATTAACGCCGTCCCTGCCAGCCACGGCATAAACGAGGCGTTTTCTACCGGGTCCCAGAACCACCAGCCGCCCCAGCCCAGCTCGTAATAAGCCCAGGCCGAACCTAAAACAATGCCGATGGTTAAAAATGACCAGGCCGCTAACGTCCATGGGCGAGTCCAGCGCGCCCAGGCAGAATCAAGTTTCCCGGCCATCAGTGCGGCAATAGAAAACGCAAACGCCACGGAGAAACCGACATACCCCATGTACAGCAACGGTGGGTGGAAAATCAGCCCGATATCCTGTAACAGTGGGTTCAGGTCACGCCCTTCAATAGGGAAGTCAGGCAGCGTGCGGGTGAATGGATTCGAGGTGAAAATGATAAACAGCAGGAAGCCGAAATTAATCATCCCCATCACCGCCAGCACACGTGCGACAGCATCTTGCGGCATGCTGCGGCTGAACAACGCCACGGCAAACGTCCAGCCGCTGAGCAGTAAAACCCACAGCAGCAGCGAGCCTTCGTGTGCGCCCCACGTCGCCGCCACGCGATACCACACTGGCAATTCAGTGTTTGAGTTACTGGCGACGTACAGCACCGTGAAATCGTTCACCACAAATGCATTCACCAGCACCAGGAAACAGGCGCACAGCGTGATGAACAGCGCCCATGCTAACGGGCGGGCAGAAGCCATCAACCGTGAGTCATTACGCTTCACACCCCACAGAGGGTAAACACTGAGTAACAATGACCAGCCGAGCGCCAGGCAAAGCAAAAAACTGCCGATTTCTGGCATCATGAAGCGTTATCCTTATAGGCCTGTGGCGCGCGTTGGTGATTTTTATCCATCGCTTCTTTCACTTCCGGCGGCGTGTAATTCTCATCATGCTTCGCCAGCACTTCTTTCGCTTCAATCCTGTTACCGGCTGCAAACACGCCTTGTGCGACCACGCCCTGCCCTTCGCGGAACAAGTCCGGCAAAATACCGACGTAGCTGACATCCACTACTCCGCTTGCGTCATAGAGTTTGAATGTCACTTTCAGGGTCTGGTTATCACGCTTCACGCTGCCGGGTTGAACCATACCGCCAACGCGTAAACGCTGCCCGACTTCAGGCAACTGGTGGCTTTCGCCTTTGCCATACAGAATTTCACTCGGGGTATAGAAGAGATCGATATTGCTACGTAACGCATATAGCACAAGCGTGATAGTAAGCCCCAATCCCACTAGCACAGAAAGCGCCAGATATAATCGATTTTTGCGACGAGTGTTCATTCAGTTCCCTCTGCCTGACGTGCTGCCTGAATCCGTTTTTCTCGTGCCTGTTGGCGCGTGACTGAATTTAAAATGGTGCGATGCTGCAAACGGGTATGCCCCACCAATACCAGCAATGGGATGAAGGTTAGCGCGACAGCCAGCCAGACGTAAAACGCATAGCCACCCATGGCAAAAAATTCTGTCCAGTTTAAAAATGCGCTGGTCATGCGCTTCTCCTTTTATTCGCCAGTTCCATTACCCACGGACGGCGCTGCTCCTGAAGCAAGATAAGGTTGCGCAGGCGCATTAACGTCAGCGTGGCAAACAGCATCAGAAAACCGAAGATAGTCAGGCGTAACGGAGTGCGCATTGATGGGTCAATACTTTGCTGCATATTGGTCGAGCCCTGATGCAGCGTGTTCCACCACTCCACCGAGAAGTGGATAATCGGTAAATTCACCACACCGACCAACACCAAAATACCCGCCGCACGCCCGGCCAGTCGGCGGTCGTCAAAGGCGTTATATAGAGCAATTACGCCGATATAGAGAAACAGCAGCACCAACTCGGAAGTCAGACGTGCATCCCACACCCACCAGGTTCCCCACATCGGTTTGCCCCATGCGGAACCGGTGACCAGCGCAATAAAGGTAAATACAGCCCCGACCGGAGCCATTGCCGCTACCGCAAGGTCTGACATTTTCATCTGCCACACAAGGCCGATAAATGCCGCCACCGCCATCGATCCGTAAATGCCCATCGACCAGATAGCCGCCGGAACATGCAGATACATGATGCGGTAGCTCTGGCCCTGTTGATAATCCGCGGGCGCGAAACCAAAGCCCCAGATACAACCGACCACCAACAGCACCGCGCTGACAAGTGCAAACCAAGGCACCAGACGCCCGCAAAGCTGATAAAGCCGCTCGGGTTTAGCAAGCTGATGTAACCATTTCCACATAATCGTTGCTCACAAAATATCGACAAAAATCGGGTTAGAACTTGTAGGTCGGAAACGCGAAGCGCCATCCGACATTTTTAATTATTGAATACTGACACGCAGCGCCGCCGCCGTGGCAAACGGGCTTAACGTCGCGCTGCCCGCCAGCAACGCACCTAAAATTGCCAGATAGCCATCGACCGGAAGATGCATAGATGCAGCGTCCATCGCCGCAGTCGCAAATATCAGCAGTGGAATCGTTAACGGTAAAACCAACAGACTCAGCAGCACGCCGCTGCGCCGCAAACCCACCGTTAACCCAACGCCCGGCGCCCCCAGGAAACTCAATGTCGGCGTGCCGATAAGCAGCGTTAACGCCATCACCTGCCAGCCGTAAAAATCCATGCCTAGCAGCAATGCGGCAAGCGGCGAGAGGATCAGTAGCGGCAAGCCAGTGACCACCCAGTGAGCGGTCACTTTCGCTAACACCACCATCGGCAAAGGGATTGGCAGCAACATCAGTTGTTCAAGAGAGCCATCCTGAAAATCATCGCGAAACAATCTGTCCATCGCCAGTAGTGATGCCAATAGCGCCGCAACCCAAATCACGCCCGGCGCAATACGTGCCAGAAGTTGCGGCTCAGGGCCAATTCCTAGCGGAAACAGTGTAATAACAATAAGAAAGAACCACAGTGGGTTGGCTATTTCCGCACCTTTACGGAACACCACGCGCAGTTCATGCAGAAAAATTCGGCGCATCATGCCAGTTTCTCCTGCAAATGGATTTGGCGCACATTGCTGACTACCAGTGGCTGATGCGTGGTGAGAATCACCATGCCGCCTTGTTCGGTATGCAGCTTCAACTGCCGGGTAAGTTTTTCCACACCCGTAACATCAATGGCGGTAAAAGGCTCATCAAGAATCCAGATTTTTTGCGAGCTTAGCCATAATCGGGCCAGTGCCACCCGGCGTTGTTGTCCTGCAGAAAGTTGATTAACAGGCACATCTTCAAAACCCAACAAACCCACTTCAGTGAGCGCTTGCCAACGTAGGGTTTCCGCGCTTTGAGCGTGAAAAAAGCTCAAATTTTCAAATGCGGTAAGAACGGTTTTGATGCCAGGCTGATGCCCGAGCCACAACAAATCCTGATGATACTGGTAACGTGCGCGGGATAAGCCTTCACCTTGCCACTTCACTTCACCTTCTTCCGCCTGCGCAAGCCCCGCCAGAATCCGCAACAGTGACGTTTTCCCCGCGCCATTTTTGCCAGCGATTTGCACCATTTCACCTGGGCATACGGTGAAAGACAACTCGCTAAATAACACGCGGTCGTCACGTACGCAGGTCAGGTTAATGGCATCAAGCATGTGAGGAACACTCCTTGTCTTGGGATGCAAAATCATAACACATCAGAGGCTTTGCTCCAGTTGGGCTCGCGCCGCTGCGGTACTCCAAAAGAGGTAATCCGCACACCCGAGATCAAAATTATCTCAATTTAGCCCGCAAGGCGGGGAACAACGCCAAAAGCCGCTACGCTTAGAGAAGACAATAATGAGTGAGTGACCTTAAAAATGGGTGAAATTAAAGAAGAAAAAATCAACAAATCCACCGATGAAATTGAGGTCGAAAGTGACGAAAAAGATCACGGGGAAAAAATTGAAGTAGACGAGGAACAACTGCCATCGCGGGCGATGGCGATTCACGAGCACATTCGCCAGGACGGTGAAAAAGAACTGGAACGCGACGCAATGGCGTTGTTTTGGTCAGCCGTTGCCGCCGGGTTATCGATGGGCGCATCGCTGCTGGCAAAGGGAATATTTCACGTCAATCTGGAAGGTGTACCGGGTAGTTTTTTACTCGAAAACCTCGGCTACACCTTTGGCTTTATCATCGTGATCATGGCACGCCAACAACTGTTTACTGAAAACACCGTCACCGCTGTCCTGCCCGTGATGCAAAAACCTAGCGGCAGCAACTTCCTGCTGTTGATGCGCTTATGGGGCATGGTTTTACTCGGCAATATTATCGGCACCGGCCTTGCGGCATATGCGTTTGAATATATGCCGATATTTGACGAGCAAACCCGCGACGCATTCGTTTCTATCGGAATGGACGTGATGCACAACACGCCGGGCGAAATGTTTGCCAACGCCATCATTTCCGGCTGGATAATCGCCACCATGGTGTGGATGTTCCCGTCAGCAGGTTCGGCAAAAATATTTGTCATCATCATCATGACCTGGCTGGTCGCGCTTGGGGATTTAACCCACATCGTGGTCGGCTCCGTGGAAATTCTCTACCTGGTATTTAACGGTACCATCCACTGGAGTGAATTCTTCTGGCCGTTCGCCTTGCCAACGCTCGCAGGCAACATCTGCGGCGGCACGTTTATCTTCGCACTGATTAGCCATGCGCAAATCCGTAACGATATGAGCAACAAGAAAAAAGCAGAGACGAAGGCTAAAGCGAAGCGCAAACAGGAAGTGGAAGACGGTAAAGAAGGTGGCGAAGACAAAAAGCAGGCGCGACGCACATAAAAATGGTTACGTTTCAGGCGATCAACAGCCCTGCCCCTTAACTCAGACCTAAAAGCGGGTATACTACGCCGCGCAATGCCCTAAATAGTTCGAATTGTGGGTAGGTGGCAAAAGAACAAATCTCCAGGAGCTTACTTGAGTAAGTGACTGGAATTTGTGAACGCAGCCAACACCCCCATAATTTGAAGTATGACGGGCATTAGGTCCTCTTAGTTAAATGGATATAACAAGCCCCTCCTAAGGGCTAGTTGCAGGTTCGATTCCTGCAGGGGACACCATATACACTTCTTCTGACGTCTTCCGAACTCAACAAAAACCCCCTACAATCAGTAATAACCCACCATTTCGGCATATTGACATCAACCAATGTCAGCTCAACTCCACCAGAATAAATCACTTACTGGGGGCCTATATGGGGGCTTACCGTGTTCAATAAAAAGTGAGGCCCCCAAATGCCGCTCAATGCACGTCAGATAGACACAGCAAAGCCCAAAGAAAAGATCTATAAACTCGCTGATGGCGGCGGGCTCTATCTTCAGGTCAATGTTAACGGCTCTAAATACTGGCGCATGAAATATAGATTTGCTGGTAAAGAGAAAAAATTATCCTTCGGGACCTACCCAGATGTTTCTCTTGCTAATGCTCGTGCTAGAAGGGAAGAAGCCAGAAAAATTTTGGCTGCGAATAATGATCCTGGTGAAGTTAAAAAAGCAGAACAACTTGCTAAGAAGAATTCTATCGAGAATACCTTTGAAGCTATCGCGACTGAATGGTATACCGCTAAAATGCCTAACTGGTCCGAAAACTATACAAGTTACGTGATCAGGGCATTTAAAAATAATGTCTTTCCTTATATTGGTTCTCGTCCAATCGATGGGATCAAACCTCTTGAACTTCTGTCGGTGCTACAACGCATTGAAAAACGTGGCGCGCCAGAGTTAGCCAGCAAAGTGCGGCAACGATGCGGTGAAGTTTTTCGGTACGCAATTGTGACGGGCCGAGCAGAGCACAACCCAGCGCCAGATCTTGCCAGCGCATTGCAAGGGCATCAAAAACAACACTACCCTTTTCTATCCGTAACTGAACTTCCAGAATTTCTTAGCAAACTGGGTTTGTACACCGGGAGCGTAATAACTCAGCTAGCAACCCGTTTACTCATGCTAACAGGTTTGAGAACAGTGGAGTTACGCATGGCTGAATGGAATGAAATTGATTTTGATAACAACGTTTGGGAAATACCAAAATCCAGAATGAAGATGAGACGGCCCCATCTGGTTCCGCTATCTACTCAAGCTATACATGCCCTTCGCCGCCTTGAACAGCTAACAGGTAACTACAAACTGATTTTCTCAGGGCGGAATGACGTAAACAAACCGATGAGCGAAGCCAGTATTAACATGGTAATCAAGCGTATAGGTTATGATGGCCGAGCAACTGGCCACGGTTTCCGCCACACGATGAGTACTATCCTGCATGAACAAGGCTATAACACCGCATGGATCGAGATGCAGCTTGCACATGTGGATAAAAACAGCATTCGGGGTACATACAACCATGCGCAGTATCTGGAAGGAAGACAAGAGATGATGCAGTGGTATGCGGATTACATTGACGATCTAGCTGATAACAAAATGGTTTCACATCGTTCGCTAGGTAAAAGTGGGTAATGAACATAACAGACATCTAGCCATCAAAGTGGTCAGATGTCTTTTTTTTATCATTTTTCACATGAATCGTCATGGGTGGTTACTTTACTTATTAGTTATGTGTACTGCTGGCTCACTACTGGAGCCTGACCGTTTATCTTCCATGGCTATATATGGACCAGAAGGCACCAGGACAAATGAACCTGTTCCTCGGTGATCTGCGTTTGATATTGTGGTGTCAAATCGTCTATCTCTTTGCTTAATCAGAAGCTTTAGTATCCCAATGCACAATCGAAATCGCAATACCATGCCTTAATGGTATGACTTCCCCTATTCCCTGTTCCTGGTTGTGACAAGCATGTAGGAATTGTTCAACTGCCTGAGCTGTAAATCTGCCCGGTTTTGTAAGTCTCTGGACACTGGCTGGTTTACAGGGGATGTTTGCAATTGCCTTATCAGCTCTTCGGCCGGAATGCTGTCATTGAATGACTTTGATATAGAGAACACCGCCGTTTTTAGCTCACTCACTGTCATGTACTTGCCCTTCTTTTCGTCCAGTTGGTTCAGTCTGTCCTGGAGTTTCTGAAGCTCAGTCACTCCCTGATTCCACCCACTAATACTGGAAGCAGGCAAAGAATTCGCCGCTAACTTCGACTGCCAGTCTTTTGAAACCATTTTTGACAGTTCGGTATCGGGGTAAAGATGACGAGTTTGCTCGACCAGTTGAGAGCCATATTGTAACGGCCAGTAAGGAGGTATGGTGATGAGTTCATCCAGCCGGGTTTTTATTGTCTTCGCATAGCTGTCACTGTTTGCTAACCATGCAGGTGAATCATGCCGTAGTTGATCAGCAACCGGAAGTGGCAAACTGGTTGGTAAAGCTTTGAGAGATGACATCACCGCCTCTTCATCGGGATGGCTAAACAATGTCGGTATGAATTTAAACGCGACGAGGCTCAATACCCCAGCCGTCAGCAACCCACAAAGAAACGCCAGACCGGGTGCGATTCGGGGTGCTGGTTTCTGTCTGACTTCGACATCAACCGTTGGCTGAGTATCTACGACATATACCCAACGTGGACTGTTGTTCACTTCTGGCACAAGGTCCTCTGCCCGTACTGGCAGCGTGACGTCAGTACGATGGCTTTCTAACTGGTCTGAGGATGTATCGCTATTTTCGAGCCTGACTACGGCATTTTTCAATATTTGCCGTAGCACGTCCGTCCCGGCTGCGTTGTGAAGCTCCAGACGTTGTAAGGCTTCACCTGTTGAGCTCAGTAATTTTTCGCTCTGGTACAGGGCTGGTAAATCGACTCTGTGAAATGACAGTGTCCGGAATATCTGCTGGAGACGTTTACTCAGGCTGCTGAGTATTTCAATACGGGCATGTGCCGATGCAGGCCACATCGCTGACCACTGATAACGTATCAGGGCATCAAGAATCGCCATGCCTTCATTGAAACCCTGTATACCTGCCAGGTTTGTTCTTGCCAGGGTAAACCATGCCGCCGTCTGGAGTTCGACACCATTGGTATCGAACAGATTTAATGCCAGTTTTTCAACATACTGCCAGTTCACGTCAGGACGAGCGGGATGGGATAGTTTTGCGAGTTCATCACGTAATGCTGAGAAATCTGGCAGTGTGCGGGGATCGCTTCCGGTTTTAAGGTGGCGTTCGGCTGAATGGAACATTGTGAAGTCCGTATCGAATGAGGGTGTGGGGGAGTTAAATAAACTGGTGTTTTTCCAGATACTGCTGTTGTTTCAGATGCCTGAGCATCACCTTACCTTCAGGCATGAATTCAGTGCCGTACCGCACAAGGCCAATTCCTTTCAGTTCGGCATCGATGGCGTAACGCAACTCTCCAGGTACTTCCTGTTCAAGCAGTGTGACATTGAGCGTCTGCAAACGAGGCTCATACTTCAGTAAAACGCCGGAAAGTGTATCTATCAGTTCATGGGCGGTTCCAGGCATGCCTTGCAGGATTTTAGTCATATCCGGTAAACCGAAATCTGGTAAATGAGAGATGGCACCCGCACGTGAGTTCAGTATCCGTTGGATATTATCCAGTACGGATAAAATAACCTGGCCCTCTTCATTTGCCAGTTCAAGGGGAAGGTCACCTGTGAAATTTCCAGTGAGAATTTCGTATAGCGAGGGTGATTTCCTGTCCATAGTAAATTTTATTCCTAACTGTTCATTTTACTGATAAAGGATATGACAATTTGATTTCAGGTGCGCCTGTTAAAACGCGATTTGATTTTTTCATTAAATAACCTAACATTTCATCACTCGTCAAATCCACATCAAACATTGAATCATCATCAAACCAATGGTCTGGGTGGTAAATAAGATCTGATGCATTTGAATTTGGAAAGTTAAGTTCTAAAGAATCAAGTGCATAATCATGCTGGGCTTCATCCCCTTCCGCATTATATACAAACTCAATGATTGCCTTTGCTTCATCGTATGATAAGTCATCACAATATTGTGCTTTATAAAAAGCAGTCTTAACAAATTCCTCAGTACCAATCCATGAATGATAATCGCGAAAATCACTAAATTCAAAATGCTTAACAGAAACAAGGTTCCACTGTCCTATTAATACATCCACTTCATCAGAATTTTCATCGTAACCGGAGTCGATCAAACTAGTTAGCTTATTAGCTATATCCGTCATTACCTCTATTTCTGAATCTGGAATGTCTAGTGGTATCAGTTTTATTGGTAATGGCATATTTATCTCAATACCTCGGGTGCGAGTCTTTGAAAAGAGGCAATCCTTGAGATTTCCTCCAATTCAATACTGTCTGGAGCAAACCTTCAGGAGTACATTGCGAATTATCCGCAGGATAAAAAATCAAATCACTTTTTTCCGGATGTTCTGTGACTTTGTCAAAGTGATTAGATAGGGTTGTTAAATAATCACTAAGAGCTTCACCTTTCAAGTTCTCCTGTCGTGAGCTCTTAAAAAATTCTTTCAAAAACAGTAAAAACTCTTGTTCAGTATATTCAGAAAATGAATCTTTAAGTTCCATATAATTACCTTCTATAATGAATTTCATCGTGAAGTTTCGGCGTCACAACTCGCAAGTTGTCCACATCATAAACTGCACCACCATCTTTTATTGGTTTAACATGGTGTATTTGGAATTTTTTTACAAT
Source organism: Buttiauxella cochleicola (assembly GCF_021283185.1). Classification (NCBI taxonomy): domain Bacteria; kingdom Pseudomonadati; phylum Pseudomonadota; class Gammaproteobacteria; order Enterobacterales; family Enterobacteriaceae; genus Buttiauxella; species Buttiauxella cochleicola. Next base: position 142,782 of record NZ_JAJSOS010000011.1, read on the forward strand.
TTCTTTTGGTCCTATATACCAACCAATTTTCGGAGAAATTGGGGAGCCGCTTTCCGAAATGATATCTTGATTTACGGGTGAAAATTGGGAAGACAGTTCTGGGTCTTTGCTGATTTCATTCCAAATATCCCCCCTTAAGTCATCGAATCTACTATATTTTCTTCCCCTCAATTTGTCTGCAATGTGAGCCGGGATTTTTGCTCCTTCTCCACTGTTGGTAACTGATAAGTCCAGCCAATATTTCCCATTTTCAATTTGAGCGCCATTGCCAGTGGCAGTTCCCGCTTGAGTCCTTGGGTCATCTTTCAAGTACACATAAATCGGCTTAATACCTGATTCCGCAGGGAACACCAGAATGTAATCGTTAAGATTACGTTCTTCCAGCACCGGGAATGGAGGGGGCGTGTATTCGTCTTTACCATCCGGGATCGGTGTGACCAGCATTGTCGCCTGGTCTATTGGCTTGATGTCGCTGCCAGTATGCGATTTAAGCAGTTTATGAACATTCTAGTTTCTTTTACTCGATTGCTTATTTAGAGTCCTTGAATAATTCTAAGCCCTTAGATGCTCTCCATTTTTTTATTTCTTCAAATATCCCCATTGGTGAGCATTCAATTTCATCTGGAGTGTTAAAAATCAGGCCATTACCGAGTGGGTGCTGGGTTGTTTTTACTACATGTAGTTGTAGGTCATCAATAAACTTTCTAAAATCTTTTGCATTTAACCCGTGTTTATTATCAAAAAAATTAGATAGCAGCTCGATAAACTCTGACTCAGTATAATCGCTTATTGTTTTTTCATTATCTATTAGCATTTTTATGTATTCCTATATGTAAGCGAGGAGTAGTAACGTTTATGTTATCCATATTAAACACTTCTCCGCCATGCTGGATTTCTTCTAAGTGATGAAGTTCAAAAGTCATTCTACCACCCACCTGTTCTGAAGGAATAGGATACGGTGCTAACCCCATTCTTATCAGGGTTTGGTTAGAAGGTTTAAAATCTTTCATAAGCTCTGGGCACTCAGCCACGGCAAGCCAAAATTCCTCTCTAAAATGGTTAAAGTTACGGAAGGATTTTCCTCTGAGTTTATCAGCAACCTGCGCTGGTACTGGTGCCCCCAGACCAGAGCTAGCGGCCTCAAGCCATTTTTCAGAACCTGATAGTGTCTCACCCTTCCCTGTTGCAACACCTGGCTCATCCCTCGCGGTTTTGAGATATACATAAATCGGCTTAATTCCGGAGTCCGCAGGGAATACCAGAATATAATCGTTAAGATCACGTTCTTCCGGCACCGGGAATGGCGGGGTCGTGTATTCGTCTTTACCATCCGGGATCGGTGTGACCAGTATTGTCGCCTGGTCTATTGGTTTGATGTCGCTGCCAGTATGCGATGGAAGGTCGCTTCCTTCCGGATTTTCTGGCGTCCAGGTGATCAGTGGGCCATCCACACCATGAGCGGGTGTGAACTCATAACGGTTGTTGGCTTCCACCCACTTCATGTCGGCCGTTCGCACACCTTCATACGGCGTACCTTCACCTGTGTGGACACCGTAAACACGCATATTGCCCTGGTCATCGGCATGCCAGAAAAAGCGTACCCGGGTTGTGGCTTTGGCACCCGTTAGCGCTTTTTGTCGCAACTCTTCTTCGTACCAGTATTCGTCCCGACCAGGAACTTTGTCGCTTCCTGCCCCCGCTGAAGGGATATATAGCGCGGACATCATCGCTCCCACGTATGGAATTCCACGGGCGGCACCCAACACGCCAGTAAGAGACCATTCCCCCCATACCTGAGTCATAACGCCAGCAGTTGTTCTGGCAGCCAGCGCTCCCCCTCCTAAAGCAAGCGGTGCGGCTGAAGCTTCAGCCGGTGCTACTGAACTCTCACTTCCGGGTTTTCGCCGTTTGGCAGACTGTGCATGTTGAACGACTTCATCATCATGCTCATGTTGATGACCATAACCGCAGCAGTCGTCCTCAACTGGCTGGGCAAAAATCGTCATTTCACCAAAGTTATCGACAGGCTCTTCGTTTGTCCCGGCGTCAGTACACCCTTTCTCTTTCAGGCATGATTTGGCATAAACCGGCGTCACCCATGGCGTCAGCGTTTCAGGATTAAATTCACGCATTGTTGCCGGAGGCGGCAGGCTGACTGTATTCAGCGGTAGCGCATTAGGTGCAGCAAACATCGTCCTTTTCACCTTGCGGATATACGACGCTGTCGTGCCGTACTCCACCTTCCCCGCCTCCAGCTTCAGATAACTGCCGCCGCCAATCAGCGTGATGCGCTTCTTCCCGGCAAATGAGATGTCACTTTCTGAGGTAAACGTCAGTTTCTTTTCTGCAAACAGCCGCATGCTGGCGTTCTGTGCCTGCATGTCTATCGGGCCTTCCCCTGCTTTCAGGCTTAGCTGCCCGGTGCGGGCAAACAGCCCCAGTTTCTCCCCTGCAAGGGCGGTCATATTGCCCATCACTCCGGCACTGATATCGCCCCCGGCATTGATGGCGAGGTTTTTTGTGGCCGTCAGTTGCAGGTGTTCGCCGCTGGTGAACGCTATCCCTTCAGGTGCCGAGAACAGTATCGCTTCGTTGAGCGGCTTCAGCCGCTGCTCAAACATCTGTATCTGGCTGTCGATATCCGCCTTCAGCGCCTGGGCCTGCTCTGCGGCCATTTCAAGCTGTTGCAGTTGCTGGTTCAGCTGGTCGATTTCCTTCAGGGCGGCATCCATATCCAGCACCTCGCCCTGGGCTTTGCTTTGCCCGTCCGCACTGACAAACAGCCCTTTACCGGCGCGGATTGTGCCCCGTTCGTCGGTGCGTAACTCCGTGCCGGTGCCACGGGGCTTGCCCTGCGCATCCACCAGATGCCCGGTGTTCAGCTGGGTTTTGCCGTATTCCGTCGCGAGCTTGATATGCTCCTCGCCGCGCTGGTCCTCCATCCGCAGTTTGTTGTTGGCAGGCGTTCTGAGGACGTTGCGGGTGTGATTGTCCCGGTTAACAGGGTCCGGGTGTTCAGAGTCGTGCATCGCATGGGAAATATACGGCAGGTCGATATCGCCATTGCTGTACGCAATCGCCACTTCTGTCCCGTCGATAAGCGGTGTATGCCAGCCGAGAGTGTCACCCGAATACGGTTTCGCCATCCGCAACCACAGATAGCCGTACCCTTGTTCCGTCCCTTCCCGGTCAAAGTCCAGCTTCACGCGGTAGCGGCCCGGTTCATCCAGGTGGGCATAGATATCGTTCTTCTCACGGCTTTCAATTCGCGCAGGCAGGGTGCCGTGGATTTCCGGGCGCGGAATTTCAACCGGGCGGAAGCTGTAGCGCTCGCTGTACGGCATCCCTTCGACCGACACATGCAGGCGGGTATCACGGGCTGCACGGTAAGTGATAAGGGTAATAATCACGCCCTCTTTCAGGGCGCTGATAACCGCGCCCTGCGGCTCCAGCACCTGGCCCGGAGTCAGACCCGAGGCATTACTGTCCAGACTGACACGGGCTGATTTATTCAGTTCGCGCTCGTGATGAATGCGAGCATAAAACGCCCCGCTCTCCGTTTCCGGCTCCGGGTCGGTGTCATCCCCGGCTTCGCGGTAAGGGGCGGCGTAGCGGTAATGTTCGCCTGTCATGCTGGCGTTCTGCCGCACACTCACTGCCGTATCCAGTGGGGTACTGGCGGTCCGGTAGTTGTAATCACGCGTGGCAACCGTGCCGGTCACCACCTGGTTTTTAGTGCGCACATCCCACACTGACTCCGCCGCACCATCGTAAAGACCGGACGGCTCGCTGTACGGCAGGCGCACATCAAACTGGTAGTTGAGCTGGCTGTCGGCAAAGAGGTAGACATCCATTTCCCGGGTGCTGTCCATCTCCGTGCGCCAGTAAATCCCCACTTCCGACAGAATGCGCTGCACAAATTCCAGGTCGGTTTCCCGCCACTGGGTGATAAGTTCACGCGCCGGATAGGTCCGCTCCAGGCGAAACTCAAAATCCGGCCCTTCCAGCCCGTGCTGGCGCAGGACCTGTTCAACCACTTCCGGCACGGACTGGTTCTGAAACACGGCACACTGGCGGGTGAAGGAGAGCAACGCCAGGCGGGAGCTTAACGTCACTTTGTAATGCGACTGGTCTCTGGTGGTGGACAACCATTCCAGACGGGTAATGATGCCATGAACGTTTTTGCCACTGCGCATCCGCAGGGAGGCATATTTCATCAGCACCTGTTCCGGGGCAATGTTGCCCTGCGGTGTGGTGAATTCAATCTCCCAGGCAAACGGCTCGCTTAACGCTTCCCGCCCGGTGAAATTCAGCACATCGGGTTTCACGGTGCTGTCGTTAATATCCAGACAATAGCGTGTCTGCCCGTCAAAAAGGGCTAACCAGTTATCCATCACATTACTCCTTTACCGGCACGAGGCTCAGCCAGCCATCACCCAGCTCTATGGTACGCGGTTTGTCCGGGTCGAGGTCATCACGGGTCAGTACCAGCCGCCAGCGGTTGTCTTTCATATCCGGTCGGTTGAACAGGGCCACCACCGCCACGAACTGCGCATTTTCATCCATCGGCATATTGAGCGACACGCTGCCTTTCGGCATCACCAGCAGCTCTTTTGAGGCCAGCACATCCTCTTTGAGTACCGTGTCGGCGTTACGCAGCAACGCCTGATAATCTGCGGCATCCACACCTTTACGGTCTTTGAGCTGGTACACACGCACCATTGTCGCCAGTGGCGTCTGGGCCCCATCAGTATTGATTGCAGTACGGGGCGTAAAATCCAGATGCAGTGTTTTGATTTTTTTATAAAAGATGGATTTCGTCAGACTGACTGTGCCATCCGTGACGATCTGGGTCAGGCCGCAGCCTGAAAGCAGGCAGCAGGCGACAAGCGTCAGCGCCCACAAGCGGGTAACTGTTGCCATTCAAAAGTTCCTTAATTGAAAAGAGGGGAAGCGGGATGACGTGCTTAATCGAAGCGGTAGTGGCCGTCTTCTGCCGGTGCCAGCATCTGGCATTGCAGCCCTGCATAGCAACCCAGACTGACGGTCAGGGTTTCACGGTTATCGCTGAGTTTACCGTCTTTCAGTCCGAGCAGACCGGTACGCCCCAGCTGAATACGTCGGCCTTTCCCCAGTCGTGGCTCAGGTAACAAGCGCACCGGTACAGTCAGGCGTAACCGCGCATCACTGCGGTAGCCGAGATACACGCGCATCAGTGCCAGCAAATCAGTATGGATATGACCGCCTGGTAACCAGCCTTCGGCTTCCTCCGGGTCGTCAGTAACCAGTGTCACCAGCACCCGGCTGCATGCTTCTTTGGCGGTTTTGCCCAGTGTCGCTCGCTGTGAAAGTTGAACACGGTTTCCAGCCCCTAACCCGCTGCGGTTATCGATATGCACTTTGACCGGATCGGGTTCAGTGATGGTCGCCCGGGTATGCGGGGCCAGCAGGCTGACCAGTGCCCGGATACCTTCGGCATTGCGGGTCGGTAAGCGCATGGTGCCCAGTAGCGCCAGGAATCGGGATACGGGGGTTGCCACATGTTCAGCCGTACCCGGAATGCCGAGGCCCACCAGACCCAGCAGACACTGGGAAGTGGCGTCACGGCCCCCGGCTTCAAACGTGGCCGGGTACGCGTACTTGCGCCAGATCCGGTAATACTGGGTGGTGATACGGTGGCTGAAGATATCCAGAAACGAGGTGACCGCTTCATGCCCTTCCCGGCGCTGCGCGATATCATCGAGATAAGCACTGGGTAACGGAGAATCCACACCGTACATTCCCAGAAAAGTCGTGCGCACGGTCGGCGGACGTTCGGGATGATCTTCATCCGTCTCAACCGCCTTCAGCGTGCTGACCGGGAATCCCATCCCCGGCCAGGGGCGAAAACGCACCGGATCATTTGCCAGGTGGCTGGTGGCCCCGAGCTTCGGTGAATCCGGATTTTCCTGCTCCAGCAACTGGCAGAAACGATAAAAGTTAGCTCGCCAGATATCTTTGTTGAGGGCAAGTGTCAGCCCGGTACGTGCTGGCTGTGGAATTCTTTCCATCGCAGTCGTTTCCCTGTCGGTTGCAGCACCAGCGTGAGCTGGTTAAAGAGGTGAATATCTGCATAAAGCGCGAAGAAGCGATGCAGCATTTCGCCAAAGAGATTCACATCCCCCTCACCAGCAAAATTATCCATGTTCAGCGTGACTTCGATATCCACGCCCCGCAGCATAAAGCCCTTTTCAAAGCGCCGGATCAGGGTGTGCTTCACCGCGACAATAGCTTCCAGGCGACGGCGGTTCATCTCATCGTCGGTCCAGTCATACAACGCCAGCGTCCCCCGCAGCACTTCAGGGTTATCCATCATGCTGAGGAAGTTTGACCCCAAATGACTCATCACCCGCCAGTGGAAGCGGTCATTCGCCGGGGGATACAATGGCATCGTCGGGGCAGAAACATTCAGCACCCGGACCGGGACTTTGCCTGCTTTGACGACCCTGTCTAACAGGGTGCTTTCCAGTGCCTTACGCGGGAGCTGACCGTTGGTGCCGGTGATCCGCATCGAAAGGGATTCGGGCTTCTCAGACAGCTGATCCAGTTCAAACGAGCGGCCACCGAGAATAAGCCAGGTGTCATAAAGGCCCGATGCACCGCGTTTCACCCGGGTATGGAAATAGCGTTCTGGCGCATCGTGTCGCATCATGCCGCCCCGGTGCCGGAAGCTGGTGAACGGCACATACTGGTGTTTGCCAAGTTTCACCGCACCGTGGATGTTATCAACGCTGTAAATCTCAGTGTGACCGTCCTGAAGACGCAGCGGCCGCAGCAGGTATTCATTATCCAGTGGGTTAAGCGTCAGCGGGTCGGCTTCGAGTGTGAAGAGATTGATAACCGGCGCACAGTGCAGGCGGAAGTTCTCGGTCTCAAACGGCAGATCGGATGACCAGGCTTCGCTGAGGACAATGTCGATTTCAAACCAGGTGCTGAGCGCATTCAGCCCGATGGTTTCAAGACCCCGCAGCTCAACAAACATAAACTTTGGACGGAAGCTGAAGTATTCCAGCAGCAGCTGATAACCACTGAAGGCGGAATCCGCTTTCTTCCACAGGCCGTCATTATCATCAAAGCCCATCGGCTTGCACCAGCCCTCAAACTTATGACGTTCGGTGCGGGTTCCGGCGTGACGGGCGTACATGGCATGAACACGACGGGTCATCGCCAGATGCAGGGCGGAGCTGATCGGGCTTTCGGCATTGAGAAAAATGGCAACTTTGTCGATCCCGCCTTTACTCCAGTCCACCTTCTCCGGGCATTCAAAGCGCAGACGAATAGCAGAGCGTCCATCGGTTTCGGTATGAAGGCGTACATCTGCAATGTGCAGGGGTTGTAAAGGCACATCCCGCGTGGTCCGGTACTGGCAGGCGGTTTTGTGTGGCCCCACCGGGCGGGACAGAACGGAGAATCCCTCCGCCAGCGTTTCCGCCTGGCGCAGACTTTGCCAGTCCGGTGAAAACTCAACGATAGCCAGGGATGGAATGGTCCGCATGTAGTGCGGCCATAACAGACTCACCAGCCCTTCGGTCAGCTCCGGCAGGTCGTCATCGAGCTTTTCACGCAGACGCCCCATCAGGAAGGCAAAGCCTTCAAACAGGCGTTCTACGTAAGGATCACGTGCGCCGGGTTTATCCAGATTGAGCATTGCCGCCCGGTCCGGGTGCGCCCGGGCAAATTCTTTACCGGCCTCACGCAGGTAGCGCATTTCGGCCTCAAAATAGCGCAGGGTTAAGTCATCCATGCACGGGTATCCTGAAAGTTATATACCCTAAATAACTGGAGTTGCATCAAGGCGGCAAGAGAGTGCATCCCGATGAGCTTACTGAAGTAAGTGATTCGGGTAAGCGAAAGCAGCCAACACAGAGGCAACTTCAGGTATGACGGGTAAGACAAAAAGTTAGCCACAGAGCACCATGGCACGGGCAGGATCGATAGCAATCAGACCCGCAAGTAATGTATCCATCTCAGGCATCAGCCGGGCTTTATCACTTTCACTGCGACCGGCTTTCATGCGCAGGAGTTTGAGGCGTCGTGCCTGTACCTCAAATAACAGGCCCGGCTCCCAGTCACCCAGCGTCAGTTGTGGGGCGCTGGTGGTCAGTTCGCCCAGCAAATGCAGCGCCATTTCGTTACGTCCGAACTGTTCAGCGACACGGGCCATCAGCAGACGTACCAGCCAGCGCTGTCGGGGGGAATCGAGCCCCGGTCGGGACTGAAGCCAGGTCATTGCTGACTCGGGGCCTTCACTGTCTCCTTTCTCCATCGCTTCGGACTCAAGTAACAGCACATCGTCTCCCTGCCCATTTGCCACCGTTGCCGGTTCATCACCGAACATCCGCACTTCTTCATTCACCTTTTCGGCTATCCAGCCTGTGGTCACCTCATCAGCAAACGGAGTACCATCATTCCAGGCCAGTCCTTCCAGCCCCGGCATTCGCTTCAGGAACAGGCGCAGATCCAGCAGCACGGAATCAGACCAGCTTTCCCAAGGTTGACCCGCATGGCTGAGCCCCTGCCAGAGATACCACTGAAGGTCGAGCCAGAAATGGTTGACCCCTTCGCAGTACATCTGACTGGCCTGCTCCACCAGCTCAGTCCAGTTTTTTTGCAGGTACAACCGTTTCAACTGTGCCCGGTACTCCGGTTTCGGCGGGACCAGTCGGGAACGTCCACTGCTGTCCAGCGGAGGGATCTGATCGACCGTATCCCAGCGCACCGTTTTCATCAGCCGGTGCGAAGCCAGCCAGCCCTGTGGTTGTTCACCCAGCCAGCGGGAAAGTAACTTTGCCTGATCCAGTAAATCGCGACCGGACTTGACGGTCGTAAGCTGGGGGGACTGAGAATGGGCAGATTCGTACCCGGGTTCAGGGGCGCTGCTGTTCTGGGGAATTAATGCGTCCATTCCACCGGAACGCGCCAGACGATTCTCAAGCGCCGTGCAGAGTCCGGCAAAAGACGGTCTTTCATTCTCAGGCCAGTCAGCAACGGCATTTGCCAACAGACTTATCGCCCCAGCAATGAGCGCGGCATCGTCCCGATCTACTTCCGGCCAGAGCGAGAGCGTATCTAGCACTTTTGTGCTGCTGAGCCATTCAAGAGCCGCTTTCCGGGCAACAGGGCGCTGAGGATGGCAAAGCTTGCCGTAGCGTGACAACATCGCCACCATCAGCAGCAAACCTTCCGCCAGCCCTTTCTCTCCGTCGCGGCTCAGTCGGGCCTGGATGTACCAGGTCACCACACGAATATCTTTGGCACTTTCGCAAAGACACTTTTCCGCTAATGCACAGAGTTGCTCCGGGTCTGTGCCGGAGAGCTTATTGATCTCTTCGCGCATCAGTTGGAAATTGTCGTCATACGCCGGGTCGTCTCCGGTTTCCTGCTCAGGACTGAGTGGCAACAACCAGTTATCCCAGAGAGGGAGAGCATCGGATGCCCGGGCAATGAGGTTTTGCTGATCTTGCTGATGGGTCGTGCATGCGGATAACAGGGCTTCCGGTGAACTCATTCTTTTTCCCGTTTGTTATTCTCTTTGATAAATCTCACGACGGCGTCAAGTTCGTCGTTCTGGCCGTTCACTATCTGTGGCGCTTTCCATTTCAGTAACATGCTTTTCTCTTCCCCCTGTGTAGGTTTCCCCTTCCAGTAGGTTTGCCAGTGGGCTTTTCTGACGTGGGGGCGCAGGCGGCGATGAGATTGAGTGCCAGGCTCCTTAAGCGAACTGTCACGTTCCGGTCGAGATGGCTGACGGAGTGCAGCCCCTGCACGAACCCCGGCGTAGATTTGCACCGGTTTCTTTGGTGGAATGAATCGCTGATGTTTTCCTACTCGCCTTGGTGGGGGACGAACAGGTTTACCTTGTGTGCCCCACTCACTGTTTTCTGAACATAGCCAGAACAGCACCGGCAATACGGCCTGCCAGAAACTGCGGACCCCTTCCACCTGCTGGCCGATCCCCGTGGAGACAGGATCGGTCAGCGGAAGATATTCCATGCCGAGCGGCAGGTTTTGTGATTTTTCCGGATGTTGTGCCAGCGTCAGAGCAAGAAGAGCATCTGTCCCGTTGTCGTGATCCGCGAGGGTGAAAAATGCGCCCATCAGAGCACCCTGCCCCTCGGAAAAGACCGTGTCAGCAGGAAAGTCGAGCCAGAAACCCCAGAAAGGTAAACGACGGAGTAATTCTCCGGAAAGCGAATCAGACTGTTTTGTTTCAATGAGCACTCGGAAAAGGGATTCATCGCAATGGAGCAAGGTTTTGCCGGTTCGCCATGCCGCCAGCGTCATGTAAACGATGTGCGGAGGGAAACGCTGCATGAGCACAGGGCAAAGAAACCCCTCCTGAGGCGTCGGGTTGTGTTTCAGCCAGTCCGCAAGCCAGGCTTTGCACTCGCGAAATCGCATAAACCGCCAGGGGGCAAGTGGGTCTGTTTCCCGCCACTTGTCCACCTTGCTGAATATGCCCGGTGACCAGCCCTCCACCTGTCGGGCAAAAGCCAGTGCAGGATGAATATTCCCGCCCATCGCTACTCTGACCCCTCAGCGACGGGGTCAACATTAAAAATGGACACCGGCAGCTTGAACCCCTGAAGCTTCAGCAATGCCAGCGGACCGTCGCCAAGCTCGCTGCGCATGACAAACTTCAGTGGGTTGCCATCCTGACTTATCCACACCAGTTGAGTGCGGCTTCCATCAAGGGGGATGACCTGCGCCCTTTCCAGTAATCGAATGAACCCCCAGTTGCCCTGGTTGTTGGTATAGAGCTGCATACCACTGTTCACACTCCGCCAGCTGAGGCTTACGCCCGGGTACCAGGTGTTCCCCGGCCAGGTAAAGCTTTGCCAGCTTTCCATCTGGTTGAAGAAATCCAGTTTTTGCTCATCGAGCGAGAGCTGTATACGGGCCACATCCCGTGACGGACGGGCCATCAGTTCAAAGTGAACACTCGCATCGCCCTGGGCAAATACAATGTCTGACAGTTCGGCCAGCTGGTTAATCGCCCGGAGGAAATCAGGGTTCACTTCCATCCCCTGGCTTGCAGCGGCATCGACCACCCAGCGATTGCCCTCCTGGTGGAGGATGCCACCAAGGTTGGTTTTCAGGAATGTGGTAATACGACCGGAGTCACTTCGCAGGAACTGTGCCAGCAGCGGCAGTGAGGCATCGCTTCCTGTTGCTTTGAATGGATAGCGACCAGCAAACGCTTTGTTCCATTGATCCACAATCGTGGTCTGCCAGCGGGTATTCAGGCTCCCCGCAGCCGGTGCCAGTACCTGCCGCCAGGCCAGATCCAGTGGCTGGACAAACAGCGACTGACCGAAACCGCTCCACTCCTGCCCCAGGCTTGCTGCCACCAGACTGCCGTAATCACGCGTATCGGTCAGATCGATGGCTTTACCCTGAAACACGGTCTGGGCCAGCATCTGGGACATCGCCTGCGGGTCGGGCGCACTGGTGACCTGCTGAAGCTTCAGGCGAACCTGAGTGACACGGGCCAGCCATGACTGGAAGCTCAGATTGCCGTTATTGCCGGTTCCCTCTTTTCCTTCCATCAGTCCCATCAGTGGACCAAAGACACCCTCAAGTGGGCCTTTTGGCCCCTGAGCCTGCTCAATAAACTGTTTTGCATTCTTCTTTTTGCCGATCAGTTTCTTCGCGGAGTCCACAATCGAATCCGCCAGCGCCTCGCCTTGCTGCCCTGTTTTGCCCTGCCAGGCGAGCGTGTTCATTAGCGCCACCAGAGGTGACTGGCGAACATCGCCAATGAGGTTTAACTGGGCAATGGCTTCTGAAAGGGAACCTGCTTCCTGCCACTGAATGCTGTTGACCATGTTGAGCCAGGCATTCCCGAAATCGGTAAAGTAGCGTTCGGTCAGTCGGGCTTTCAGCGCTTCCGGGGCAATATCACTTCCCGGCTGGTGGGTTTTATCCGTCAGTACCCAGTCAATTTCATCGCGGCGGGTTTTGACCACCTCGTCAATTGCATCCTGAACCTGCTCTTCCCAGGCCTGGCGGGTGAACATCCCCGGCACCACTTCGTCGGTACTGAACACCGTCGAGGCATCGGTATCACCGGTCATATCAGCCAGCGTTAAATCAGGCCAGTTGCTGGCAATACGTTTGAGCATGTCCTGATACAGCCCTGATTCTGCGTTACGCTGACCTATCTGCTTGAGTAAAATCTGGCGCACAGTGCTGATAAGTTCAGCGTCAGGCTTAATTTTCCACTCCGGGTGCGCCGGGAGATTTTGGGCGTAAAAGCCCAGCAGTTTCGGAGCCAGCGCCTGCCAGGTGCCGTCAGCCACGCCCTGGCGCTTCGGCCAGACCGCCAGCACATTTTTCGCCAGCCACCCGGCTTCCGCTTTATCCGGTCGGGACATCATCAGATAACTTTTCAACACATCGTAGGCGCGTTGTGTGCCCTGTGTACGGGCATCACTGGCCGGGGGGAGCTGCACAAAAGCGTTCAGTTGCTGCTTCAGATGATCGGCGGTGGCATCACGCATTAACAGCGCGTTGTTACGGGCATATAACGGCCAGAGTGCCGCCAGCGTGTCATGGTCCTGATTGAGACCGAAGCGGGTGTACCACGGCGCACCGGTCGCTTCACGATTTTGCAGACGGGCAATAGCCTGCTGAAGCATGAGCTGGTTACGCAGTCGTTCAGTCAGCGGCAGTGTTGTATCGGCGGCAAGACGCGCGGTGCTCTGTGCCTGGTAAATCTGCGCACGGTTGACGGTAAGAGACAGCAATGTACCGGCACCCCACAGGACAATCAGGCTCAGAAGTAATAAACGCAGACCCTTAAGCCAGTCAAAGGAGAGCTTTCTGGAGCGCACGGCGGCACAGTCATCAATGACGGCAGTCCAGGTCGGTGAGTCGATTCGGGTGTTTGGCACTGTACCGGCGACAGCCAGTTCCGGGCTGAACAGGGTACCTCGCAGGCGATACGCGGCGGAGCCCTGCATCAGTCCGTCCAGTAACACCTTCATGCTGGTTTTCAGATCGCTCTGTAAACGGGAAGAGAGTTGCAGGAACCAGTCATGTTGCGGGTTCTTCAGAAGCTGTGACATCCCGACCTGCCGCAAACGTGGAACCAGCGTATCCAGAGTGGAAACCGCGTCCTGCGGCGTGGCACCCGGACCGAATATCGCGCCGGTTGCCACGGACTCTCGCCCTTCCTGATTGCCTGATTCTTTGTCCGTCAGCCATAGCCAGACCGGAGCCTGCCAGCCCAGCAGGTGATCGGCTTTCTGACGGCAACGTAAAAAAGCGTCACGCTCAACGTCAGTCGGCAAAGCGGCGGTATTCATCACCTGCACGATGCCATCGACGGGATTGCCGGAACGCAGGCGTTTTAATTTTGACAGGAAAACGTCATCCGGAAGAGACTGTGCGTCTCCGCAATAAATCAGCACATTGCCGTCGCCCTCCTGCCAGAGGTCATGACACAGACCCGGAGCCACCTTCTGGACCTCGTCCTGATTGCCCATGACCAGCAGGATACGGACCTTACGCTGCCAGCGGCGTCCGTATCGCAACTGAAGGTGTTCAGCTATAAGCTCTTCATTGAAAACAGGTTCATCGTCGTCTTCTTCACCGGCAATCGCTTGTTTAGCCGGGGGGACAACCTGATTCTTGTTTTGCCCCCAGTGAAGGTATAAGCCAGATTTACCCGCATAATCGAATGCCTTTTCAACCAGCCATCCCAGGAGAAACAGCGTAGCGACGATGACAGCACATACTGAAAGAATTCGCTGTCCATCATACGGCCCGAACCCGATGGATGAAGCCACCTTCTCCGGGAACGCGAAAAACAGAAATGCAACGATGGCTGTCAGAAAAAAGACGACAGTGACGGCGGAGCCGATGAGTGTTTTGACCTTGACCTTAGACATTCTTAGGCGTTCCCTTGCGAACTTCTTCTTTAGTGATAACGGTGACCCAGATGTCATCTTTGTCAGCGGAGGGTTGTGCGGCAATCACCTGTACGCCACGCTGCGCAAAGGCTGAGTCGGCAAGCGCGATGGCAAGCCACGGTGCGGCATGGCCGGTATACCCCAGCACCGGGTCGATACTGAAATTATCTTCTGACAGGCTGAATTTGACCGCGTTTTCTTCGCAGGCATTATTCCAGCCACTGCCCTGTGTCAGTGCGGGGCCAGAAAACCAGCTGCCCTGAAGCTTTTCAGGCTGCACGTTGGCCCATAACAGGGCCCGTGTGAGCGTTTTAGTCAGCGTGCTCTCTGTGCCCCGTTCCGGGCGATGAAGCCGCAGTGCATCCAGGTAAGAGAGTGCTTTACGGTTGCTGAGGACCAGCATCGCGATAGCATCAGCGTCTCGTTCAGTGGGGTTAGCAGGTAGCGACAGCGTCATCGCAACCAGAATGCCCGGGTTATCCCAGCGCTTATCCAGCCAGGCATCCAGTGCGGCCAGCCCTTTACCCGACATCAGGCGGAAAACGCGGCCTGTTTTCTGTAATAGTTCAGCCCTAATCTGATCTTCTATCAGCGGTAAAACATCGCTGTCTCCATCGAGCACCAGCCAGCAAGGAAGCCCACCCGGTAGAGGCTCTACAATGCTTTCAATGCGTGAGGTCAGTTTGGATACGGTAGATTTCAGCTCTTCAGACAAACTGGCCTGGAATGCTGTCAGTGCAGCATAACGAACTGGTTTAGTGCATCCCCTGGGTTGCGAAAAGTCGACAGCCGGTGCAGAGCGGGTCATTGCGGTCAACAGGTCACCGACTTTATTTCCGGAAGGCGTCTGAACAAGGGTGCCAAGAATCCAGGCACAACGCTGACCGCGCTGAATTTCACGTTCAATGAGTGTTTCACGCTCAACGTTTCCGGACTCAGCCCCCACCTGTTCGGCTTTATAGGCAAACCGACGCAAACCAAAAATGAGGCCCCAGGTGCAGAACGGCAGACCCAGAGCCGTAAACCAGAAAACAAAACCTGTGCGCTCTGTCGTCCATCCCCAGAGTGTGAGGGCAATGCCTCCCAGCATGACAAATGCGAGGAACAGCAGCCATCGCCGCGTACTGGGCCGGACTATCCTGGTTGCCTTTTCGGGGATGGCATCCAACAGAACGGGCATAATCAGGCAACCCCGGCCGGTGCAAAGGAACTGATCAGGGTGCAACCACAACCGCATTTATGCCCGTGAAACGCCACCGGGATACCATGATCGAGATAGTTTGGATTACCCTCAATAATCGTGGTGGGTCCATGACCCGGGATGGGGCAGGAAACCATATCGCCTTTACGGGCCACACCAATACCGCCGAATTTCATTGTTTCAGAAGCGACCATTACTGAACCGCCGTGCGTGGTTTTATCGCCTTTACGGATAATCTGGAGCATTTTTTGTACCTGATTTAATTGCCTGATTATTTGTCATGAAGACAGAAGCCAAAATTAAATGAACTCTTTGTGTAATTAATCCTGTATTTGCTCAAGAAGTTCATTAAGCTCATGCACTCTGGCAATATTCATATCCATTCGGCATACGCTGTACATCGGTGAGCCAATCATAAAACCCTGAACATCACACCAGTTCTCACGCGACAACAGCCAGCTTTTTTGTGCCATTTCAAAGTTTTTAGTAATATCCGGCACATCCCGAGATTCAATGATTTTGAATATTTTCTGGTAAGTGATATTCATATCTTTTTTTGCAGCGGATGATGCTAAATCAGCACATCCCATAACGATGGAGTTATTTATGTCAGGTTTTTCTTTCCGGCAATCAGATTCAATTCGCGAATAGTCTTTCAGAACTGCATGGGAAAACAATGGCAGCATCAAGAGTGAAGCTATAATTATTTTATATGAATTCATTTTAGAATGTCTTCCACGTAGAAGGTTAGCACCTCCTGAATAGAAAGTGCTAATAGTACTAGTTAATCAGCATCATAATCTTCACCATTCCAGCGAAGTATATACTTAGGACCGCACAATATATCTTTCATTCCATGGTGAATATTTTTTGTCACACCCAGGGATGTACACATATACGAACCATCGATAGCCTTGCCATCATGCATTTTTATCTGGAATGTTAGAATTGGAGAGTTATCCAAGCTTGACATGCAGTCTGATTGGTCGCATGTGCCTGGCGGTGTTGTACTCGCAAAGGTGTATTCAATGACGTCCTGTTTTCCATCGCCATTTAAATCAGTATTTACACTGCCCGTCTGTCCATCCATAAAACCCGAACTCTTAAGTTTTTTAGCGTTAACTAATTCACCCGTGCTTTGGTCACAATAAGCTGATGTAGACACTAACAACAAACACATTACAGTTAAATAACGTTTTAATTTTTTTTTCATGTTAACCCGCCTCTGGAATTCCTTGCTTATAATTAATTCTAATGTTCTCTGCTATTTCATTTTTTGTGATTTTACCGTCACTATTCCTATCGTGATAGAGGTTTTTACTATAATAGTCCCCATCACTTCTTTGATAAACTATATCGTTTGGCTCGAGCAAAATCGTCTTAGGTCTGAAGATTGAGTAATATACATCTTCAAGAGTCCATTGATCTGTCGAAACACCTATATTGCTCGCCTGCATCTTGAAATATTTCTTAACGTATTCCATTTGCTCTACGTGATCCATTACCCGGAGTTGGCGAGTTGTAGTACCAAGGGCAATGGCTGTATCTTTCATAAACTGGATCAGTCCTGTTGCTGATGAGCCCGGATTTTTAATATCTGTCCTGAAGGTTTTTCCAGTCTCCAATGCAATACAAGCCATAATGTAATTTGGGTCAATGCTTAATTCTTCGGATACTTCCAAAAGCTTGGACCTAAATGCTTCTGCTTTTGTACTACCGAATTTTTCTGTGAATTTTTTCATCCATATAATTTTATCTCTCTGAATAAATGAACCTAAAAATACTAAGGGATGCATATGCCATAGAGAAGGCCCCAGTTTTTCTGTCGTCACATCCTGCATCCAGGCCATCTTGTCGAGAAACGTTTCGCTGTATTTCTTCCATTCAGGTGCTTCTTTCTTAAGGGCATTCAGGAATGGTTGCCAGATGGCATCGTCTTTTTTGAAATACCAGTCACTTGGATGTTTGACTATCGTCTTCAGAGTGACATCGCGATAATCCAGGTTATGGAACGCACTTGCGTATTCCAAGCTTGAATAATCTAATGCTCCGCTGTCGATTTTATCCAGAAGTCGTTGATAGTTATGTTTCACCAGTGCGTGACTGGCGCGGGTATCATCCTTGGCCGCGCTGTACAGGGAGTCTATAACACTGCGGAAAAAACCAGTCGGCTGGGTTTTGCCATCCAGGTAATCAAAACTCGACGGCTCTGCGATTTCCGTTCGGAATCCCAGTTTTGCCAGATCGTACTGGGACAAAAGCTCAGGCTCAGCCGCTCCTTTTGACGCATAGGCATTCTCTGGTCGCAACTGCCAGTATTCCTGTTTCGTCGTTTTGTCAGCTTCTGTTGTCACCTGACTTAACGTCAAAATACCCGTCCGTTCAGTCTTTTTCCCCTTAATGAAGGTTCCGGCTGCGAGATCCTTTGTAAACAAGGCAAGGCCGGGAGAATACTTCAGATAGAGAGGATTTTTCTCGCCAACCTTTTCAGGATTCGTCAGGAAGGTCTCCAGATTATCATCCATGCTCATGCACTCGATATGAACCTGATAACGGGGCTCATAGCCGCCATCTTTCGCCGCCTGATAGTAACCCATATGCCCTACAGGATCACCGGCACTGATAGCATAGGGCGCTGGACACACTACCTGATCAAACTTCATAGTTTCTTTAGCTGGCGGTAACAACTGCTGCCACCACGAAGGCTGAGCTAAACCGTCAGTACCAGGCGAAATGTTATTTTTATCCACCAGCATCCAGTATTGCTGGCCCGGCTTCAGTGTTGTTTTTTTGCCTCTCTGTTGGGCATCCTCAGTGAGGCCAACATAGGTGACAAGACCATATTCCCGCTTGTTAAAGGCAACGGTATGGAGGCTGCTGTCCGATTTGTCCCATTCAACAATGGCACCTTTGGGCATGGTCCCTTTTTTATAGCTTTCGCTGGTGCCTTTGTTATTTGTGCTGGCCGTCATCACCCATTCAGGATCGTAAGCCGAAAGTGTATCTTTTACGGTCCATTTGGTTTCTGCGGGATTGACTGTGTAGGCCGAGTAGGGAGCCAGGTGCATGTACAGCGTGTAGAAATGCAATCCACTGGTTTCTTTCTCACCAGGCTGAATATAGTGCTTCACCAGTACGAACGAGCCGGAAATACTCAGTGGGCCAGTTTCCCATTTAATCTGCATGTAATCTTTGCAGACTCGGTAGGCGACAACTTCCCCGTCAGCCATACACCGCACGGCTTGCTCACCTTTAAAGGGAACAGGGAAATCTATCCTCTCGGACGCAGCCTTGCCGCTTAGCCCACACCATGGTGTGGTAGCACTGGTGATATGGATTCCGCCGTGCCACATGCCATTACGACCAATCATATACAGGCCAGTTGACTCCCCTCCAAGATGAGAAAGGATCTCTTCCTGGTTAGCAAACTCACTTCCCTGATTGTTGGAAGGGATCGGCCAGCAAATAATACTTTTCCCATATTTGTCTGTATTACTGCTATCCGCATTTCGGGTAAGCCAAGGCCATGGGGATATATCATCCCTTGATGATGCATGGATAGATACATGCATGTGCTTATTATGTGGGTTAGAACCTCGATACTCTTTCCATACCCCTTCCTTAACCACGTAAATTTCTTTGTTCCAAATAACATACTTTACACGGGGATCATTTATAACCACCTTTGACCACTCATTACAATCAGGTCCATTAATTGGATCATGTGTAATATCAAAGGCATTACCATCATTGTGATCGCTCTTTCTTTTTTTATGTGCAGCATCCCCCATAGCACCATCAGAAAGCTTACTCCTACCTGGCCATTGAGTTGTTGCATCCTGCAATGCTTTTTTTACAGAAGGTGCTGGAGAACTCATTCCTAAATTCCTTTAACAGTAAATATCGTGATTAATATAAGATGCTAATTCATACAAGCAAGAGAGTTTGAATTATCAGCTAACATCCTGACTGACATAATGTCAGAGGTTTTAGCCTCTATTATATTGGTTACACAAACATTATCCGATGCCAGTTTTATAATTACCCACCAGGACGTTGGAATCATATCAGCATCTGTTCCTGCACTAGTAACCTTAACAATCATTGCCATCGCTTGACCCTGTTGTTTCTTATCCGGCACCCGCCACTCAACTTCATTCTCCAATGATGAAAATGAAGTTGTAACTATACTCCACAGCTCTAATGGATATTGTTTTTTTTCTGGAGAAATTATATTCAACGACATTCTATTATCATCATACAATACCAATAACTCATACCCAGCAATACCTTCACATTTATGCTCTGTTGCACCGGTGTATTCGTCTTCATTAATTTTCACGCACAAATCATCCTGAATCGTCGTTAATTTTCCCTGCATTGCATAAGTTTGCGCACTTATTAACAAAAGAAAAAAACCTAAGCCATATCGGGCAATTTTTGCTATATGATGCATAATAAATTACCATCTCAGTAATTAAAGGGTTTATTGATGACTTAGTTGTCCTGTGCAGCATCCATCAGTCGTGATTATTTTTTGAGCTTTAGTGCTTAGAACATTCACAGTTTTTACTCTTCACCCTCACCCTCTCCTTGCCGAGGGCAATAAACGCTATTTCTGGATGTGAGTTTAACAGAATCAACTAACCATTTACCTTTGATTTTCATTAGACTAATAGCGTATAACGACGCCCCCTTACCATAACCTAATTTTAGATTTACTTGTGCATCATGGTCGCTCTCAGAAATAGACTTTGTATATATGTTACTTTTCCATTCCTCACAGAAATCCTGAGCGTCCACAAAATAATCTGCACCTGAATCATCATTATCTCGCAGGGCCCTGAGGTGTTCAGTAGTATATTTATATATTGCCTTCATAGTAAGATCATCAGCAGACTCCATGTCAGGCATTTCAGCCGCCACTAAATAATCATGGTAAAATTCGCTAACAACTTCCTCTGGCGATAAATTTTTCTCATTTGAGGCTAAGGCCATATATGGCAAACAAAATAAACAGCAAAGGAGAATTATTTTTTTCAACATAAGCACCTCGTCAATGGCATGTGGGTTGAACATTGCAGCAAAAAAACCAGCACACTAATCCATATAGAACCAACCTTTCCTACTCCGTTACGCTGCTGATTTTCCAGTCATCGCCATCTTCTTTCAGCGTAACCTGGAGCGAGTTCGAGGTCTCCGTCCCCTCCCCCAAAACGACATCAATCACTGATTGCTGGGCATCTTGCCGAACGGTGCTGGTTTTAATGCTGGATTTCCATGAAGGGTAGACATCTTGTGATTTAGTAAAGTAATTGACATCTGATTCCACCCAGACGCCGTACCAGTCGCAAAGATAATTCCCTTTATATTCTTTGCATTCTTGTTTTTTCGCGCACAATTTATCTAAATCGGCGGCTGAAACAGAATCGTCAGAGTCATAATTACACATGGATGAATCGTTAATGCTTTTCATGAGTTCATCATAAACATATTTACTGACTATGGAGCTGTCATTTGCAGAGTCATCACTCAGGTAAGCTTTATAAAAATTAATGACTGTATTTTCAGTAACAGTATTTCCAGTTGCAAAAGCCAACTGTGAAAACATAAACACGAAAATAAATATGATGGCGTTTCGAATATTAGATACTAAGGAGCACATGTCGTCATCTCAGTCGTTAAAGGGTTTGCTGGTCACCAGATTGACCTGGGTAATATCCGTCACATTAAATTTGGGGGCTTCAGCAGGCATGTTGGCCCCGGCACCCGGGACCAGATAGTTCGCTGTTTTCATAATGAAATCCCCGGTTGAACCATGCTCTATCCCGTTCGCACTCAGCTTCACGTAGGTGCCACCGCCATTCAGCGTCAGTGTTTTCGGGGTAGTGATAATGATTTCGTCATCGCTACTGGTGACCGTGAGCTGCTTTTGCGAGAACAACGACATGGTGTTGTGCTGGGCCTGGATTTCGATATCGCCCTGGTTGGCGACCAGCTTTGCCCCTTCTTTATGCACAAACAGCCCCAGCGCCTTTTCAACCGTCACTGACAGGTTTTTCATGGCACCGATATCGAGGTGCTGACCGGCGTTCATCATTGTGTTCTTTGTGCTGCTCATCTGGAGATGTTCACCCGAGGTAAAAGCCACACCCTGGGGAGCTGTTGCCAGTATCACGGCAGACTGGAGATCTTTGAGTTTGTCTGTCACAAGGCTAATCTGGGTGCTGATATCGGATACCAGTGCCCCGGCCGCATCAGCGGCACTGTTCAGCGCCTGCATCTGACTGTTGGCCTGGTTAATCTGGTTAACCGCAGGGGCCATTTCCAGCACCGGTCCCTGGGCTTTTGACTGCCCGTCTGCCGTCAGGTATATGCCTTTGGCGGCACGAACCGCGCCGAATTCGTCCGTTCGCAGCTCAAAACCGGTGCCGCGTTGTTCACGCTGGCCGTTGACCAGATGGCCCATATTGAGCTGAGTTTTGCCGTATTCGGTCCCGAGCTTGATATGCTCCTCGCCGCGCTTATCTTCCATCCGCAGCTTATTGTTCGCCGGAGTGCGCCAGACATTGCGTGTGTGGTTGTCGCTGGTGACGTGGTCAGGGTGTTCAGAGTCGTGCATCGCGTGTGAAATATACGGCCTGTCCGGGTCGCCGCTGTCAAACACCACCGACACTTCGGTCCCATCAAGTAAAGGTGCATGCCAGCCATAGGTATCACCCGCATACGGTTTTGCCATCCGCAGCCACATACAGGCATAGCCCTGCTCGCTGCTGTTGCGGTCGAAGTCCAGTTTTACCCGGTAGCGCCCCTGCTCATCCAGCCAGGCATACGTGTCACCTTTCTGAGTGCTTTCAACTCTTGCAGGCAGCGAGCCGGAAATCACCGGCCGCTTAAGCAGTACCGGTCGATAGCAGACGGTTTCGCTGTACGGGATACCCTCAAACGTCAGCTGGAAACTGTCCTGGCGGGAGCCGCTGGCGCGTACCGTGGTGATAACAATGCCCTCTTTCACCACATCCGGCAGGCTGGCATCGGTTTCCAGTACCTGGCCGGGAGCCAGGTGAGGGCTGGAAGAGCTTCCACTGACGGTGTACTGCGCATTCAGGAGACGTTCATGCCGCAGACGCGCAAAGTAAGCGCCGGTCTCGGTACTGTCGGTATCCCCCTCAGTCAGGAACGGTTCCGCGTAGTGGTAGGTTTCCCCTGTCGTGATGCCTTCTTTGCCGCTGATGCTTTCCGTGCTGTCTTTAGGGGTCAGTGCATCACGGTAGTTGTAATCCCGTGTCGCCACCCCGCCACTGACCACCTGGTAAGCCGTGTGAATATCCCAGATGCTTTCCTGCCCACTGTCGCTCATCCCGGCCTGGTTTCGTAACGGCAGGGTCACGCCAAACTGATACTGCTCCTGGGTGTCCTGGAAAATCACCACATCCTGTTCAAGACGGGCATCCATTTCAAAGCGCCAGAAAATGCCTACCTCAGCCAGCAGACGCTGAATAAATTCCAGGTCAGTCTCCCGCCACTGGGTAATCAGCTCCCGGGCCGCGTATTCACGTGACAGGCGGAATTCGAAATCCGCGCCTTCCAGCCCGTGCTTACGCAACACCTGTTCAACCACTTCTGTCACTGACTGATTAAGAAACACCTCGCTGCCCCGGGTATGTGCCAACAGAGCGATACGCGGGACAAGGGCCAGCGCGTAAACGGTATCGTCTTTAGAGGTGGAGACACGTTCAAACGACTCCACCACACCATAAATGGTACGTACCGGGATGGCGGGAGCGCCGGTAAACATCGGGGTCTGAAGGGTGAAGGATGCTGGCTTTAACAGTACTGCATCACTGCCGATATCCGGTGTGGAGCAGGTCACGGAGATATCATAACGCCAGGGCTGGCTCAGTGACTCGACCGAACTGAAGTTCAGCACATCGAGAAACTCACTACAGCCATGCACATCCATCCGGTAACGTGACTGACCCAGCAGTTGTTTCACCAGACTGGTAGTCGTGTTTGTCAGAGCGCTATCCATCCTGAAACTCCTTTAGCTATTCATATCCTTTGGAGAGGATAAGCCACTCCAACATTATTAATAATGACCTCGGTTATTTATTATTTGATGGGGAGTAATTAGATAATAAACAACCGAGAAAACATATTTACAGGTTTACAAATTTATAACCTTACGATCATTCCGACTCATTACCACCTAAGTAAGTAATGCGATCTTGTGTAAGCTTTGTTTGACATTGATATATTTTAATTCTCTGTTCAATAGCCGTTGTTGAAAGCTCTGCATCGGATAGTTTCCCACACTTAGCCGCTTTATCATTCGCCCATGCCCCCTGAGCTTTACGCATTGAATTTCTGGCTGATTCAGGAAGATCTTTCCAAATCTGGTTTAATACTGCATCTGATTGATCATAACTACTTTTGGCACTTAATATCCGACTTTGACCATTTCCCTGAATAATGGTTTCTTTATCAATACCCATCAATGATGATTGGTAGAGGGAAACGGTAATATCATTATAATTACTAAAGTTATCCACTTGGATATCTTTGCCATTATCTGCTAGATTCAAATTGTAACTGACATTCTTCCAGACCACACTTCCATTATTAAACTTGCCACTGCCCTGGGTAATACGGTAAAGCCGTGATGGATCATCACCAATGACAGCCAGTGTTTCTGGTGAGACTTTTATTGAAATCGTTGCGTTACAAGTCAACTCATCATCATTATTGCTTTTAGTTGAAATATTAGAGGTGCTGATATTTATTAAATTCAACTCCCCCTGATAAGCACTTAACGGTTTGCTATACTTATCCTTCCCCGCTGCAAGATAGTTGCTCTGTAATACGCCTGACGCTTCATCTTTTATGTATTTTTGAACGGCTGCATTCGCATCGTCCCTACCACATTTAAAGTCATTCGAATCAAATAGTCCTGCAATAGCACCATGGGAGCATAGTGACATAATTGAAACCGCCAAAATCCTCTTATACATACTTACTACTCCTTAATTTCATTTAATTATCAAAAATTATTATTACGCTTGTACATCAAACTCCAGCACAATGCCTTCTTCTTCATCCCAGTTGAGCGTCAGTGAAGACGGCTTGCGTTTTGCGGCCATATGGCTCAATAGCTGCTGGCTCAGCACCGGCAGGATTTGTTGATTCAGCAGGCTGTCAACGTTGCGGGCCCCGGTATCCGGTAGCAGACAGGCGGAGGTCAACGTGTCACTCAGGCTGTCGCCAATATGCGTGGTAATGCCGTAGTGACGTTGCAGGCGGCGGCTGACCTGAGCGAGTTTCATGCCAACGATGGTACGCATCGCATCCTGAGCCAGCGGACGGAATATCACCGTCTGGAAACGGGCCAGCAGTGCAGGCTGGAAATGATCGCGCAGGATCGGGCGCAACAGTTCTTGCAGGTCGCTTTCCGTTGCGTCCGGTTGTTCGTCAATCAGCTGCATCAGCGGGTCGCTGCCAAGATTGGAGGTCATCAGGATCACGGTATTACGGAAGTCTATTTCACGCCCTTCGCCGTCCCGCATAAAGCCACGATCAAACACCTGGTAAAACAGGTTCATCACATCCCGGTGGGCCTTTTCCACCTCATCAAGCAGCACCACGCTGTACGGACGCTTACGCACCGCCTCGGTAAGAATACCGCCCTGACCGTAACCCACGTAGCCCGGAGGCGAGCCTTTTAACTGGCTGACGGTATGAGGCTCCTGGTATTCGGACAGGTTAATGGTGATGAGGGATTTTTCACCGCCATACATCACATCTGCCAGTGCCAGCGCGGTTTCTGTTTTCCCTATCCCGCTTGGGCCGACCAGCAAAAAGACGCCCTGCGGCCCGTTCTCAGGCGTGAGACCCGTTTTCGAGGCACGAAGACGCTGAGCAATGGCATTGAGTGCCGCGCCCTGGCCGACCACGCGTGTTGCCAGTTGCTCTTCCAGGGTCAGCAGTTCGGTCTGCTCATCTTTCATCAGTGATGAAAGCGGGACGCCCGTCCAGTCAGCAATCACTGTTGCTACAGTGCGGACATCCACATCTAACCCCAGCAACGGGCTGTTGTTTTGCGCCTGAGACAATTCGGACTGGAGTGCGGCGAGTTCTTCCTGACGGCTGATATCACCGCGACATTCCTTCAGTTGTTCAGTCAGCCGCCTTTCGGTTTCGAACTGAGCCTCCAGGGATGCCTGTCGCAGATTGAGTTCAGATGTAAGCTGTTCGATCTGCGGCAGACGGGAAGAATCCACGGCATTACCCAGCGCAATATCTTCCAGCAGCTCCTGCTGTTCCATTGCAAGCGAGGTAAGTTCAGACTGCAAACGGGTAAGTTGTTCCGGCAGCGTGTCCAGGCTCATCCGCACACGGGCTGCGGCTGTATCCAGCAAATCCACCGCTTTATCGGGCAACTGCCGACCCGTCAGATAGCGGCGGGAGAGTGTCACGGCGGCACGAACCGCCTCGCCGGTAATATGCACACCATGGTGTTCGGCGTAGCGGGATTTGAGTCCACGCAGCATCAGGCAGGCTGTCTCATCGTCCGGCTCGTCGACTTTCACCATCTGGAAACGGCGCTCTAATGCGGCGTCACGCTCAAAATATTGCTTGTACTCGCTCCAGGTGGTGGCAGCGATGGTGCGCAGTTCGCCACGGGCCAGCGCAGGCTTCAGCAGGTTAGCGGCATCCGCGCCCCCCGCCTGATTCCCGGCTCCGATGATCGTATGGGCCTCATCAATAAACACCAGCACCGGCACCGGAGAATGTTGCACCGCGTCGATAATGTTTTTCAGCCGTTGTTCAAATTCACCTTTTACGCCAGCACCCGCCTGTAATAAGCCCAGGTCGAGGGTTCTGACAATGACCGGTTTCAGACTTTCCGGCACATTACCGTCAGCAATACGCAGCGCCAGCCCTTCAACCAGTGCGGTTTTACCGACACCCGGTTCACCGACCAGAATCGGGTTGTTCTTGCGACGACGGGATAGAATATCCACCATCTGGCGAATTTCATTATCGCGGCCAAAAACCGGATCAATTTTGCCTTCACGCGCCCGGGCTGTGACATCCACCGTAAACCGGTTAAGTACGGCTTCTTCCTGGCTTAAATCGGCTTGCTTCCCGGACTCCTGATCGTGTGCTCCCTCGACCGTATCTGTTGCCCTGCTGATGAATTTCACATTACCGACAGGCTCCTGTATCAGCGCTTCCGGGCGTTCATCCGACTGCGCTTCCAGAATGGGACGCAACCGCTCCAGCTGGCTCGTGGTCAGGGTCATTAACGGCCACAGCCCTTCGCAACGAGCAAGCCCTGGCGTTTCAATCATGGCGGTAAGCAGATGCACACTGCGGATCTGTTCATCACCGGCAAGTGTTGCGGCCAGCCATGATTGCTTCAGCAACGACTGAAGGGAGGCGGACAGTTCCGGACGGCTGCGTACCGAGCG
Organism: Buttiauxella cochleicola; assembly: GCF_021283185.1. Taxonomy (NCBI): domain Bacteria; kingdom Pseudomonadati; phylum Pseudomonadota; class Gammaproteobacteria; order Enterobacterales; family Enterobacteriaceae; genus Buttiauxella; species Buttiauxella cochleicola. The sequence goes on from NZ_JAJSOS010000011.1 coordinate 169,409, forward strand.
AGGCTGTGCGTCAAGGTGCGTCAGCAGGCTCTGCCAGACAGCATCCATATCCCACTCATAGCGACGAGCGAGTACGGTCAGATCCCCTTCGCCCTGCTCCAGCAACTTTAACAGCCAGTGCTCAGGGGTGATTTCCGCATGGGCGCGTGTCTGACACAGCGAAGCCGCGCCCTCAAGCGCACGGGCACAGTACGGGTTGAGGCGGCGAAGCAAAACGGCGGACTGACTTTCCATATCTCTATCTCTCTTTTCTGATCGTTCAGGACACGCTACCGCCCATCGCTGTTCCTGTTGATAAGGAGACCAAAGCGCACGAGGTCAGGCTGGCAGGCAGATTGTGGCTTTGCTGAGCACCCGGCTCGCAGGCGCTTAGCAAAAACTGCGGACAGGTAGCCCCATCCGCATCGGACATTACCCTAAATAATTCGTGCTGCAGGAAGGCGGCAAGTTCGGGAATCCCCGGGAGCATAGATAACTATGCGACTGGGGTGAGCGAACGTAGCCAACGCACCTGCGGCGCGAAGAATGACGGGTAATTACGCGGTGGTACGTTCGTTCCACGAATCGGAATGAATGATGTTGCCGTCTTTGTAAGTCCAGGTGATTTTCTCGTAGCGCAGTTCAATCGCTTCGAGATGGTTGTGCTTCTCGTAAGACGGGTCTTTGATGTCGTGCATTTTTGGTGCGACTTTCACCAATTTAACGTTCTCAAGCTTGGTGTTGAAATATTCAACTTCCTGGCCTGCGTCGTTGATCTTGTACCACTTGAATTCCGCAGATTTCAGGGTCTGACCGGTGGTCACGGCCTTGTAGAGGTACGGGCTTGAAGAGTCGATCTCTTTAGTAAAGAGGAACGGGGTGTGGATACGAGTGCCCGTCAGTTTGCCGGTGTTATTATCGGTCGGGATGTACAGGTTGTGTTCCTGAGCAACCACTTCGATGCTGCCTTCACGGTCTTTAACGTCAACAGAACCTTTAATGTCCGCGCCGCCGTCATCTTTCAGCCACAGATAGACTGGAATTGCCATGTTTTACTTCTCCATTTCTTGAGTTGAAACGTCACGTACATCCGGTGACGCTGGTTTTTCGCCCGGAATGCGGCAGGCATCGGCCTGTGGCACCAGACTGATCTCGACACGCCGGTTATGCGCACGGCCATCAGGCGTATCGTTTGAAGCAATCGGACGGCTGTCACCGTAGCCCTGCACCGCAAAACAACTTTCCGGTACATCACCTGTGTCCCGCATCCAGTTGCGAACGGATTCGGCTCTTTGCAGTGACAGGCTCTGGTTAAGCGACACGCTGCCGGTGTTGTCCGTGTGGCCGCTGACGACAATCAGCCAGCCTGGTTTGGCTTTGATGCCCACCAGCGCATTGACGAGGATTTTGGTCGAGCCGTCTTTAAGTAACGCTTTGCCGGAATCAAACAGCGACATGCTGTCAAGACGGACAATTTTCGGAACAGGCTTCGGTTTCGGGGCCGGAGGAGGAACATACGTATCAATCGCCTGTTGCAGTGCAAGCCACAGGCGTTGCCCCGGGTAATAGCCCAGACTGTAACGCAGCGGTTCACCCTGGCGCTGCCAGCGTTCAAGCAGGAGTGCATCCTGTTTCAGCGCCGCCAGCGACTGTGCTTTAGGGACGTAATGGTTCATCGGAATGGCAGACCAGCGTTGTAAATCGGTACTCACCAGGTGGATCAGATCCCGGTTATTCGTCGCTGAAAAGCCCAGTGCGGCAAGTGAACACAGCCACATCACCAGGACAACACGGCGGGTACGCTGGCCTCCTTGTATCGGGGAAGCAAAAGGAGCCAGTAACGACAGAACCGCATCCGGAAAACGGCTGGACGGATCAACGCTCCCCATTGACGCGGGGAACTGCAAACAGGAACGCAGATACAGCCACTGCGACCAGACAGACTGAGCGTCCGGCCTGACAGCGCCAAGCCGAAGCGTCACGGCAAATGGTCGGACGGCGGGAGTTAACCTGTCCGCTTTCTCCAGCTCATCGAGCAATGTTGCCTGGATAAACGCGAATGCCTGGCTGAGAACTGGCAGTGCCACCAGATTATTTTCCGTCTGCTGCCAGTCAACGAGTGCCTGAGGGGATGCATCAGGAGGACATACGACCGGACTGTCTCCGCGCACGATCACCCAGGGTGTGGCTGGCCCTGAGAGCTCACAACACACCACCACCGGCAGCGAAAATCCGGTCAGCACTTTCATCTGCCTGACCTGCTGACGGAGTGTTTTCAGTGCCGAGCGTAAGACGGCCTCATCCTGATGCTTGTCCGGCAGACAGGCATACATCACGGAAAGCTGTCCGGCCTGACGGGGTTGCTGGACCAGAATGCTGCGCACAATATCCGTTAACCGACTGACATCTCCTGCCCGATACCACCAGCCCTGAGCAGTTTTCCGGAGTTGTTGCCCCTGGAATATCGCGTCAAGTCCATCACCGCATACCAGAACAACCGGCCCCTGCGTATCGAGTAACGGCATGTCGACCGTGGTTTCTGTTCCGTCAGTCTGCGGGGCACGATAGCGGCAGTTTTTCCAGACAGTCCAGCCTGCAACAATGATAAGTAACACCGTAGCCAGGCTTTTAGAGACGTTACTGACTGGGATGAAATACCAGAGCAGCCACAGCAACGCCGCAGCCCCTGCCAGGGTATGTAAGACAACCGAGACGATGACTGATTTACGCATTAATGTGGCAGCTCCGGAATTTGCGCCGACAACAGCGCCTGGAGCCACAGATGCCCACCCCACCAGATAACCCCAGTCAATACGACCGCCAGCACTATCCAGAACCAGACTGAGCGCATCAGACTGTAGCGGTGTTTACCGGTCCGGTGAACCACCAGAGACAGTCCCGCATCAGGCTGAGGAACACGTTCAGAAAGGGCTTTGATCACTTCATCACGCTGTGTCTGGCTCACCGCCTTCAGGCTGTACAGCCCCTGGAACCCCAGGGCAATAACCCGGTGGTAGCAAATCAGGACGGCGTTAATGGGTGCAGGCTGGCGCAGAACTTCGGCAATGCGATCCCATAACGCTTCCCCGGCATGCAGGGAGCCAAAGAACCGGGCCTGAAGCGGGGCTTTACGCCAGGCTATCTGACCGGCATCAAGGGCGATTTCTTCTCCCTCTTCAGGCTTCACTGGTTTTCGCGCCATCACCGCTTCATCCAGCAGAGCACACTGAGCATAAGAGATATGGTCAATGCTGGCCTCGTCATACCCGGCTCGTTCCAGGGCTTCACGGACGCTTTCCACCTGCCGGATGCATTTTTCATAAAGTGCTGTGCCATCGGGCGTAACTGCGCCTTTCTTCAGCATGGTGACGGTCAGCCAGGCTTCCGCCATCAGTTGGTCTATATCGATGTCCTGTCTCATGAGCGCAGCACCGCAAAGAGTTCAAGCTCCAGTTTTCCGAGCAACGCAGGCACATAGAACATGCATACACCCTGCTCCTGCATCTCACGGGCCGCAGCACTTTCCATATCAAGCGCGAAGTACTGGTTTTCCATCCGCACCGGTAATGCCGCAGGCACTCGACTCACAGGAATGAGTGGAATCCCTTTTAGCGCGGCACTGTAAATTTCATTCACGTCATCGGGTGAACCCGCCTGGCAAAGTGCCGGGAAGCGGTCAGCAATCTGCCACGCCGGAATATCCGAACGGACAGACAGATACAAATCAGCTTCCTCACGCAAACGAATATCGTGCAGGCTGGCTTTCCAGGTCTGGTCATCAGGCCGGGACATTTCCAGTGCAATGACCCTTGAAGGCAGGCTGGCCTCCAGCAGGCCGGTGATCAGCTCAAACAGGGGCGGGAACGCATTAACCGGCTCTGCATGGTCATAACCGGGAATGGCATCCAGATCATGGTCCAGAGAAAAGGTCAGCATGCTGCCAGCCAGTCTTGCAAGCTCAGCCCAGACCTGTTCGGGATGACGAGCCGGGAAACGTTCAAACTCTGTCAGCACTCGTGCATGAGAATTGAGGGCATTCAGGAGCCAGAACAGCGAAACGTCAGCGACCGCAAAATCAGCCAGTCGCTCGTTGCTCTCACGGCGCATTGACATCAGACGCTGGCGGCGGGAGCGAAGCTGGCGATTGAGCAATACCAGTCGTTCACGAAGTGTCGGGCTGGCGGAGAACAACGCCAGCGGCGGAATAAACGACGGGTCCTGACGCCATCCACCCTGCCCGTCCCGGATAAGCCGAGCGACCGGACAGGTTTTCCAGGACTCATTACTCTCATGGGCAAACCGGATGGAATAATTGAATCGGGCGACGGCCATCGACTCTTCTTCAGCACCGAAGGCATCCTGCACAGTCACCCATTCTTCGCGATAGCGAAGCGGTCTGTCAGACAGTACGCTTTCCTGCTGAACATTGATCACACCTGACTGCATCAATGGCAGCGCAATGACGACCGTGACCACATCAAGACCCGCAAGTTGCGAGGGGTCGAGTTCACGAGGTTCGGGGGGTAACTCACTGCATTGAGTGTCGATAAGGGAACCATCTTCCAGCCACAACCGCAGCTGTGAAATCTGGATCAGTCCCGATGAAAGCAGATTGTCATCAAACTCGACTTTCTCTATACCATACGGGAAGGGAGACGCCAGAGCCGAGACCCCGGCACTGCGAAATGATTCCCACTTTGCCTGCTGCTGGAACTGCTGAGGGGACAGCAATGCCCCCTCGTTCCACAGTGGACGATAAATTTTCATCCCTGCGACCACCTTAGGCTTTTGCTTTTGGCATCTGGGAAACCAGCGACAAATTGATGTCCATCCCTTCCACCTGGAAGTGCGGCACCGCAAAGAGTTTCACGCGGAAGAAGCCCGGGTTGTCTTCGATATCTTCCACAGTCACTTTCGCGTCACGCAGTGGGTGTGATGCCTGAAGGTCATCGCCAGGGTCAGTCATTTCAGTCACCAGGCCACGCACCCAGGTATTGAGCTCCAGCTCAAGCAGTCGACGGTCTTTAGTAGTGCCGATATTTTCACGCTGGATAAGCTTCAGATAGTGGGCGATACGTGACAGCAGGAAGATGTATGGCAGACGGGCATTGATACGACTGTTCGCAGTCGCATCAGCTGTATCAAACAATGCCGGTTTCTGCGAGGAGTTAGCCGAGAAGAAGCAGGCATAGTCACGGTTTTTGTAGTACGACAATGGAATGAAGCCCAGATTCGCGAATTCAAATTCACGGGTCTCGGGGATCATCACCTCAGACGGGATTTTCACCTGATTGCCGGTGCCCAGGTCATACAGATGGATAGGCAAATCCTGCACGGCACCACCCGCCTGTGGCCCACGAATCTGGACGCACCAGCCGTTATTGATAAAGCTTTTCACCATGTTGGCAGCAAACGCAAATGAAGCGTTGGTCCACAGGTATTTTTCGTGGTCCGGTCCCTTTACTTCCTCAACATAGTTGAAGCTGCGCACCGGCACGGTATCCGGGCCGTACGGGAGACGGCCCAGCACACGCGGCATGGTCAGGCCGATATAGCGGGAGTCTTCTGAATCACGGAAGGATTTCCATTTAATGTATTCAGCACGGTCGAAATAGTTGCCGATGTCCTTGATGGCCGCGACTTCTTCCATACTGGATTTATGGAAAAACTTGGGTCCGACTGAACCGATAAACGGCATGTGAGCAGCGGCAGAGACTTTGGAAATATTACGCAGCAGCGCAACATCCTGTGAGGACGCATCGAATTCATACGACGAAATAATAGCGGCAATCGGCTCGCCTCCAGGCTGATCGTATTCCATCGTATATGTGTGATAGTAAAGACCGCTCTGAATAATTTCCGGGGCATCTTCAAAATCCTGGCGGAGGTCTTCTTTGGAGACGTCCAGAATTTCCACCTTCACATTCTGGCGGAAATCAGTGCGGTCAACAGTATGCTTAAGCCCCCGCCATAATCCCTCTACGCGTTGGAAGGCCGGGTGGTGCATCACTTCATCAAGCTGGCGACTGATCTGACGGTCCAGTTCGGCAATGTGCTGATCCAGTAAATTTTTGTCGAGCTTTTCGACTTTCTGGCCTGACTGAGTAATCACCTGCATGAAAACCTGAATCCCAGCAGTCACTCGCTCATCAGCAGACGCTTCAGCCATAATGCTGGTGTCCTGATAATCGGTAATATCACCCAGGTTTTTAACGGGAGTCAGATTGATTTTTTCAAACAGTGAAGCGTAAACGCTATTATGCGGAGTTTTTTCCAGTACAGTCGTTTGCCCTTGTACTGAATGTGTTTCGGTATTTACGGACATCAGCATTCTCTCTGTTAATCCATTAAAAAAGACACCCTGTTTTATTCAGGAGCAAGGGCACTTAATTCGTCGCGTAATTCCTGCGTCAGAGCTGGGTCGATGAGAATTTTCTCTAGCTCTTTTCGGAAAGTAATATTGTCTAGTAAATTAGATTTCAGATCGCGAAGTAAATTACGCATGGCAAGCATGGCGCGGAGCTGCGGTATCTGCCTGGCAACCTGCTCAGGTTCGAAGTCTTTCATTTCCTGGAAACTAAGACTGACGTTTTCTTCCGAACCATCATAAGAAAGTGTATTTGGGACTGAATATTTTAATTCGGGATTTAACTCAGAAAGGACGCTATTAAAGTTGTTTTTATTAACATTGATTTTACTTCGCTCAGAGAGAGGGAGATCTTCTTTACCATTACTAAAATCCCCGACAGCCAGCAGTTTCAGGGGGAGCTCAACTTTCTTCTGAGCAGAGCCTGTATGCAGGTCCAATAGGATGTTTACACGTGCTTTTGGTATCTCGCTTTGGAAGGTCGACTCAGCCATATCATTCCCTTTGTTCTTGAACTGTAGTGATGAATTCCACGAATTTCTTAACAAAGCGATGATAGAGCAAACGTCTAACTTGGATCAACTTTACAGATCAAAGATCTACAATTGGAAATTTCTTAAGAATTTTCCTCTATAGACAAACAAGAAAGAACTCTGCACATGCTGTTAAAGTGGGGTTTGTTGACTGCTTTTAACATACAGGAGAGCGAAATTCACCAAATGTGAATAAAATGGTAGTGTTATGTTGTACGGATGATCTTTTATTGATCTAAATCAATGCTTTTAAGAGAGCGCTTTGTGGTGGGGTTTTGTGATTCTTAGCAATAAAATATATTACAAGAATAGTCTTAAAATAGGACAAAGGTAAGTTACATCAATATTGAAATTTGAATATAAATAATTATAGATTTTCAATACTAAATATTTCTAATATTCATCTCATGAATGTATTTTCTCATCGAATGGTTTGTGCATCGTTTCAAAATAGCTGTTTGTAGATATGAAAATGACATTTTGAGTTAAATGTCAAAATGAATGCAGGAAAGAAGATGTGAAGCTTTCTTATTTCGTTGTTGTGAGAAGAAAGCAATACTCTTCGGGTCATGTTCTCTGTGTCGGTGACAAAAGCTAATATATTCCAATAAGTTCAGGTTGTGAGTTACCCCATATTTGAATCATTTTGAAGTTTGCTATCCCGCCAGTAGCGTTTGGCTTCGGTGACAAAGGTTCTAAATATTACTGCAACTGCGTGCATAAACGACAGGAGAGGCCATCCGCAAAGCGGCTTCCCACAGGGCTGAATAGTGTTTGCCAAAACCCACTGGTTTCGTCCTCTCAGCCCGGTATTCCGTCATCTCCACCTGCTTCCCGCCGGGCTCCACATCCCTCCATGCTGCCATGAGCAACGATATCATTGCCTGAATCTCCTCGTCCGGTGAAACATCATGCCGGAGGGAACAGCACACGCCCAGATTGAACAACATTATCATCCGGCATGTTGATGTATGTTTCTCCTCCCACAACCAGCGCAGAAGCGTGGGCGGTGACAGCTTTCCTGAATTGGTCCGCGCCTTTGCATATTCTCCGATACGACAATATGTTTCAGCATGGAAGCGAAGTAGTTGAGCACGGTTTTGTTGCATATCTCCGCCTGGATGAGAATTTGCATGCTGAAGCGTAAAACCCAGAGCGGCCAGACGTGGATAATCATCCGTTGCCTGCTGCAGAGTTGTCCGGATAAGTACGACATCGGTATTGTCAGTACGTGTTCGGGGTGTGTTTTTTTCATCGTAATGAATCATCGGTTTCTCTTTCTTCGAAAATAGGGAATTAGGGCAATGGGAAAGATGATACGAATGGTTTAACAGAGAGCATTCCCGCTGCCTGTGTAAATTGATTACGGAGTCTGCAGTGCTTCCAGGTTGGGGCAGGCAATATAATCACCTGGCGTCAACAAGGTGATGTCATGCAAGAAATACGCTGCCCTGTCACCTTGAGGAAGCACGAGTGTCATCGGGCGGCTGCAGTGAAAGCAGTAGAGTTTCCACATCGAGGGAAATCGGAAACCTTCAGCACTGACCAAGTTACCGAATTCATCGATGGCGCTTTTGGCTGCTTTTTGTTTCATACCTATACCTCAAAAATATTACCGGGCAGCGGGTTCAGGCGGTGTGAGCGCACAGTTGGCCTTCGGGTGAGATGCTATTGATGCACTGCTGAAGACGCTCACAGACCGACTCGAACCGCCGGATATCGGCAGGCTTCGTACGATGGCAACGGATCGATGTGGCTTTGCTCAACTGGTCAATTGCCCTTGCACGCCAGCCACAACGCTCAGCGTCATTGCAGCACCCGTGGAACCCACCCAGATATGCGTTTAAATGGGTTATACAGGAACGGTATTCCACCACTTTTACGTCGTGCGTATTTTCAATTTGTTTCATTCTCGCGTTATCCTTTTCGACAGGCATGAGAAATACCCGACAGCGCTTACCCTGCCGGGCATGGATAGAGTTGAAGAACATTTGATTCAAGCCGTTCGAGGACCTCAGGCTTCTAACGTGCAGGTCCAGTCATGGCAGCGAGGACATTGTTTATTGCCGTAATAGCGGTGTTTACATAACAGGCATCGCCAGTTGCGTATCTTCGTTTTGTGCTGAAGTGTTTGTTTGATCCATACCGGGACCGGCTGATGGTAATCAAGAGGTTTTAGGGCATGATAAGGCTGCTGGCCGCCTTCTGGATGATGACGGTATTTGCAGGCTCTCGCTCTGGCGATAGCGTTCTCACCCGTCAGCACATGCCGGTAGTACAGAGTGTTATCTGATTCGATTTCCTGCACCATTTGTACACCGCAGAATTCGCACACCAGAGGCGCATGTCCGATGTAGTTTTCATCGACCAGCTCGCCATCCGTCCGGTACGACAGAAATCAGCCAGCAGGACAAACATATCACTCAGCGGATCGTAAAAGCCCTGACACTGGTAGAAGTGCGAGTGTTGGATCATCTCGTTGTCGGGAACGAAGTGGTGTCTTTTGCTGAATGTGGCTGGTTGTGAGGTGAAGAATGAAAATCATCAGTAAACGTCAGGCGATGCATATTTTTCGCCAGCATCCTGAATCAAGGTTATCGGCTTTCTGTACAGGCCATTACCAGTGGCATGGCAGTGTCTGCCATTACTACGGACGCGAGGTTCAGGATATCAGTGGCGTACTTGCTGTTTTTGTTGAACGCCGTCAGGACCGCAATGGGCCCTATGCCATCCTTCGTAGTGTCAGCCTGAATTAATCACATCTCTCAGTCATTAAGGAATACGTTAATGCAATCGACCACCTTATCCGATACATCGGCGGAGAACGCATCCTGCCTTCAGTGGGGATTAAAACGTAATATCACGCCGTGCTTCGGAGCTTGCCTGGTTCAGGAAGGCAATCATCTCTACTTTCTGGCTGACCGGGCAGGGTTTAATGGCTCATTCAGTGACGATGAAGCATTGCGTCTGGACCAGACGTTTCCACTGATGATGAAACAGCTGGAGCAGATGTTGACCACTGAAGAACTTAATCCTCGCAGTCAGCGTTGTGTCACGTTGTATCACAACGGACTTACCTGTGAAGCTGACACTCTCGGCTCTCATGGTTATGTTTACATCACTATTTATCCTCAGGCCTCCGCAACCCGGTAACACCTTCTCTCTTCTTCTTTTATCAGGACTCAACTCATGCACATTTCAACTGTACCGGCCACGGTGCCGGTTTTGTCACGCCTGTCGCCCGTGCAGGTCTGGCAGCAATTGTTAACGTATCTGCTGGAGCACCATTACGGCCTGATGCTCATCGATACACCATTCCATGACGAGGCGGCCATCAAAGAACATATTGAAGCGGGTATCACACTTGCTGATGCGGTGAATTTCCTGGTGGAACGCTATGAACTGGTGCGCACTGACCGGAAGGGATTCACCTGGCAGGAGCAAACACCATTCCTTACCGCGACCGATATTGTCAGAGCCAGGCGAGCTACCGGATTAATGAATACTTAAATTCTTCGAGCCTCCTTCCTGATTTTTACCTTTGTACTTTCCCCTCTATTTATTCACCGCATAATGCGCCTGCAACTCCCGGCAGGCGTGTTTCCTTTAATGGACGATTTACGATGCAAACAGAATCCGATGTATTAACGGAACACAATGAGCTTATCTGTTCGACCAGCATTGAACGTATTGTTACAGGCCGTAATGCTGCGCTGGAACAGATTGAATCCCTCATCCGGCAACTTGATGACATCTCGACACTGACCCACAGTCTTGGTGGTGGGATGGCAAAAGACTGGGGCATGCGACAAGACTTTCGCTCGGGTTGCTGGTTAATGGAGAAAATGGCAACGGCCATGGACGTCATTACCCGCAATCTTGATCGCAGTATATGGCGAGATTTGATGAAAAAATCAGGAATGCTCAGCCTGATGGATGCCCAGGCCAGAGAGCAATGGGACAGAAATCTTGAAGGCGATAATATTCCAGCCATCAGCGAAGCCAATATACTCAGTACTTTTGAGCAGCTACATCTGAACAAAATGGACGTCTTCGAACGTGGCGTCATCAACGTCTTCAAAGGCCTGTCGTGGAATTACAAGACCAATAGCCCCTGCAGCTTTGGCAGGAAAATCATCATCAATAACCTGGTGACACATAACCGCTGGGGCTTCAGTCTGAACTGGGGGTGGCGAAGGGATCAACTGGCCGACCTCGAGCGGATGCTGTTTTTGCTTGATGGTAAACCTGTTCCTGACAATCGTGGTGATATCACCACCCGACTGATGGAGCATATTCGTGATAACCCCGACCTGTCTGTTTACGAAGATAACTATTTTGCTATACGGTACTTTCAGAAGGGAACCGGACATATCACATTCAGGCGCCCGCTGCTGGTGGATAAAATGAATGATATTGTGGCAAAACACTATCCAAGACAATTAGCTTGTTGAATGAGGATTCACATTCTGTCAGGGTAATAACTAGTAAGATACCGTTGCACAAAATCGAACTACCTCATAACTCACAACAGATTTAGTAAAAAAGCACATGGGGGCCCAACTGGGGGCCTATGTACTTTTCGAATATAAATAAACACTTATTTATCAGTAACAAAACCACTCATATTCGAAGTCTGCAGGGACCATTAATATTTCTCCACATCCGCAAGAAACCACCAAACTCGCACTAACTCTTTCAGCAACTTTGATTTCCCCCCACTCCCACAGCCTGGTACAGCCTCGGAAATTCAAGGTATAATCCCTGGTACTATTTGAATCTTTTAGACCACGAACATGACAAAACTCACATTACAAGAGCAGATGCTGAAAGCTGGCTTAGTCAGCAGCAAAAAAATGGCCAAAGTTCAGAGAACGGCCAAAAAATCACGAGTTCAGGCTCGTGAGGCACGCGAGGCTGTAGAAGAGAATAAAAAGGCGCAAATTGAACGTGATAAAGAGCTGGTTGAACAACAAAAGCAGGCTACTTTATCTAAAGAATATAAGGCTCAAATTAAACAGCTTATTGAAATGAATAGAATTATTATTTCAAAAGGCGATATTGGCTATAACTTCACAGATAACAATTTAATTAAAAAAATCTATGTGGATAAGGTTACTCAGACTCAATTAACCAATGGTCGTCTCGCTATTGCTCGTTTGATGACAGACAAAAATCCTGAAGGTGAATACGCGATTATCCCAGCAAGTGTTGCCGATAAAATTGCGCAGCGTGATGCGAGCTATATCGTATTAAACAGTACGCTGAGCCAGGAAGCTCAAGACGAAGAAGACCCGTATGCTGACTTTGTCGTGCCTGATGATTTGATGTGGTAGGGAAAGTTTCCAGCGTCCCTTTGAAATACGCCCCTCAGCCAAGGCTGGCTGAGGGGCGTATTATTATGTTTGAAACTACTGTGCGCCAATACGCAGCAGCCCTTTAATGGCTTGCTCAAGATAACTGCGCGGGCAACCGAGATTCAGACGTATAAATCCAGAGCCTGATGGGCCAAAACCACTCCCCATGGAAGGAGCAATACCGGCTATCTCAGTCATCACGTTCTTTAACTCATCATCGTTCAAACCCAATGCGCGGCAATCTATCCATATCAAATAGGTACCTTGTGCCGGAATAACACGTAACCACGGCAAATAGTTCTCTACCTGCGACACAAACCAATCACGATTTGCCGCGAGATAACCAAGCAATTCGTCCAGCCAGTGTTCGGCACCATTATATGCCGCAGTAGCCGCTTCCATCGAAAGCGCATTGAATACGTCCAGACCGTGAGCATTTAAACGCTCGATAAATCTCCCCTTTAAATCTGCATCAGGAATAAGGAAGTTAGAGATCCGCAGCGATGAGAGTCCAAAGGTTTTACTTGCTGATGTGGCAGCAATTACCCTTGAATGCCAGCAAGACTCAAGATGCAAAACAGAGGTAAACGTTGAGCCTGGCAGCAGCAAATCAGCCCAGATTTCGTCTGAAAGTACCGTCACATCGTATTTTTCACATAGCGCCAAAAGCTTGGTTAACTCATCTTTGCTCCAGCAACGCCCTGTAGGGTTATGTGGATTACACAGAATGAACAGTGGCGGGCGGTATTTGCTAAACAATTCCTCTAACTGCTCAAGATCCATCACATATCCTGCATCTGGATCTTCTTGCAGCAGATTTTCAACCAGTTGGCGCTGGTTAAGCGTAATAATTTTGGCAAATGATCCGTAGTACGGCCCCTGAACCACAACGCTATCACCCACCTGGCTTAGCATTTGTACCAGCAGTGAAAGGCCCGGCACGACTCCTTCAATGCTGCAAACCCATTCAGGGCGAATCAGGAGCTGATGGCGACGCTCAAACCAGTTAGTCAGCGCCGTGTAGTATTTTTCATCACGCTCGCTGTAACCAAACACACCATGATCAACACGCCGATGAAGCGCCTCCAACACATTTGGTGGGCAGGCAAAATCATAATCAGAAACCCACATTGGGAGTAAATTGTCAGTTTGCATATTCTGATAACGATCGATGAAATCCCATTTCACTGAACCCGTAGCATGGCGATTAATCACCTGGTCAAAATTGTTATTCATGATGTAGCCTCCTGCTTTGAATTCTCCATTGGTGTAGTGACTTTAATCGGTGCTTTAGCGATACCAAACCCGGTAAAACCATAAATCAAAGCAAAGAAAATAGCGGAGTAACACTGTACGGCCCAGGGTAAGAAATCCAGAGTACTTACGCCCAGCGTGGTCGCCATATAGACCCCCGCAGCGGTCCACGGAATAAGAGGCTCAATCACAGTTCCTGCATCTTCAATGGTGCGGGAAAGATTTTTGGTATCTAAACCCATGCGGCGATACGCATCCTGATAAAGCTCGGCCGGAACCAGCAGCGCCAGTTTGCCGTCGCTGGTAGCAGCCGTAACCAGAATAGTCGTGCCAATAGTGGCCGCAATCAGTTGACCTACGCTATGAATAACGGTGAGCAAGCGGTTGATAATGATAGTCAGTGCGCCTGTCAGTGTCAGTGCACCAGCAAAAGAGAAAGCACAGAATACCAGCAAGATTGTACTCATCATTGAGAACAGGCCACCGCGATTAAGCAGGCGAGGTACATCCGCAATCACCCCATCAGAACCCTGTGGGAACATGTTGATGTTAAAACCATCCATGAATGCATCCAGCCCCTGCTTAACACTCAATCCCTGTAGCCAGACGCCAAGAATAATGGCCAGCAAGCAGGCAATCAGCATCAACGGGATGACCGGTTTTTTGCTGATAGCACCCCAAAGGACAATAATTGGCGGCAGTATCAGTACGATATGGAAGTTATACAGGCTATCCAGTGCGTTAATAATGTCCGTCACGCGCTGCGGAGTGGCAACTTCGCCCATCATGCTGCTGTGGCCTGCAACCAGATAAACAATGGCTGCCAGAATGAAGCTCGGAATGGTGGTGTACATCAAATGCTGGATATGTTCATACAACGAGGTGTCAGCAACAATGGCCGCAAAGTTAGTTGAATCCGACAGCGGAGAGATTTTGTCGCCAAAGTAGGCACCAGAAACCACTGCCCCTGCTGCGGCAGCTAGTGGGACATCCAGCCCGGAAGCAACCCCCATCAATGCTACGCCAACCGTGCCCGCCGAACCCCATGATGTGCCGGTACAAACTGACACCACACTGGTCAGAAAAAATGCAGCGATAAGAATATATTGAGGGCTAATCAGCTTCAGTCCCCAGTACACCATATAAGGAATAGTGCCGCTAAACATCCAGGTGCCAATAAGCCCGCCGACGCATATCAAAATCATAATAACCGGCATCGCTTTCGCGAGTTTAGCGACGATGGAATTCATCACATCATCCCAACTATATCCTTGCCACCAGGCAAGACCTGCCGCAATCGCCGCAGAGCTCAAAAGCAACGGCTCAATACGCAACCCCATCACCCCATATCCGATGATGAGAAATGCCAGCATCGCGATTATGGGGAGCAAAGCCAGCCCAAAAGAGAGCGCTTTTTTGTCGTTGTGTGGTTCATTCGCTTTCATAATTGTGTTCCGATTTATTTTGGTGGATGCAGCGTAAAGGGAACAGAACAATGCAAATGTGATGGAAAGGATGCTGCCATGTAACCGCATACATGAAGAATAAAGTTGTGACATTTATCACAGAAAGAGCCGTTGACGGTACGCCTTCAATTAATTTTTCCGCATCACCGAATCTCGTTCGATCAGTTCAGCAGCAAAGCACAAGGAGCGCGGCGGTGGCGTTTCATGTTGATGTAACCCAATGGCGAGCAGAGCTGCATGCCGGGCCATGCGCTCAATCGGATAGTGCATGGTGGTTAAGGCAGGGAACAGATAACGCGCGAGTACTACATCATCAAAACCCACCAGTGACAACTGTTCAGGTAGGACAACGCCTTGTTGATGAAGGGCGCGCATCATACCGGCGGCCATAACATCGTTAAAGGTAAATGCCGCAGTAAAAGGAATGTGGCTATCGAGAAGTTTTCTGGCAGCCGTTTCCCCACCTTCTTCATTAAATGGCACGCTAATTATCCAGCTTTTCTCCGGGGTAATCCCAAATTCAGCCATCGCTAAACGGTAGCCTTCCAGCCGCTGCTGTCGGTCATTAATGGGCAAGTCTGATGTAATACAGGCAATACAGCGATGGCCGTTTTCCAACAGGTATCGTGTGGCCTGACGTGCTGCACTTTGGTTATCCAGCCAAACACAGCGAGGTGATATGGATGGAATGTAGCGGTTCACAAGGACCATAGCGGGGGTATGGGTGCTATAGCGAATTAAATCCTGGTCGGGCAGGCGCGTCGCATGCACGACAATGGCTTCACAGCCCTGGTTAATCAAAAAATCTAAGCCTGACTTCTCCAGCTCAGCCTGATGGCCGCCACTACAGACCATCAGACGAAACCCCTGCTGACGCGCAACTTCTTCTACACCCCGGGCTAATCGCGCAAAAAACGGATCGGCCAGATTGCCGGTTAACAACCCCAGCATATTGCCACTACGTTTGGCGAGAGCCAGAGCTGCAGCATTACGCCGATAGTTCAGCTCACGCATAGCTTTCTCCACACGTTCCTGCGTAACAGGTTCAACGTATGAAGTTTGATTTATTACCCGAGATACCGTTGCTGTCGACACTCCGGCCAACAGGGCAACCTCTTTCATTGTCGCCATAGATTCACTTTGATAGGGAGAACCTGAGTTCTTAGAAAAACCATCACGAGCATACCATCAAAGCATATGGCATTAGATCCAGCAAAATGCCGAATCAATGATACCTGTTGGTAAAGTCATGCAACGATTTACTACAACGCTCTAAGTTCGCGGCAATAAAAATAAGAGATGCTAATAGAAAAAACCCAGCTTAGAGCTGGGCAAAGAATATCAATCAACCAGTACGCGCTTGTTCGTAGCACCCCAGAGAATCGACATTTCGGTAAATAATGCACCACTGATATCTTCTACTTCAGTCGCGGTAATCTCTCCATTCCCCTGCTTACCAAACAGAACCACTTCATCCCCAGGCGCAACACCTTTTAAATCGGTTACATCAACTACCACGGTATTCATCGATGTTTTGCCAAGAATGGGTACACGCTGGCCACGAATAAGTACGTGCCCCGCATTGCTGAACACACGGCGGTAACCATCGGCATAACCCACCGGAATGTTGGCCAGCACAGAGTTACGTTTCAGGGTGTAGGTGCGGTCGTAACCCACGGTATTGCCTTTAGGATAACGATTCACCGAGGCGATAGACGATTTTAACGTCATCACACGTTTGTAATCGTT
Source organism: Buttiauxella cochleicola (assembly GCF_021283185.1). Classification (NCBI taxonomy): domain Bacteria; kingdom Pseudomonadati; phylum Pseudomonadota; class Gammaproteobacteria; order Enterobacterales; family Enterobacteriaceae; genus Buttiauxella; species Buttiauxella cochleicola. Next base: position 186,114 of record NZ_JAJSOS010000011.1, read on the forward strand.
GCTGGCGATGGTGTCGCCATAAAACACACCGCCAACACGCACCATATCCAGCCAGGATTCAGGTACTGTCAGCGTCGCGAAGCTGTTAGCAACATGCATTGTTACGTCTTCACGTTTCAGGCCCGTGATATCCAGAACCTGCTGTGACTGAACTTTAAAGCGCGCGAGGTCTTTACGCACAGCCGCCGCATCTTCTTCCGGGTAATGCGACATGATGCCGACGATTTTCAAGTGGCTTAGTTCAGAGATGGCTTTCGCATCGTTCAGCCCTTCCTGGTTACTCACTTCCAGCCCGTTACGTGACATGCCGCCGGAGTTCAGCGCCAGGTGAATACGCAGGGTTTTCCCTTGTTGTTGAGCAATTGCATCCAGGCGTTTAGCCATATCCAGATTGCCGATTAACTCTTCGGTGTCATAGTCCGTCGCCTGACGCATCTCTTCTTCAGTGGCATTTCTCACGCGCAGCAAGCGGCCTTTGAAGCCAAGATCACGAACAGTTTTAAGTTCTTCATTGCTGGCAACGCCAATACACTGCACGTTGTTTGCCAGCATCACCGGTGTGACCAGCGACAGGTCGTGCCCGTAGGCATCCCCTTTCAGAATGGCGCACATGGTCGATTTATTACCCAGCAGTTTTTGTACTTTTTGTACGTTGTATTCCAGTGCGCTACGCGAGATTTCAAGTGTTGAGTTATCAACGACCAATTGTTGGTGGTGATACCCCGCAGCGGAAAGTGTGCTGGTTGGAGGAACGGTGGTATTAGTGTGGCTATTACAAGCGGTCAGAACAAACAGAGGGATTAAAGCTAAACGGCGTAAATGCAGTGGCATGCTAACTCCTTAGCAAGGTTAAAATGGTTCTAGCGAACCAATAAACATATGTGAAACCAGGTTATCTTCCTGATTCCCATCTTAATTTAATGTCCTTGTTCCGAATATTACATAGACGGCTGAAATTAAAAGAGCCTGCCCACTTTCGCTGGCAGGCTCTTATTCATTACTGGTGTTAAGCGTTAGTACTGGTGCTCTGGTTTATGCAATAAATGATCAAATGATGAGTGCTGCAAACTGTCCATTCCCGCAGACTCAGACATCATAGCCGGAGCCGCATGTGCTTTAGGATCGATAACCGTCGGTTCGCTACCCGAATGTTCAGTGCCTTTAATCAGGCTGGTAATATCCGTGCCATGTTCAAGCTCATGAGCCAGGTCACTCAGGTTTATGCGATCTTCAACATGCTGATCCTTATCACTGCCCAGATCAGTACTGACGGAGTGGTGTAAGGCGCTATCTGCTGATGGTGCAGCTGCCGGAAGGAAAAGATCATCATTACTTTCCAGCAAGTTATTAAGCGAATGCGACTGCTCAGCGTGGTGCTCAACTGTCGCGTGAACAGCGCTTTCTTCGGCCGAAGGTACAGGAGGCGCGGCTGGAGGTAACGAATGTTCAGCTTCAGATACCGGAGCATCGGAATGAGAAATCGATGTACGGCCCTCGTTTGGCGTATGGACAGTGCCATCACCATAGATCACCCCTTCAAGATGGTTCATACCCTGTAAATGTAGCCCCTGCCCTACAGTGCCCGTCACCGTCACATTATCCAGCGTGTTCACGTTGGTCTGCGCATTGTTATTGCTGCTGAATGAGAATTCAAAGTCGGACTCTTTACCATCCTGTATGAAGATGTAGTCTTTGTGCCCGCCCTGCAACTGCTGCGTAGTTCCGTTAATCGCATCCAGGCCACGGTGGTTGCCATCCTGCGTATAGCCGCTGCCTTCATGTACCACGAAGACATCCGCATGGCTTCCATCACCGTTAACGTTGCCATTGCTGTAATGCTTTATTTGGTTCTGAGGATCGGCACAGTTCGGCTCAGAGTCACCATCACTCAACCAGACATTCACATTCGAACCAATGGCAACTATCTTCCCATCCTGAACATCAAAACCATCAGCTGATTCACTACCACCATTGATATGGGTAATTGGGCTATGTGATGCATCAATAGCTGCAGCCCCCTCAGTTGCTACAGTTTTATTTGCAGGCGGAGCTTCTCGCGCCAAATCCGTATTGTCCGTGTTTTCGACTGGCACGGCGGTGTCATTACGAACGAAATGGTCCGTGAATGCTTCTTCCGTATCACCCACTCCATCTTTCGCTGTCACGCTTGCGTGGATGACATGGCCATTTGCCAATTCAGCAGTATTTACCGGAATTTTGTAACCCAGATGGCCGTCACCTAAGTCAACAACTTGACCTGTATAATCATGACCATTGATTGTTAGCGTGACTAAATCATCGGCTTTCGCATCACCACTCACCGTACCGGTGACATCCGTGGTCTGTTTTTGACCTTCCAGCTCATTGATATTGTCATCACCAGCCACCTGATCGATTGTGATAGAAAGCCCTGCTCTATACTCCGCATGAACTTCTACACCATCCGCCGTTTTCACGCTGGCATGAGCAATCTGGTTGTCTGACAGGTCAGTGGTCGTTACCGCTATGCTATAACCCAACTGCCCATTTCCCATCGGCTGCACGTAACCGTAGTAGGTATGATTGTTAACCACCAGAGTGACTTCATCATGTACATGGACATTCCCCCCGACGGTGCCAATGACATTAGTCGTAATACCCAGCAATTGACCGGCATTAGTATTGCCATCTCCGATGCCTTGATCGATGGAAATAGTGGCGCTCACATCATGGTCATGGCTCGCTGGGTATAGATCATGGGTAGCATCAATTGTATCGGCATCATCAGATGAATTGGCTGGAGGGACCTGGTCATGATCAATATTTTTATCTGCCGTCGCTGTTGTCACATGGCCCAAGTCATCTTTGATAGTGATGCTGACATGGACAGGTAGCCCCTCTTTCAGATCGCCTGTTTCAACCCCAATATTGTAGCCGAGCTTCCCGTTACCCAAGTCAACCACCTCACCTTTATAGTGATGATCGTTGACGGTCAGCTTCACGATGTCGCCCAGCGCTGCGTCACCCGTTACGGTACCGGTGATAGTAGAGTGCTGTTCGCTGGCAGGAGACTCTACCTGTGGAGGATTACTCTCTGGCGAGTTAGGAGAAGTGCCATCACCGTAAATCACTCCCGCAATTTGGTTTGAACCATTTAAAGATAACGTGTGGCCATGGCCATCAGTCCCGGTAACCGAAACATTATCCCAAGAATTCACCTGATGGTTTTCAGGGTGATCGACACCTGATGTAATCTTGTAATGAATCCCTTCACCATCTTGCAGGAAGATATAGTCTTTATGTCCGCTCTGCGAATCCCCTTTAACGCTCTGAAGGTTATCGTGATAACTATCAGCAGGGCGTATATATTGGCTGCCCGGATGCACGACAAATACATCGGAATAATTCCCATCACCTTTCTGATTACCTTCGTTGTAATGCTGGATCTGATGTTCAGGATCGTCGCACTTCGGCTCGAAATCATCCTTGCTCAAATAGATACGCACATTTGAACCGATACTGACAATTTTGCCATCCTGAACATCAAAACCATCCGGTGATCCACTGCCACCATTAACATGGGTAATGGTGCCGTGCAGCTCCATTGTTGGCGGGGTTGTCTCGGTCACAATGTTATCAATAGTGATGTTGACGTGATCGTGATGTTTCGCGGGCGTCAGCGTGGTCAGTGGAACGTCGGCCGGGGTCAACGTCGTCTGCGGAACGTCGGCTGGCGTCAGCGTCGTCAGCGGAACGTCGGCCGGGGTCAACGTCGTCTGCGGAACGTCGGCTGGCGTCAGCGTCGTCTGCGGAATTTCGGCCGGCGTCAGCGTGGTCAGTGGAACGTCGGCCGGGGTCAACGTCGTCTGCGGAACGTCGGCTGGCGTCAGCGTCGTCAGTGGAATTTCGGCTGGCGTCAGCGTGGTCAGCGGAACGTCGGCCGGGGTCAACGTCGTCTGCGGAACGTCGGCTGGCGTCAGCGTCGTCTGCGGAACGTCGGCTGGCGTCAGCACCGTCTGCGGAACGTCGGCTGGCGTCAGCGTCGTCTGCGGAACGTCGGCTGGCGTCAGCGTCGTCTGTGGAACGTCGGCTGGGGTCAACGTCGTCTGCGGAACGTCGGCTGGGGTCAGCGTCGTCTGCGGAACGTCGGCTGGCGTCAGCGTGGTCAGCGGAACGTCGGCCGGGGTCAACGTCGTCTGCGGAACGTCGGCTGGTGTCAGCGTCGTCTGCGAAATTTCGGCCGGGGTCAACGTCGTCAGTGGAACTTCTGCCGGCGTCAGCGTCGTCTGCGGAATTTCGGCCGACGTCAACGTCGTCTGCGGAACGTCGGCCGGGGTCAACGTCGTCTGCGGAACGTCGGCTGGCGTCAGCGTCGTCTGCGGAACGTCGGCCGGGGTCAACGTCGTCTGTGGAACGTCGGCCGGGGTCAACGTCGTCTGCGGAACGTCGGCTGGCGTCAGCGTCGTCTGCGGAACGTCGGCCGGGGTCAACGTCGTCTGCGGAACGTCGACCGGCGTCAGCACCGTCTGCGGAATTTCTGCCGGCGTCAACGTCGTCAGCGGAATTTCTGCCGGCGTCAGCGTCGTTAGCGGAACGTCGGCTGGCGTCAGCGTCGTCTGCGGAACGTCGGCTGGCGTCAACGTCGTCAGCGGAATTTCTGCCGGCGTCAGCGTGGTCAGCGGAACGTCGGCTGGCGTCAGCGTCGTCAGTGGAATTTCGGCTGGCGTCAGTGTCGTCTGCGGAATTTCTGCCGGCGTCAGCGTCGTCTGCGGAACGTCTGCCGGGGTCAGCGTCGTCTGCGGAACGTCGGCCGGCGTCAGCGTCGTCTGCGGAATTTCGGCCGGCGTCAGCGTGGTCAGTGGAACGTCGGCTGGGGTCAACGTCGTCTGCGGAATGTCGGCTGGCGTCAGCGTCGTCTGCGGAACGTCGGCTGGCGTCAGCGTCGTCAGTGGAACGTCGGCTGGCGTCAGCGTCGTCTGCGGAACGTCGGCTGGGGTCAACGTCGTCTGCGGAACGTCGGCCGGGGTCAACGTCGTCTGCGGAACGTCGGCTGGCGTCAGCGTCGTCTGCGGAACGTCGGTCGGGGTCAGTGTTGTCAGCGGAACGTCGGCTGGCATCAGCTCCGTCGTCGGGATCTCTGACGGTCGGTCGACGTGTGGCGTTTCTACCAGTGGCTGCTCCACCGTTTTCGATGGCGTCAGATCGCCCACCGGTACAGCGTTATTGGTAGGAGTCTGCTGCACCGTTTGCGTCAGGGTAGGATTAGTATTTGTGTCCTGAACATTATCAATCGGAGCAGAGAAAGTATCGAATTCGCGGTTGCCTGATATTTGGGAATTTAAGCTGTTTGTGGCAAAGCCCGAAGTAACATCCAGCACTTCGCCAGTCAGGTCTACTCGCTCAATGAAATGCCCGCCGCCGCCAGTACCGGCTTCAATTGGCGTCTCATTACCAGCAGCAGTTGCTTCCAGTGCTTTAGTCGGGTCAACACCATCTGTAATTGCCTGCTGGAGTGCTGCAACATCATCCGTTGCATGCTCAGTGTTAGCCGCAGCACTTACGCCGCTTTGGTCACTCCAGTGACTATTACGCCCCATATCCATTGTATGACCATCGGATAAGTTCACCGTTAATGCGCCGTTAGCACCGGTTACGATTTCTTCTCCAGCGAAGATTCGATCCCCTTCATGCAATTCACGCTGCGTTCCATCAACAGCTATAGCAAAAACCTGTCCAATGACTACTTTGACGATACCGAGTATGTTGTGCAAACCACTTGCCCCTGAGTATTGATATTACATATACCTTTCATACTTCAAGTTGCATGTGCGTTGGCAATACTCGCTCACCCCAGTCACTTACTTGAGTAAGCTCCCGGGGATTAATGAGAGACTCCTGTCTCTCACCGGAGGCCAGCCTTTGGCTGGTCAAATTCGTTCCCGACGAATTTGTCACTGCGTCGCCGCCTTCCTACAACTCGAATTATTTTGGGTATAGATGCAACAAAATAAGAATTCGATGTGCCACTTTGTCTAAAAATGAACATCTTTCTTTAATTAAAAAATTAATATTAACTTTTTATTTACAATGAAATCTGTATAAGAAAGCTGCCGTTGCCAGATACATAATAACTTACACTAAAAAATAAAGTGAGTAACATCTCAAATAATAAAAAATTCATTTCCCAGAAAGAAACCAGGCTGATTCATATGCAACCCAACTAAAATAAAAAATTTAACATCCACTTTTGAGTAATCATGGCATTTATTATGCAAAAATTGCTCTGACTGCATAAATACCACACAGTGATGTTAGAACTTTGTGTCGATAACATTAAAATTTGTCACTAGCCCAATAATGTCCATTATTCTACATTTCAAATCAAATCCACTCAGATTCATCATAGGCAATAAATTAAATAGTAGTTTTAAAAACCACAAAAAATATAACCAATAAGATATTCATACTGTAATTATCTAATTTAAAAGAGCTTCGTTCACTGCCAATGTTGATGATTATTTCAACACCCGCCGCATAACCTTGATTACAGTATAAATAATTTAGTTCTCTCTCTTGCCAGTGAACTAAACTTTTCAAGAAGCCTGCCCCTCAGCAGATCTGTCATTTACATAATGAAATCAGCTGCAATGATTCGTACGGGACAGACATTTTGACAAGAATGAAAATACCCACCCGCTCACCACTTTTGGGAAATTCGATGAGACCAGACCGACATTTTGCTGCACTCTGCTCCCTGCTGCTGCTAAGTACATCCGCGAAAGCCGAAGTTGATCTAGGCTCCTTAGATTTATTCGCCAAGGACAATGCCACCAGCCCCATCCCCAAAGGCCTGGTATTAGGCGGGGCTGTCATTAGCGGCACACCACGTTACGAAGCGCAGAAAAATGATACCTATATCGTCCCTGGCGCTGTCTATTTTGGCGAACAATTCATGTATCTGGGTGACCGGGCGCGTTATTACTTTCACCTCGACGACAAGGTAGCCGCCTATGCATACGGTCGGTTCCGCTTTGGTAACCTTGATCCCGATGATGAAGATGCATTCGACGGAATGCACAAGCGAAAATCAGAGTTAGAAGCTGGTGTCGGTGGAACGATCATTACCCCTTACGCTCTACTTAGTGCACGAATTAGTTCAGATGTAACAGGCCGTAGCAATGGTCAGGAATTATTGTTGTGGGCTGATTTTCCAATCATTAAGGGAAATTTATTGGTTATGCCTGGCATGGGGATGATGATTCGCAGCGATAAGATGGCAAACTATTACTTCGGCGGTGTTTCGAAAAGCGAAGCAACACCTGAACGCCCGGAATGGGATACCGGTACCACCTTCTCCCCAATGGCGGCGGTAATTACCAGCTATCGTTTCAATTCCAAATGGGTAGGAATGTTTGCTGCCAACTATGAATTTTATGACAAAGATATCGCAGACAGTCCTATCGTTCAGCACAACGGAGAGCTGTATGGGCTCCTTGCCGTCGGCTATATCTGGTAGATATAAATACGCTGAGTCAGGTTCTAATAGATAAACTGACTCAGCAATAGTGTTTACTTATATATCTCAGCAACACCGTGCAATTTATTATCTCCGGTTGCTGATAATATTTTATAAACTTTAGCCTCTCAAATAAATGGTATTACACATCGAGTTTTCAGGGTGAATCATTCAACGCTGAGGGCAGCACAAAGTATTGATATTTACTGGGTGCTTTTCGTGGTCAGTGCCATTACCGCACTGGCCACGGTAAACAACCCAATAATCCAGGCCATCGTCCACGGCGTTCCATCACTGAGCAGCGCCAACAACAACGAAGAGATAATCCCGCTACCGTACTGCAATGACCCCATTAAGGCGGATGCAGAGCCGGCAACGTTTGGCACGGAATCCAGCGCGGCGGCGGTAGAGGTTGCTGCAATAATGCCGTTCATCGAGAAGAAAACAAAAACCGCAGCCACAATCAAAATCAGCCCACCGATTTCCAGCTTCGCAGCAGCGGCCAGAATCAGAGCGGCAACGGCAGCAGTCACCACCGCGAATTTCAGCAGTACTTCGAGCGAATAGTGCTGAACCAGACGGCGGTTTATCACGCTCATGCCCATCAGCCCAACAATGTTCAACGCAAATAACCAACCGTAGTGCTGCGGCTCCACGCCAAAATAAGTGATGTAGACAAATGGCGATCCGGTAATAAACGCGTAGGCCGCGACGTAATAGAAGGTCAGGCACAGGGTAAAACGCATGAACGTAGTATTCGTTAGTAGCGCGTAGTAGTTACGAAATGCGCTGGGTAATGAGGCTTTAACTCGTTTTTCTTGCGGTAAGGTTTCAGGCAACCAGAACAGTGAAACAAACATCATCCCGCCAATCACCGCCAGCAGCCAAAAAATAGCGTGCCAGGTGGTGAATTTGATCATCTGCCCACCGAGCAGTGGCCCGGCAATGGGTGCAATCGCCATAATGATCATTAACGTAGAAAGCATTTGCGCGGCACGTGTACGGCTGAATAAATCGCGGATCATCGCGCGCGCCAGCATCGGCCCGGTGCATGCGCCCAGAGCCTGAAACACGCGCCAGAAAACAATCTGCGAAATGTCGGTGGAAAGTGCGCAGCCCACAGATCCGATCATAAACAGCGCCATACCAATAAATAACGGCAGGCGGCGGCCAAAATGATCGCTTAACGGCCCCCAAATCAGTTGGGCGACACAAAAGCCCATTAAGAACCCGGTGATCGTCAGTTCCGCATTGCCGTGTAGGTCCTGGGCCATTAACGGCATAGCAGGCAAATAAATATCAGTCGATAAAGAAGTGAACGCCATTAACGCGCTAAGAATAATCACGAAGGAGAGGCCAGCCGTTTTACTCGCTGCCGTCTGCACGCGCGCCTGAGAGTCAATCATAGAATTTGGTATCCGAATAAGACAGGCGCTTATAGTAGCGACTGCGCACAAAAAGATAATCCCGCATAATCGGATAGCTATTATGAATCGTGCTCATGAATGGGAGCACCGCCAGGGGAAATCCTGGTTCTCCTGCTCAGGCCCACCGTCTGGCGAGTTTGTCCTATGCTTAGGGTCTGCGTTTGAAATGCCAACAGGAGAAAAATATGAGTGATAACAAAAACATACCCGCAACCCGTAACGAGACACACGCCGCTCAATTCCCCACTCCACCCTTTCCCCATCAAAAACAGCCTTTCCCTGGGCTTGCCGGGAAAATGACGCCGCGCCCCGATCACGGCGAAACCTCCTACAAAGGCAGTGGCCGTCTGGCTGGGAAAAAGGCGCTGATAACCGGTGGTGATTCCGGGATTGGTCGCGCGGTGGCTATCGCCTTTGCGCGTGAAGGAGCGGATGTTGCAATCAACTATCTGCCTGAAGAAGAGGACGATGCTAAAGAGGTTATCGAACTGATTCGCGCAGCCGGGCGCAAAGCGGTTGCCATTCCCGGTGATATTCGTGAAGAGTCGTTTTGCCAACAGCTGGTGAAACAGGCTGCGCAAGAGCTGGAGGGATTGGATCTGCTGGTGAACAATGCGGGTCGTCAACAGTATTGCGAGTCGATTAAAGATCTCACTACAGAAGCCTTTGACGCGACGTTCAAAACCAATGTTTACGCCATGTTCTGGATAACTAAAGCCGCGTTAGATTATCTGCCGCGCGGTGCCTCTATTATTAATACCTCGTCGGTTCAGGCATATCTCCCAAGCGAAATTTTGCTCGATTATGCCCAAACCAAAGCCGCCATCGTGGCATTCACTAAGTCGCTGGCAAAACAGCTTGGGCCAGAAGGCATTAGGGTAAATGCAGTAGCGCCCGGCCCTTACTGGACTGTTTTGCAGTGTTCCGGCGGCCAGCCACAAGAGAAAATTGAAAAGTTCGGTGAGTCCGCACCACTTGGCAGACCAGGGCAGCCAGCGGAAATTGCCGGACTGTATGTGACGCTGGCCTCGCCCGAGTCGAGCTTTACGTCAGGCCAGGTATGGTGTTCAGATGGTGGTACCGGGACGCTATAAAGTGCGGGCACAGAACGGAGATGCTTTTCTCCGTTCTGGAGCTTTATTTGGATTCTGGGACGATGGAGATATGGCCGTTGGTTTCCAGAATCGCAAACTTAATTTCAGCAAGCCGGGTAATGCCGTGGTCAACTCTCGCCATTAACAAAATATCGTCGCAGGAAATATCGGCTTTTTTCATTTTGTCCTGAAAAAGGTAGCCATTTTCCACCAGAATGACCGGCGTTCCATCAAGTAGGTCATCCGCTCCCGGCAGATATTTTTTAATCATGCCAAACAGCATATCCACCACAATTAAAGTGACGATCGTAATCATCGCGCCGGTCACTGAAAAATCATTTCCCAGTAATGCTTGTTGGGTGGCCTCACTAATAATCAGCAGTAATATCAGGTCAAAAGAGGTCATTTGCAGCAAGGCACGCCGGCCGGCAATCTTAAAAACCACCATCAATATCAAGTAAATGGCGAGAGCCCTTAATACCATATCCATTGTCTGGCCACCTCAGGGATAAATAATTTGCCGGAACGTAATATCCGGTCCGCCATCAACCGCTATCGTGCTTTTAATCTGGCCTGCTTTCATCGGGGTAAGACTTAGCCACAGTGTTTGCTGTGCACCTGCTGTAGGTTTGTCATATTCAATGATCATTTCTCCATTGAGGCTGTACATTTTATCCGGCTGCGGTTGCAGAGAATCAACGCGAAAACTCTCCATAAAATCACCGCCAAAAATAATACGGTTGCGATCACCAGGGGATGAGACTGAAACAATTTTCATGTCAGCATCACTCATCAGCCGATTGAATTTTTCATAATGGAGGGAAAGCGAGCCATTGGTATTGGAAAGGTAAGTATCACTCAGATAACCCTTTGAAAATATCCCGCACAAGGCGGCGGCAACAATCAGCAATAGCAGGACAAAACCATAGCGCCGCACCTGAAAGTCAAAGTTCAGCCAGAACGGTTTTTCGACAACGGGTGAAGATTTATCGGCGGGCGCGGTTTTCATTATTTTCATCCGGCAGGAAAGGGGCTGCCGCGAGAATAAGCTCACTGCGACTTTTGAAGTCTAGTCAACGCATTGAAGGTGCGCCACCGTCGCGTTTTGATTAACTGGCAGCGAAAGCTCGAATAGCAATGCCCTTCTCTTCCAGCAGGTTACGAATCTGACGAGCTATTTCGATAGCGCCTGGGCTGTCGCCATGTACACAGATGGAGTCGGCTTTGATAGGGGTAAACTGTCCTTCGATGGATGTCACGCCACCCTCGGTAATCAGTTGCAGCATACGCTGCGCTATGAGCTGCGCATCATGCAGTACGGAGCCGGCTTCACGGCGAGAAACCAGCGTACCATTAGCGTGATAGGCGCGGTCGGCAAAGGCTTCAGAAATAGTTCGCAGCCCTTTTTCCTGTGCCAAATCCAGCACCAGGGAACCCGCAAGGCCCACCAGCGGTAAACGAGGGTCAATGGCAAGGATTGCGTCGATGACCGCCAAAGCCTGCCGCTCGTCCTGGGCGATAGTGTTATAGAGCGCACCATGTGGTTTTACATAACGCACTTCGGTGCCCGCCGCTTTCGCCAGGCCTTGCAGTGCGCCAATCTGGTAAATCACATCAGCGATTAATTCATCACGGGCAACGTCCATATTGCGACGACCAAACCCCACTAAATCGGGATAGGAGACGTGCGCACCAATTGCCACGCCCTGCTGGGCTGCCTCTCGCAGTGTTGATAACAGTGCAACTGGGGAACCGGCATGGAAACCGCAGGCAACATTGGCGCTGCTGACAAGTTTCAGTATCGCGGCGTCATCACCCATCGTCCACGCGCCAAAACTCTCACCTAAATCGCTATTTAAATCTATCGCCGTGACCATCACTGCCCTCTTCGCCCGCACACTTATCTATTGATAATTAGCATACATTATTTGCGCAGCGGGACATCTTTCATCAGTAATGAGAGCAAAAAAGCGAGTACTACAACACACGCCGAAATCATGTACACCGAGTGCAGTGCCGTCCCAAATGCCTGCAAATAATCATTCTGCAGCGCTGCCGGAAGTTCATGTACCGCTTTAGCACCCAGTTGGTGTGGCAGTTGAACATCCGGTGGGATCAACTCAATAAGTTTGTTTTGCAGCACGTTAGTAAAAATCGCACCGAAAGCCGCGACACCTATCGAACCACCAATCTGGCGGAACAGCGTAGTACTGGAGGTCGCAACCCCAATAAGTTTCTGCTCAACGCTATTTTGTACCGCCAGTATCAGCACCTGCATAACCATCCCGAGGCCAAATCCCAGCAACGCGATATACAGATAAAGAATGTGGATCGACGTATCTATTTTCAGCGTACCGAGCAATGCCATGGCAATGAACGTCACCAACGTGCCAAGAATGGGGAAGATACGATAACGCCCAATTTTGCTGATGATGCGCCCGCTAATAATCGAAGTCAGCATGAGTCCGCCCATCAGCGGTAGCAACTGAATCCCCGCTTCCGTCGGCGTGGATGACTTCACCACCTGCAAATAGAGCGGCAGGAAAGTCATAGAACCAAACAGCGACATGCCGATGATAAAACCAATCAGACAACTTAATAGGAAGGTACGATCGCGAAACAGGCCGAGCGGAATGATTGGCTCAAAAGCCCGTTGTTCTTCATAAATAAAGCCACCAAGCGTCACCACGAAGAAAGCAAATATGCACCACAATTGGGGATCGGACCACGCCATTACCGTGCCGCCCTGGCTGGTAAACAGAATCAAACAGGTCAGCGACGCCGCAAGATAACCCGCACCGAGGAAGTCAATTTGGTGGCGAATGCGCGCCGTTTGCGGTTTCAGCACTGCACCTATGACCAGCAGCGCAAAAATACCCAGCGGCAGGTTGATGTAAAAAATCCAGCGCCAGGAAAAATGCTCAACCAGAAAACCACCAATCAGCGGCCCAATGACTGTAGCAAGCCCAAACACCCCGCCAAATAAGCCCTGATATTTCCCACGGTCAGCCGGAGGGATAACATCACCCACTGCCGCCATTGTCACGACCATCAGACCACCGCCGCCCAGCCCCTGCAACGCACGCATTAGAATCAGCTGTGTCATATTCTGCGCCAGGCCGCACAATGCCGAGCCAAGTAAGAACAGCACAATAGCGACCTGCAGAACGATTTTTCGCCCAAGCAAGTCGCCAAATTTACCGTATAGCGGCACCACAATTGTTGAAGAGAGCAAATAAGCGGTCACCACCCAGGAGAGTTTTTCCAGCCCACCCAACTCGCTGACGATCGTCGGCAAGGCGGTAGACACGATGGTCTGGTCGAGTGCCGCAAGCAGCATGACCAGCATCAGCGCGGAAAACAGCAAACGAATCGATGTCGTTTGCTGTTGCGTTTCTGTCTGGGGTGTTTCGGTGACTGTCATTTTATCTATCGGCTTGTAATTAATTAACTGGATAATTAATATAGATGGATTAGTTTCACACGGTCAATGGAGTGCGCACAAAATGTCACCTGAAAACGGCCCTGATAAATCCGAAAATCATATTGATAATGGCCAAAAACGTCGCCGCCCTGGCCGCCCAGCGGGTACCAGTAAGAGCACCGATAAACGTGAGCATTTGATTGATATTGCGCTGAAGCTATTTTCAAATCAGGGGATTGCACAAACCCCTCTGAGCGCCATTGCCTCTGCTGCTGGTGTGACACCTGCCATGCTGCATTACTATTTCAAGACCCGCGAACAATTACTGGATGTATTAATTGATGAGCGTTATATGCCAGCGCGGGCATCAATGGGTGGCGCTTTTGAGCAACACCCAAACGACCCGGTGGGTGCGCTGACCGCATTGACACAGAAATTCATTGATGTCTCTTTGCTGTACCCATGGTTTGCGCCGCTTTGGATAAGAGAAGTACTGAGTGAAACCGGGTTACTGAAGCAACGAATTGATGCCCGTTTTGGCTCCAAAGAAAAACAGTCGGCGGTGAACTGGATTCACAAATGGCAGGATGAAGGACTCTTAAATCCCGATCTTGACCCGGAGTTTTTGTTCATCTCTTTGTTCGGTTTAACGCTAATGCCTGTTGCTCGCCTGCAACAGGAAATTCGTAAAGGTGACACCAACCTGAGTGCTGAAAGGCTTTCACTTCATATTGCCGCACTGCTGAAATCTGGGGTGGGTAATCAGCACGTAGACTAAAAATCAATTATTTCCATCACCATTCATCACCCAAATCAATGATTAGGCTTTTTCTTAGTTTACCCCTATTAAAAATGATGGATTATGCTCACGCCAGATTATGGCGTTTCGCTTCGGCGGCTTCTTCTCTATTTTGGGTTAAACAGCAATGAAAAAAATAATGTTGATGTTAGTTATGGCCGCAGCACTGGCTGGTTGTAGCTCTCCGGCACAGCGTATGGCGGAATGCCAGTCGCAGGGAATCAGCAAAGATACCTGCTATCTCGCCGAGCAGAATCGTCAGAATTCCATCAATAGCGTTGCGATGAAACAGGCAATGGAAAATGCCCACGACGCAGTAAAATAAGTCTGATAATCATCGCTAACACAGGCTCGAAAGAGCCTGTTCTTCATCTGATCCCCGCCAGACACAAAAACGTATAACCAATTGAATTTAGTTGACTTTATAACCATTTATTTATGTGAAATGTAAAGTTTAAAAAATGAATGTCTTAGCGGTTTGTTGGCGCTTGTATTTAGCCTGATAGGGGGAGTACATTAGCGCCGGCGAATCAATGAATCGCCATCAAAATGCAATATGAAACGGCTATATCGAGTGAAGTAAATCCCAAAATACCCGAACTGCGGTTTCATCTTTCTATACTGAATTTTTAGCAAGATTGCGCGGAAACACGCGCGGAGCAATGTAACGTGAAATATTTCATGATGGGCTTATCGTTCATTTTGTTAGTGTGGGTTGGTACGTTTGTGATGATGGTTGAATAACCGGAATATCAAACAATGAGAGACAGGAGCCATAAGGCTCCTGTTTTCGTTTTTATTCGGCTAAATCTGAAGAAGATTTCTGTGTGGTTGGTAATAGGCCGTCCGTACGGAACATCGCTTTAATGCCTCGTACTGCCTGACGAATGCGGTCGCGATTTTCAATGAGAGCAAAGCGAACATGCGTGTCGCCGTAATCACCAAACCCAACGCCTGGCGAAACGCATACTTTCGCATCCTGAAGCAGCTTTTTAGCAAACTCCAGTGACCCCATCTGCGCGTACTGCTCAGGGATTTTCGCCCATACATACATTGACGCTTTTGGGCACTCAACCATCCAGCCCGCTTCATGCAACCCCTTAACTAAGACGTCGCGGCGGCGTTTGTACTGCTCGGCGATATCACGTACACACTGCTGGTCCCCTTCGAGTGCCGCAATTGCCGCAACCTGTAGCGGAGTGAATGTGCCGTAGTCATGGTAGCTTTTGATCCTGGCAAGCGCGTTGACTAACTCTTTATTGCCCACCATAAAACCAATGCGCCATCCCGCCATATTGTAGCTTTTCGACAGGGTGAAGAATTCAACGGCCACATCTCGCGCACCTGGGACTTCCATTATTGACGGGGCTTTCCAGCCGTCATAGACGATATCGGCGTAGGCTAAATCATGCACCACTAGTACGTCGTAGCGTTTTGCTAAAGCGACAACCTTTTCGAAAAACTCGAGTTCAACACATTGTGCTGTTGGGTTCGACGGGAAGCCGAGGATCATCATTTTCGGTTTTGGATAGCTTTCGCGAATAGCCCGCTCCAGCTCGGCAAAGAAGTCGACGCCTTCCACCAGCGGCACCGAGCGAACTTGCGCACCGGCGATGACCGCACCGTAAATATGAATCGGGTAACTTGGGTTTGGTACCAACACCATATCGCCATGATCGAGCGTTGCCAGCATCAGGTGCGCCAGTCCTTCTTTCGAGCCAATAGTGACAATCGCTTCGCTTTCAGGGTCAATTTCGACGTCATAGCGGTCTTTGTACCAGCGCGAAATCGCGCGGCGCAAGCGTGGTATGCCTCGGGAAGTCGAGTAACCATGGGTATCTTCACGCTGTGCAACGGTACAAAGTTTCTCGACGATGTGCGGCGGTGTTGGGCCATCAGGGTTGCCCATACTGAAATCGATAATATCTTCACCGCGACGACGTGCCGCCATTTTCAGCTCAGCGGTGATGTTAAATACATACGGAGGGAGACGATCGATACGCGAAAAACGACGTTTTGGACTGGAGTCAGCCATAAATTCCTCAGATTAACGTTAGCGCCCGGACCGTCCGAGCGACGCTGCCACATGATGTGGCTTGCTTAGAAAATAGCCTGAATAAAAATCATCTGTCGAGAGGAAAAGCGAAATATTTTTACGACGCACAAAAGAGAATGCTTCACTTGAAGCTAATCCCTATTTTATTTGATGACCATCGATTACATTAACCATGTCGCAACATTCATATAACCTCTTTCCAAAAGACGTGGAGTTTCGCCATGACCCTACACATTGATGACTTACCGCATGCAATCCGTGAGATAAAACAAAAGCTTCGCCATGAATTGCCTGACTACAAAGCTGTATTTGCACAACTCGAAGGCGATATGCAGCGCCAGATTGACGCTATCCGTGATGAGATGGCCCGTGGTGAAAACCCGGTGCCGCAAATTAATGCCGACGATATCGTCAACAATCGTGTCAGTGAGCAACAAAAAGCCCTGATTCGCCAGCGCGGTTGCTGCACTGTAAAAGGTGTATTCCCACAATCCCAGGCTCAAGCCTGGAATGAAGAAGTGGGAAATTACCTGGAGCGGAATAACTTTGTCGAAAAACTAAAGAATGCTGCAGAAGATAACTACTTTGGCAATCTTGCCGCCAGTAAGCCGCAAATTTACGGTATTTACTGGTCTAAACCACAAGTTGAAGCTCGACAGCATGCTCGTATGAAAGCGGTACAGGTTTTCCTGAATAATTTATGGGAAACCGAAAGCAACGGTAAGCAGCATTTCGACCCGGATCGCGTGGTGAGTTACGCCGATCGAACCCGTCGCCGCCCGCCGCGCTCTAACTCTTTGGGTCTATCTCCACATGTCGACGGCGGCTCAGTTGAGCGCTGGCTGGATGAGAATTTCCGCCATGTTTACCGCCATGTGTTTGCAGGTGACTGGCAAAATTACAATCCATTTGCTGCGGAAGGCCGAACCGAAGTACGTGAATTTCCATCCCCAGCAGTGTGCTCCATGTTCCGTACTTTCCAGGGTTGGACGGCACTTAGCCCGCAACGCAAACACGGTGGCACGCTGACTTTGCTGCCCGTAGCGAACGCGATGGCCTATATCTTACTGCGCGCTTTGCAAGACGATGTGCCTGAAGAATCTCTGTGCGAAGCGAAGCCGGGACGCGCTCTTTCTATTAACGAGCAGTGGCATCCCCTTTTATTAACAGGGATTTCCTCAATTCCGGATATGGAAGCAGGCGATACCGTGTTCTGGCACTGCGATGTGATCCATGCCGTTGAAAATGAACACCTTGGAGAATTCGACAGTAACGTGATGTATATAGCTGCGGCTCCGTGGTGCGAGAAAAACGCCGCATACCTCGAGCGCCAGTGGTCAGCATTTATTGAAGGAAAATCACCGCCAGATTTCGCGGCCGATGATTTTGAGATCGATTTTGACGGGCGTGCGACTCCGGCAGATTTGAGTGCGGCTGGACGCGAGCAATTAGGCGGCAAGTAACCACTTCACCCTAACCCTCTCCTCAGGGAGAGGGGATTAACCCACGTTTCTGGTAACCACTCAGTAATTTCCTTATCATTGCCCTTCCATTCTTAGTCACGCGAGTTAACCGTGCACGAAACTTTTGACATGCTGATGGCGGTATTTGACCGCGCGGCGCTGATGCTGATTTGCCTGTTCTTTTTAATTCGCATCCGTCTGTTCCGCGAGCTGCTGCATAAAAACGCCCATACGCCCAAAGAGTTACTAGCGGTCACCGCTATTTTCTCAATGTTTGCCTTGTTCAGCACCTGGTCTGGTGTACACGTCGAAGGCTCGCTGGTGAACGTGCGTATTATCGCGGTAATGGCGGGCGGGATTTTATTTGGCCCTTGGGTGGGCATCATTACCGGGATTATCGCCGGGCTACATCGCTATTTGATTGATGTGGATGGGATTACTGCCGTCCCCTGCCTAATTACCAGTATTGTTGCCGGGATTATCTCCGGGTTAATCAACCGCAAAGTCCCGAAAGAGCAGCACTGGCGGGTCGGTATTTTCGGTGCCATGTTATGTGAAACCATGACCATGATTCTGGTGGTGCTTTGGGCGCCGTCGGTGGATTTGGGAATCGATATCGTCTCGAAAATCGGTATTCCTATGATCCTCGGTACCGTTTCAATCGGCCTGATTGTAGTGCTGGTGCAAAGCGTTGAGAGCGAAAAAGAAGCGAGTGCCGCTCGCCAGGCCAAGTTGGCGCTGGATATCGCCAACAAAACGCTACCTTTATTTCGTAACGTCAACAGCGAATCGCTGCGCCAGGTTTGCAATATTATTCGTGACGATATTAATGCCGATGCCGTAGCTATTACCGATGTCGACAAAGTGTTGGCTTACGTCGGCTTTGGCGAAGACAATTATAAGCAAAACGACGACGGTATCAGCCCAAGAACGCAGCTCGCGATTCGAGAAGGGAAAATCATTATTCGTAATGATGATGAGGCTTATCGCACACCGGAAATTCACTCGCTAATAATTATTCCGTTATGGGAAAAAGGTGTCGTCACCGGCACGCTTAAAATCTATTACCGCCACGCGCACCAGATCACTTCCACATTACAAGAAATGGCGGTCGGGCTTTCGCAGATTATCTCCACTCAACTGGAAGTTTCTCGCGCCGAGCAGTTACGTGAAATGGCAAATAAAGCTGAGTTACGCGCTCTGCAAAGCAAAATTAACCCTCATTTTCTGTTCAACGCACTAAATGCGATTTCATCCTCTATTCGTATGAATCCAGATACCGCCCGCCAGCTTATCTATAACCTGTCGCGCTATCTGCGTTACAACATTGAATTAAAAGATGATGAGCAGATCGACATTAAAAAAGAGCTGTATCAAATTAAGGATTACATCGCCATTGAGCAGGCGCGTTTTGGCGATAAGCTAACGGTTATTTATAACATTGATGAAGAGGTTAACTGCCTGATTCCAAGCCTGCTGATTCAGCCACTGGTTGAGAACGCGATAGTTCATGGCGTTCAGCAATGTAAAGGCAAAGGTGTTGTCACCATCAGTGTGGAAGAGAGCGGGAATCGGGTGCGCATTGCGGTACGTGACACCGGGCATGGTATCGATCCGCAAGTTATTGAACGTGTAGAGGCCAACGAGATGCCAGGCAATAAAATTGGTCTGTTAAATGTGCACCATCGCGTAAAATTACTGTATGGCGAGGGGTTGGTTATCCGCCGTCTTGAGCCGGGTACGGAAATCGCGTTTTACATTCCTCACGCCGCTACTGTCGTTCCGCCGTTATTGTCGCAGCAAGGAGGAAATGCATGAAAGTCCTCATCGTAGAAGATGAAGTGCTGGCGCAGCAGGAGCTTAACTGGCTGATAAAAGAACATAGTCAGATGGAAGTGGTTGGTACATTTGACGATGGTATGGATGTACTGAAATACCTGCAACATCATGAAGTTGACGCTATTTTTTTAGATATCAACATCCCTTCTTTAGATGGCGTGTTATTGGCGCAAAACATCAGTAAATTTGCCCACAAGCCATTTATTGTGTTTATCACTGCCTGGAAAGAACATGCGGTAGAAGCGTTTGAACTGGAAGCGTTCGACTACATTCTGAAGCCTTACCAGGAATCGCGCATTATCGGCATGCTGCAAAAACTGGAAGCGGCTTACCAGCAACAAAATGCCCCCGCAACATCCGGCACTACTAGCCGTGAAGCGCTGACCATTAACCTGGTAAAAGATGAACGAATTATCGTTACCGATATCAACGATATTTATTACGCCGAAGCGCACGAGAAAATGACGTTTGTTTATACGCGACGTGAAGCCTATGTGATGTCGATGAATATCACCGAGTTTTGCCACAGGTTGCCCGAAAGCCACTTCTTCCGCTGCCATCGTTCATATTGCGTAAACCTGAGTAAAATCCGCGAGATAGAGCCCTGGTTTAACAATACTTATATTTTGCGCCTGCGGGATCTGGATTTTCAGGTGCCAGTGAGTCGCAGCAAGGTAAAAGAGTTTCGTGCGTTGATGCGCTTGTAAGACGGGCGCAAGAATTTGCGCCCGAAGAGATTAAAGCACTTGTCCCAGCGTTTGACGCAGATGTGCGCCAGCGCCCAGCAGCCCCGGCTGATCGTGAACAATCAGATACACGGGGATGCTTTGCACGTACTCTTTAAAACGCCCTTTGTCTTCAAAACCACCACGGAAACCGGATGCTTTAAAGAATTCCAGGAAACGCGGCACAATCCCACCTGCTATGTAAACACCGCCAAACGTTCCCAGCGTCAGAGCCAGGTTGCCACCAAAACGCCCCATGATCACACAGAACAAAGACAGCGCACGACGACAGTCGGTGCAGCTATCTTCTAGCGCTCGTTCAGTAATATCTTTCGGTTTATAACCCTGCGGCTCGCGACCATCTGATTTAACAATAGCGCGGTACAGATTCACCAAACCTGGTCCTGACAGCACACGTTCAGCAGAAACGTGGCCGATTTCGGTGCGCAGTTCCTCGAGGATAATCCCCTCTTCTTCACTGTTTGGCGCAAAATCTACATGACCGCCCTCACCCGGTAGGCTAATCCAGCGTTTATCAACGTGAACGAGATGAGCCACACCAAGCCCGGTACCTGCACCATATACCGCAACAGGTTTGCCTTCGATTGGCTCACCGCCACCAAACTTAATCAGGTGCTCATCTTTGATCATCGGAATAGCCATCGAAACAGCAGTGAAGTCGTTAATGATTTCCAGATGTTCAAAGCCAAGATTCTTTTTCATCTCAGCGGTAGAGAATGCCCAGGTATGGTTGGTCATCGCCACCCAGTCGCCGGTAATCGGACAAGCAATTGCGATACAACCGTCAGTCACACTAACACTGTGCTCTTTGAGATAATGCACCACAACCGCTTCAAGGCTTGGAAAATCGAGGCCCGAATAGGTTTTCGCCTGAGTGATGTCGCCATTTTCTACGTTGCACAGTGCCAGACGTGCATTGGTACCGCCTACATCTCCTACCAAAGCATATTTTGTCATTCTTCCACTGCTCCGCTAAAGTCAAAATAAGTCCTGGCCACACTGTAAAATTAGCTAGCCTAAACAACAACGACCAGATGAGAAGTGCCTTGGGATTATAGATCTTCGTCACAGATTAGCTTGAGCGTTTCAGCCCTTATTGCTGAAAGGCATGATGTGTTATCTGGCAGACTGTATGCCGTGACGATTTTGCGTTAAAAAAATTTTAGTTAAGGAAAAATCATGCTCCATCCGCGAGCCAGAACCATGCTGGTTCTTTCCATTCCGGCACTGGTCATTGGGATCTGTTCCAGCCTGGTATTAATTGTGGTGATGAAAGTTGCCGCTGTTTTACAAAAATATTTATGGGTGTCACTGCCCGCCCGATTCGATCTCGACATGAATTCCCCGATGTGGATTTTATTGATGCTGACCTTCACCGGGATTGCAGTTGGGTTGGTGGTTCGCTATATGCCTGGCCATGCAGGCCCTGATCCTGCCACCGAACCGTTGATTGGTGCGCCAGTCAACGTAATGGCGTTGCCGGGTTTGATTATTGCGCTAGTGCTAGGGCTTGCTGGTGGTGTAAGCCTCGGGCCTGAACATCCTATTATGGCGGTAAATATCGCGCTGGCTGTGGCTATTGGCGCACGCTTGTTGCCAAAAGTTGGGGCGCTCGACTGGACGATTCTTGCCGCAGCCGGAACCATTGGCGCATTGTTCGGCACGCCGGTGGCAGCTGCGTTGGTATTTTCCCAGACCCTCAACGGCAGCAATGATGTCCCCTTGTGGGACCGACTTTTTGCACCACTTATGGCAGCAGCAGCCGGAGCAATGACCACAGACTTGTTCTTCCACCCTGATTTCTCTTTGCCTTCTTTGCAATATACCGAACTGCGCCTGGTTGATATTTTCAGTGGCGCCGTAGTGGCAGCTATCGCTATTGCATTGGGCATGGTTGCCGTCTGGTGCCTTCCACGTATGCATCGTTTAATGCACCAGTTAAAACATCCCGTGTTAATTCTTGG
Organism: Buttiauxella cochleicola; assembly: GCF_021283185.1. Lineage (NCBI taxonomy): Bacteria > Pseudomonadati > Pseudomonadota > Gammaproteobacteria > Enterobacterales > Enterobacteriaceae > Buttiauxella > Buttiauxella cochleicola. Next base: position 208,421 of record NZ_JAJSOS010000011.1, read on the forward strand.
TGTTGGTGGCTTCCTGTTAGGCGTGTTAGGGCTGATTGGAGGTGAAGTCACGCTATTTAAGGGGTTGGATGAAATGCGCCAGCTCACCGCTGGGCAGCATTACTCTGTTGCAACATTGCTGATGTTTGCGGTGGTAAAACTGGCGGCATTGGTGATTGCTTCTGCATGTGGATTCCGTGGTGGACGCATATTCCCAGTGGTTTTCGTTGCGGTCGCACTTGGGATGATGCTCCACCAGCATGTTGAAGCAGTTCCGGCTGCCATTACGCTATCTTGCGCCATCCTTGGCCTGGTGTTAGTCGTTACGCGTGATGGTTGGCTCAGCCTGTTTATGGCAATGGCCGTGGTGCCCGACATCAAACTACTCCCATTGCTGTGCATCGTGATGCTGCCAGCCTGGCTGATGCTTGCAGGTAAACCGGTAATGATGGCGGAGAAGCCTAAGGTTTAATCCTTAGCGGCATTGCGCTTAGCAAGCGCTGCCGTAACCGCCTGCAATAGTTCGGGAATATCTTGTTTCGGTAGAACGACTTCCACAAGCGTAAGTCGTTCTGCCAGTGCCGCTTTCTGCATTACTTCTTCAAGCTGCACTTGCTCAGTCACTCGCCAGCATTGCGCAGGGTTGTGAAGATTCATCGCCTGCGGAATTTGCGTCCAGTTCCAGGACGCGATGTCGTTATAGCGCTGCTCGGCGCCATGAATGGCCCGCTCAACGGTGTAACCGTCATTGTTGAGCAAGAAGATCACCGGGCGTTGCCCATCGCGCATCATTGAGCCAATCTCCTGAATCGTAAGCTGCGCCGACCCATCCCCCACCAGCAATACCACGCGACGATTGGGGCAAGCGGTTTGCGCCCCAAAAGCGGCCGGGAGGGTAAAACCTATCGACCCCCACAACGGCTGGCTGATAAAAGTCACCCCGGCGGGTAGGGTCAGTGTCGCCGCGCCAAAAGCGGCGGTTCCCTGGTCTGCCAGAACTATATCTCCCGGGCGTAGGAATTTTTGAATGGATTGCCAGAACGCATGCTGGTCTAGTTTTCCGCTAGTCGCTTCGGGCAGTGCTGGCGGCTTTTGCTCTGACACGGGCCAGCCGGAAACCTGGTGTTTGCACAACTGATGCAAGACCGACACGGCTTGCGCCATTGCAATACCGCTGAACCAGCGTTCGCCGATTCGGGTGGCATTTGGTTGAATGTCGATAGTCTGCTGAAGAGTAAGATGCTGCGTGAACCCGGCAGTAAGCGTATCGGTAAACTTAACGCCCACGCAGATAACCAGTTCGGCCATTTCAATCGCCTGTATCACCGTTGCGTCGCTGGCAGCGGCGCTGTAAGTGCCTACAAACCCCTGCTGACCTTCATCAAATAACCCTTTGCCCATTAGCAACGTTGCATGAGGCATCGGAGTGTCATCCATCCACTGTTGCAACGCTTTTTGCTGTCCAAAACGTAACGCCAGAAAATCCGCCAATAAGGCCACAGTGCGGCTTTCAGCCAGGCGTTCTTGTACACAGGCACGAAATTCCGCCAGTAAGGCGGGATCGGTTGACTGTTGCGAAGTAAGTAACGATTTTGTTGGGCGAGTAGCTGGGGCCTGAGAGACGTCGCCAGGTAATAACAAATAACCGGGACGGCGTTGGGTCAAAGCTTGTTGCAAAACGCGGTCGATTTCATAACAGGCATTTTCTACAGTGAGGGAAGCCTGGGCTACTGTTACTTCCTGTGCCATGCGCGCAAAGTGCCGGAAATCACCGTCGCCTAATGTGTGGTGCATAAACTCGCCGCGCTGTTGTGCCCCAAGGCATGGCGCGCCGACTACATGGATAACCGGTAAATATTCAGCGTAACTCCCAGCGATGCCATTAATGGCACTGAGCTCTCCAACCCCAAAGGTAGTGAGCACCGCAGCCGCTCCATTACAGCGAGCATAACCATCAGCAGCATATGCAGCATTCAGCTCGTTGGCACACCCCACCCAGGCAAGGGTCGGGTTATTAATCACATTGTCCAGAAACTGCAAGTTGTAGTCACCGGGAACACCAAACAGATGGGTAATTCCAGCCTCGGTGAATCGGTCCAGAAGATAGTCTGCGACAGTGTAAGACATAACTGATTCCTTCTCAGAGGGCTTACTGTGAGTATTGGGCATATGTGATCGCTGTCGAGGATCAATGAGAATAAGGGTGTGGAAAGAGGGATTTACACGTAACTGCGGTGTAGTCTGAAGCCCGTAATGTTGTGAAAACGTATACACTAAGTTGGGCATTATTCACTTACCGGGAAACTAATATGGTCTATCAGGCAAATCCTGCGCGTTATGAATCAATGGAATATCGTCGTTGTGGGCGCAGCGGACTCAAACTACCCGCCATTTCTCTGGGTTTATGGCACAATTTTGGCGACAGCACGTTACTGGACAACAGCCGTCAGTTGTTGCACCGCGCATTTGATTCCGGGATTACCCATCTGGATCTGGCCAATAACTATGGGCCACCTCCGGGCTCTGCCGAAGAAAACTTTGGCCGTATCCTGCGTGAAGATTTCCTTCCATATCGTGATGAGCTGATTATTTCGTCCAAAGCGGGTTACACCATGTGGGATGGGCCGTATGGTGATTGGGGATCGCGTAAGTATTTAATTTCAAGCCTTGATCAAAGCCTGAAGCGTATGGGATTGGAGTATGTTGACATCTTCTATCACCATCGCCCGGATCCAGAAACACCCCTTGAAGAAACTATGCGCGCACTGGATACCGTGGTGCGTCAAGGTAAAGCACTGTACGTTGGCGTCTCAAATTACCCAGCCGAACTCGCCGCTCAAGCCATTGATATTTTGAATGACCTTGGTACTCCATGCCTTATCCACCAGCCACGTTACTCGATGTTTGAGCGTTGGGTTGAAGGCGGTTTACTGGACGTTCTGCAAGAAAAAGGCGTGGGTAGCATTGCCTTTTCACCACTGGCTGGCGGCCAACTGACCGATCGCTATCTTGATGGGATTCCTGCTGATTCCCGTGCCGCAAGCGGCAGCAAGTTCCTTAATGCTGACCAGCTCACAGAGGAAAAACTGCAAAAAGTTCGTAAATTGAATGCCATAGCGCAACGTCGCGGGCAGAAACTTTCCCAAATGGCATTGGCATGGGTGCTGCGTGGTGACAAAGTCACATCAGTGCTGATTGGCGCCAGTAAAACCAGCCAGATTGATGATGCAGTCGGCATGTTAGCCAATCGTCACTTTACGGCGGCAGAACTGGCAGAAATTGAAGCTATTTTAGTGTAACCGCTATCACCAACTGGTTTAATTACGAACTAAATTAGCAAAAAGTGCTCTCCTCTGCGAATTAGGAGTTGTGGCGATGAAACACTTAGTTACCACAACTTACTATACCGCTAACAAGCCGCTCTGGCGGTTACCGTGTAAGGGGAGAGAGTATGTTCAGGTCACTGATTCTTGCGATAGCATTATTGGCATCTGCACCAATGATGGCGAATGCGGGCGAAATCACCCTGCTGCCGTCAGTTAAGCTTCAAATTGGCGATCAGGATTATCGCGGTAATTACTGGGATGGCGGCGGCTGGCGCGACCGTGATTACTGGCATCGTAATTATGAATGGCGTGACCGCGGCTGGCACCGCCATGATAACGGCTACCATCGTGGCTGGTATAAAGACCGTGGCCGTAGCAGCTTTGAGAAAGGTTATCGCGCGGGCTGGAACGATCGTGACGATCATCGTGGCCGAGGCCGTGGTGATCACGGACGTGGGCACGGCGGTGGTCATCGCCATTGAGGCTAATGATTTAAAAATGGGAGCTAAGGCTAATGCCGATCGTTTAAGGATCAGTTGACCGATCCGGTGGCTCGTGTAAAAAGGGTTCATGCACAACATGGACCCTTTTTAAATGGAACTTTCACAAGCTCTCGGTATTATCAATCTCACTG
>NZ_JAJSOS010000012.1:0-181478 GCF_021283185.1 Buttiauxella cochleicola
TACAGCAACGCAGCGATGCTAAAACTCCCCTCGAGGCGTGAGCGTGAATATGCAAGGGAAGTGAGAGAAAAAAGGTCGAAATATCCCTTAAAAAACAATGCCGGTCACCTTAAGTGACCGGCATTAGGAGCTAAGGCTCCCATTTTTATTACAGCAATCGATAGTTTTTATCTGGGGTGATTTTTCCAGGAAGCCTCCCATCATGGATCATTTCCCGTAAATCAATTTCAATGGTGTTGCAGATAGCATTCAAGGGTAAATCATTATCTTCACGACCAAAGGGATCCTCAAGCTCAGTAGCAATCGCATCAAGCGCAAGCAATGCATATGTGGTAAATAATGAAAACAACAGAGAAAGAAACCCAAAGCTGTCGATGATCAGCAATGGATAAATCGCACAATAGATATAAATAGTGCGATGTAAAATTAAAGAATATGCAAACGGAATTGGCGTATTACTGATACGTTCACACCCACCCTGAATGGTACTGATATTATTGAGGTAATGATTAAAGTTCTGGTAATCCAGGGAATTTCGCTTATAGCGAAAAAGCCATTTGCCAATCTCCTGAAGCAAAGCATTACATGGAGTGGCAACATTTAGCCTCTCAAGCATAAATGGGGCTTGCGATGTGACCTCCACAGGCATTTTTTCATGCCGCAGCATCGATTTTAATATGTTGCAATAACATACGATAAAATTGAGCACGACTTTCATCTCATCCTGACTAGCTTCTGTTGTGCTTTTTATTTCCCGCATTAAAGATCGAGTGGTAATCAACAAGTCTCCCCAAAGCTTTCTGGCCTCAGAATAGCGGAGCCACGCTGCATTGTTACGGAAGCCAAGAAATATCGAAATGGATATCCCAATAAAACCAATTGGATTTTCTTTTGCTTCAATACCATGCAAATGCAAAAGCGGGAGTAAAAATAGATAAGCCATATTCAACATAGCGAAAAAGAGCAACTGGCGAGAAATCTTCCTCATAATAGACCCTCTCCATGAAAACAATCTTCTAAACCAGTGTTGCTCAGGCCTGACTATCATTCTTTATCCTTTACACATAAATTTGCCATATGTGCATAAACGGGAACCAATTTATGTAAGTAATGCTCAAAAACCTGTTTTTTATCAGAAAGAGGAATCACTCCGTCAAGGAGGCCCTGTTGATTAATATATGAAGAGGGTATGTCTATAATGCTCTCTCCTTGTATAAGAGGATCATAGCTAATCATAATAGGGCCTAAAAAACCGGTGCGGATAATGTTTAGCTGCATTGAACCAAAAAGCTTTATAGACAAATTATTACTTTGGCAAATTGCTACCTGGTGATGGTATAAACGTTCAGTTAATGTAATATTCTTTAGCAAAACCAATGTGTAGTTATTCCATAAACTATCCATACTTGTTTTTTTACTATGAATATCAGAAGCGTAATCTTTTAAAGATAGGTATTGCGGCATACAAAAATCTCTCCCACTTAAAATTGAGATTAAACATAGATAATAAAAAACAGAAAAGTAATGAATGATGAATTAACTAGTCAGTATTTCCATTTTTGCTCAGTGCTTTGATGGCATCACTATGAAGAATAAAATCAATGTAATTACGCAATGTCAAAGTGTTATTTTTATTACTGGGGTAAATCATCCACAATTCTATTTTCTGCACACTCCAGTCGGGAAGAGCAATTTTAAGCTGACCATTTTTTAGATAAGGATCCACAATGTACTCGGGCAAAATTGCCATCCCTGTACCTTGTAAAGCTTGTTGCAATATATAAGTAAGATTATCGCTGGTATGCCGAGAATTCATGACCAATTTATAGCTGCTAGCTTCTTGAGAAAGAGTGACGCTTTTCCATGTTTTATGAGTAATTAAATCACATGTAAGCAATTCATCAGGTGAACTGACATTATGCTTTTCTGCATACTCCGGCGTCGCAACAATAAATCGATTAAAGGTTCCCAGGAAACGCCCAATGAAAGAGTCATCGGAAGGCTTACCTATTCTGTAAGCGACATCAAAAGTATCGTTAACCGAACCAAAGAATGAGTCAGCCGTAACCAGTTCAAGTTCAACCTGAGGATTTGCTTTCAAAAACTCATGGTGAGGTGCAGGTAAGGCACTGTACATGAACCCCGGAGGCGCTATTATTCTTAATTTCCCATTTGGGCTTTCACGTAATAACTGAATGAGCTCATCAGCTCTGAATGCAACATCTATCACTTCCTGACAGTATCGCAAATAACTTTCACCTGCATATGTCAGCGAGATCTTTCGCGTTGTTCGATTGAGCAAACGTAAACCAAGATATTCTTCGAGTTCACTTATTTGCTGGCTGACGCGAGATTTCGTCATATTCAATTCTTCAGCGGTTCTTGTAAAATTGCCGTTTTTTACCAGCGCGGCAAAAAGAGCCATATGATTAAAGTGCTTGAACATGACAAAACCCTGATATTTCTAAACGTCAGCATAAATCATACATAACATAATGTGGGATGGATAGAGCTGATTGTTCAACAAATCACACCCATTTGTTCTGAAAGTAGTAACTAATCAACAGAGTCTTAATAGGTATGATTGCCTGTGTTCGGCACCAATATGCACAGGGTAATTTATAAATAATGTGGACCTCGATAGCGAATCGAAAACTGCTGAGCATTCCGCTTTTTGGAATATTATTGCTCAATACGATTATTGACATTTTCTTAGGTGCTATTGCGTTAGGGCATCACAATCTTATGATTGTCGGTGTATTGGCAATCGCGTTTGCGATTCAGGGAATGTTTATGGTTCGAGTTAGCAGGCATATATTCTGCTAACTCACCAGGGGAAGGGATATAAATAAACGCAAATGCATGAATGAACTTATAAAGATCTAACCCGCGACCACAAGACTGTGGCCGCAGAGCGCTATAAATCTACAACCCCAAAGCCGTACCAACTAGCAGCCACAGGTTAAGCGCCACCACTACAGCTACAATCACCCACCCCACTTGTTTTACCAGCCGGGTATTGACTAAATCCCCCATCAATTTTTCATTGCTGGTAAAAATCAGCAGCGGCACCAGAGCCAGTGCGATACCGAAACTGAGCAGTACCTGGCTCATAACAAGAACGCGCGTTGGGTCAAGCCCCATCAGGATGACAATAAATGAAGGTGCCATGGTGACTGAGCGGCGAACCCACAGCGGTATATAGAAGCGCACGAACCCCTGCATCACGACCTGCCCTGCCAGCGTGCCGACAACAGTTGATGACAATCCCGCCGCAACCAAGCTCAATCCGAAGATTGTCGCCGCAGAATGGCTCAAAAGTGGCTCAAGCGTGAGATATGCCTTTTCGAGATCGGCAACACCTGTATGGCCAGAGAAGTGAAACGCTGCGGCGGCCGTTGCCATCATCGCCAGATTAACAAATCCGGCAATCGTCATTGCGATGCCCACATCCCATTTTGTCGCGCTGTAACGCTCGGCGCGATTGCCTTCGTGCATATGCTGGGTCAGCGATGAGTGAAGATAGATAACGTGCGGCATAATAGTCGCACCCAGCACTCCGGCGGCTAAAAATACCGCTTCGCTGGTCGGCAAGGTTGGGATCAACATCCCTTTGCCCAATTCAGCCAATTTAGGCTGTGAGAAAATCAGTTCAACAATGTAAGCCGCGGCCACAAATAACAGCAGTCCACCGATCACTTTTTCGAGCGGTTTTTGCCCGCGCCGTTGCAACATCAGTATCAGGAACGTTGCAATACCGGTAAGTACCGCACCTTGCAGCAATGAGACACCGAGGATTAATTTAAAACCAATCGCAGCACCGATGAATTCGGCCAGATCGGTCGCCATGGCAATGATTTCGGCTTGTATCCAGTACAGCCACACAACCGGACGCGGATAGTGGTCACGAATTTGTTCAGCGAGGTTCTTGCCGGTGGCAATCCCTAGTTTTGCCGACAGAATTTGGATAAGCATCGCCATCAGGTTCGCCCACACCACTACCCATAGCAATTTATAGCCAAAGCTGGCCCCGGCCTGAATGTTGGTAGCAAAGTTACCAGGATCGATATACCCGATAGCAGCGATAAACGCTGGGCCCATCAACGCCAGGCGTAATCTGCGCGCTGTGCGGGTACCACTGTTGTCAACGCGACTGTTTGTCATCATCTGCCTCTGAGATATAGCCTTTGCTATGTTTCAAGCTATCAAAAATGAGAATGATTATCAAATTCATTTAAGTGAGATAAACTGATTGCTCTGATAGATGAAAACAATGAGGGATTTGGGGTGACGATTTAGCATCGTCCGTTAATTAAAAAAAATACGACAACCACTATGTTAAGGATATGTGCGTTGACGCAACTTTTATCTTCTTTACTTAACATAGCAGAAATGTATGGTTGATCACTAATTTTGAGTTTGGTCACACGACATCACTATAGTGTGCGATTAGTCTCGTTTTCTTATTGCTTGTTTCATAGAATGTGCAACGAAATTAAACCTGCCTCATGTTTGGAGCAAATATGTCCCGCGTTCTTCACTTTGTCTTAGCGCTTGCCGTGGTTGCGCTACTTGCTTTATTGCTGAGTAGCAACCGTAAGCAGATTCGTATTCGCTTTATCGTTCAACTGTTAGTGATTGAACTCATTCTCGCCTGGTTCTTCCTGAACTCAGAAATCGGTCTGGGCTTTGTGAGAGGTTTCTCAGAAATGTTTGAGAAACTGCTGTCGTTCGCTAACGAAGGGACAAACTTTGTATTCGGTAAGATGAATGACGAAGGACTCGCCTTCTTCTTCCTGAAAGTACTCTGCCCAATCGTCTTTATCTCCGCGCTGATCGGGATATTGCAGCACATCCGTGTTCTGCCGATTGTTATCCGCTTTATCGGTACCGTTCTGTCTAAAGTGAATGGTATGGGTAAACTGGAATCCTTTAACGCCGTAAGCTCGCTGATTCTGGGACAATCAGAAAACTTTATCGCCTATAAGGATATTCTCGGCAAGATGTCTCGCAACCGCATGTACACCATGTCCGCTACGGCCATGTCTACCGTGTCCATGTCGATTGTCGGTGCATATATGACGATGCTCGAGCCAAAATATGTGGTCGCAGCGCTGGTGTTGAACATGTTCAGTACCTTTATCGTACTGTCGCTGATTAACCCTTACCGCGTTGACGAGAGCGAAGAAAATATCCAGATGTCTAACCTGCACGAAGGCCAAAGCTTCTTCGAAATGCTCGGTGAATACATTCTGGCAGGTTTTAAAGTTGCGATTATCGTTGCCGCAATGCTGATTGGCTTCATTGCCCTGATCGCGGCACTTAACGCACTGTTTGCAGCAATCTTCGGCATCTCCTTCCAGGGCATTCTGGGTTACATCTTCTACCCGGTAGCCTGGGTGATGGGTGTTCCGTCGCATGAAGCATTGCAGGTTGGTAGCATCATGGCCACCAAACTGGTTTCCAACGAATTTGTTGCGATGTTGGATCTGCAAAAACTGGCTGGTACGCTTTCCCCACGTGCGGAAGGTATCCTGTCTGTGTTCCTGGTTTCGTTTGCTAACTTCTCTTCTATCGGGATTATCGCGGGTGCGATTAAAGGCCTGAACGAAGAGCAAGGTAACGTGGTTTCTCGCTTTGGCCTGAAACTGGTTTACGGTGCAACTCTGGTGAGTATTCTGTCAGCATCTATCGCTGGTCTGTTCTTGTAATTCTCACAATAAAAAGCCGGGGCAATTTGCTCCGGCTTTTTTTATGCCTGAAATTCCTGGCGGATTTATCTACGCCTGAATAGCATCGTCATCCTGCCAGCAGACCTGGTTTCTGCCTCGTTCTTTAGCGGTATACATCCGCATATCTGCAAGCGACTGGATTTGATCAAGCGTGTACTCAGGATACTCACTGTGCGAAGCCACACCTAGCGATGCGGTAACCGGTAATTTTCGGCCGTCATCCAGAACCAGTGCCGAAGACTCCAACTCCCATTTAACTCTTGTAGCCACCATAATCCCCGCCTTGAGATCGGAGTTAGGCAGATAAATACAGAACTCCTCACCACCAATACGCCCAAGAATATCCTGGCTGCGTATCGCACGCTGAATGCGCTGAGTCGCATGCATCAGCACATTGTCACCGACCTGATGCCCGTAAACATCGTTCACTTTCTTGAAGTGGTCGAGATCTAATTGCACAAGTGTGTAATCTACATAATCAGGGCTAATTTGTGATGTTTTCTCAAAGAAGCCACGGCGGTTAAGTGCACCGGTCAACTCATCGTGAAGCGCATGATGCTGCATTTCACGCTGCAAGCTCCCCATATTGCGCACCAGGCGGCAAATAACTCGGTGCGATCCCCAAAGGAAAAGCACGAATATCCCCCACATCGCGATCAACAGGATACTGAAACGGCCAAAGTCTTCATGTAAACCCTGGCTGAGGGTCTGGGTGCTTATCAGTACCGATCGCGTGCCAACAACTCTGCCAAAAGTGATGAATACCGACCCATCGCGCATCGTGCCGCGCGATGAGACTTCAAGCATCTGGCGAATAGTTTGTAGATGCTTAGCAGTGAGTTGAAATTGATTGGCCGACCCTACGGTACCGGTGAGTGGAATTAGCCGTTCATCAAACAATTGATAAGCACTCTGCGTATCTTCAGGTAATGACGCCGCAAGGAATTTTTGCACTGCATCATTTTCAAACGCTATCCCCAGAAGGCCTATCCATTCGCCACGAAAATCGACAGGAATGGCGGCATTAACCAGAGTGTCATCAGTTTTAGCGATATTCTGCCGTGTCCAGAAAGGTTCTCGCTGTGGATTGAGCAATGGCGAAGCCAGCACGAAACTACCCTGTTCTACATGAGGGTTGTAGCTGCTCACCAATAGCGAGTTCATCTCCTGGGATAGAGAGACAATAAACTCGCCATCACGTGAGATGTAGTACAAATCAGCAGTCAGTTCATTGGCCCCTGTCGCCAACGGGAAAAGACCCTGAATCTTCCGCAATGCGTAGAGTTGCTGGCGGACTTGTAGCGCGTCCTCGCCGTGAAACGCGCTGTCCTCGGTAAGCGTATCGGGCAAAGGCAGCTCGCGGACCCACAATGGTGAATCGCCAACATCGCCTGTAATTTCCGAAGGAACAGTTGCCACACCAGGGAACAACGGATCGTCCATCGCTTCAATAAAAATTCGTTTTAGATAGCGAAGGTTGTCAACTTTGTACTGTGCTTTGCTTTCGATTCTGGCAATTACACTTTCAAGGTGGCTAAGCTGGCTTGTACGGTAGCCATGGCTAAATAGCTGTCCTTGCTGCCAGAATAAAAAAGTAGTCAGCGCAAAAACAAAAATAAAAACCAGATGGATAACCCGGAGTGTTTTTGCCATTGGCAGGCGAAATCTATTCGCTAAAGAAGTGCTCACAAATCAGCCCTTTGATTATATGCTCGCAACATACTGCTACCTTAATGTATGGACTAAGGCCAGAGGTTCTGGCTTGCCTATCAGATACCCTTGTAAAAACTGTACGCCGAGTTCGCATAACAGCTTGCGCTGTTCTTGCGTTTCAACAAACTCTGCAACAACAATCAATTGCTTCGCTCGAGCCATATCACAAATAGATTTAACAATCAGCGGGTCAAGCGAGTCGGTGGTGATGTCTTTGATGAAGCAACCATCAATCTTAATAATGTCTGCTTGCAGCCTTTTCAACCGCTCGTAGTTAGCATAACCGGTACCAAAATCATCAATGGCAATTTTAAACCCATAATCACGCAGTAACGTAATGTTCTGCATTGAAGTTTCTGACTCTGAAAAAGCCTGTTCCTCGGTGACTTCAATTATCACGCTGCTGGTTGGCACCTGGAATTGCGTGAACAATGAAATAATATTCTGCGCAATATCCTTTTGCATCAACGTCAACGGCATAAGATTTACCGAGAAACGCGACTGCTCGCCCTTCTCAGGGTGAAGATACAAATAATTCACCAGCTTCTTCACCACTAACATATCGAAGCGCGTGCTGAGGTTAAACTCGGCAATAACGGGAATAAACTTATCCGGGGTAATTAATTCATCATCAAAAGTGATACGACTCAGTATTTCGTGATATCCATGCCCCATCTTATTCACAATAGGTTGTGCATAGAGAGTGACAGGCTCTTCTTCATTCAAAGCACGTTTGATTTTTTGCAGTAACAAAACACGCTCTGTCGTTTTGTCAGAGACATATTCAACTCGGGTATTCAAGCTGAGTACGCGTAACGATTCACTCGCCTGATCGGAGAGAAAACTTAATTGCCCTAAAGTGCGGTGTAATTCTTCAAGGCTGTTGTCGATAACGCTATAGGATGCGCCGTACTCAATTTCCAGCATGGTGTTATGCCATGTTATTTTTTTGCTATTGAGTAAATCAACAATATGTTCGAGTCGCGCATCGGTATGTTGTCCACGGAGGAAAATTAATAATTCGCTTCCGGGCAACTGAAATACTTGTTCACCTTCATGCAGGAAAGGCGTTATCTGACTGGTAACTATACGCTTACAATGAATTCGCATCATCATGCCGTAATGGCGGCTTAAAAATTCCAGGTTCGACATCCTTAGGCAGCAAAGCGTCCCTTCCGGGTAACATTGCACATGATGTTCCAGGGCACGTAAATTTGGTAATTGTGTTAATGGGTCGGTTAATGCCTGCGAATGATAAATGCGTTTCATCCATTCGTTTTTCTTAAACATCATCGTCATATACAACATACAGACGGAAAAAGAGATGAAAACAGAAAGAATGAATGATAGGGCAAATTCTGTATTAACCCCGTAAAGGAAACCATCGTTATATGTCAGTAGTAGCCATACGGATATAGCCCATAACAGCCCCATTAAACGCGGGCCAAAATGGCGGATACCCAACGTAAATAGCACAAAGATAGCGGGCACAAGGTAACCTGAAACCTGCAACAAGCCCCACGATGAGCACAGCACCACCAGCAGAGTTATCAGGCATAACAACCAGGTGAAAGAATAAAAACGACGTGGGCCAACGAAATCACGCATCACGCAACGACGCCAGAAGGCTCGGACGTAATTTGGATTCAGGATCATTCTAAGCGGATAGTAAAACAGGAAAGTGAATATCAGCGAGGCGGCAATTAAATTTTGAAAATCCACCACCATAAACATGAGTGAATTGTCACCAAAGTACGCAGCCACTGCTTCTGGAAATTGAATATAGTGCCCCGCCAGATACATCAATAATTTAGTGCTGAAAGGTGCGACAAACCCTAGCCAGAATATCCGAGTCCCCATTCCTTTATCGGTCAAAGCATAGCGCCATCTCGACCCAAGGTAATGACGAGCAATTATGCTACAAACTATTATTGGAAATATCAGGCAAAAAACAAACGACGCTAACGCCACAAATGACAGATGAAGTACGCATGAGAATGTCACTACTGATGAAATTATTAGAGGAATAATCGCAGCTCGGCCATAGATAAACACCATGGCTATCAACAAACCCATTGGAAGATATGCGAGATAAACCTGAACACCATCAATTGTCGTTAACGGTGAAATGTAGCGAGAAAAAGGGACGAGCAAGAGAGATAAAACCAGTGCTGTAACGAATTTCTTGATAGATTTTTGAAAAATCATAAGCCCTGGTCTGAGTATTCTGTAATGGCTTTGCAGCATTATTCGGTGATAAATAATACGTTTATTTGTTGCGCAAATCAAGTTTGCGAATTATTGCAGGTGATTAAATTTATTAGTTTTTTATACAAACCAACAAAGAGAAATAATTTGATATATTCACATTAAGAATGCATCGTATTTATATATTCACTGAATTGAGGAAAGTCGTGCTCAAATCACTATTTTGTGACGTTATTCTGACGCAGAAACGAAAAAACCCCCGCCATTAGGCGAGGGTTTCATATTTTGGTGGAGCTAAGCGGGATCGAACCGCTGACCTCTTGCATGCCATGCAAGCGCTCTCCCAGCTGAGCTATAGCCCCACGAATGGGTTTGGTTTAAACGATTCAAATCTTGCTGGTAAAGATTTGGTGGAGCTAAGCGGGATCGAACCGCTGACCTCTTGCATGCCATGCAAGCGCTCTCCCAGCTGAGCTATAGCCCCGTACCGTGAAACCGTGTCGTATCGACGGGCGGCATCATATGAAACCCATTCGAGAGTGTCAACGTCAAATTCAGCTTCGGCGATTAATCGCCGAAAAAGCAAACAATACAAGTAAAAGCAGAGGCATCTCGTCTTCCTGTAGTTAATCCTGTCACAGTTTCCAGTAAAATGATCCCCTAAAATGAACCACTAATAACCCCTTTGGATTTAAGGAAAAACTGTGCTCAAGGAACGTATGACCCCGGAAGAGCTGGCGATGATTACTGGTTATAGTCGACAAACAATCAACAAATGGGTACGTAAAGAAAGCTGGCTCACCACTCAAAAACCCGGTGTTCAGGGAGGTAAAGCTCGCCTGATTCATGTGGATGAACGTGTACGTGATTTTATTAATAGTGCAAAACGCGTTTCGGAGAAACTCAGCAGTTACCACGTTAATGACACTTCACTGGAAGGGCTTTTGCTCAATTCGATGAAACAGATGTCAATCTCGGAACAAGAAAAAATGTCTGCATTGATTCTGCGAGAAGGCATTGCTGGGGTGTTAAAGCGTTTAGGTATTCGTGATGAGTAAAACGAGTATCAAAAAGCCGGCATAAGCCGGCTTTTTAGTCACAACACTTTATAACGTCAGGCGTTACTGTTGTGCTTCGCGCGCAGCAATGAATTCCAGAGCCTGATTAATACGAGCAATCGAACGTTGTTTACCAATCGCGTGAACAGTGACATCAAGACCAGGTGACTGCCCTGCCCCTGTAACAGCAACACGCAGCGGCATACCAACTTTACCCATGCCTACTTCCAATTCATCAGCGGTTGCCTGAATTGCAGTATGCACATTCTCTGCAGTCCAGTCGGTCAATGCTGCCAGTTTGTCGCGCACAACTTCCAGCGGCTGACGAGCAACCGGACGAAGGTGTTTCTTCGCAGCATCTGCGTCAAACTCACTGAAGTCTTCATAGAAGTAGCGGCAAGTTTCAGCCATCTCTTTCAGAGTTTTGCAGCGGTCGCCAAGCAATTTAACCAACTCAGCCAGTTGTGGGCCGTTGCGAGTATCAATGTTTTGCTGCTCGATGTGCCATTGCAGATGGGTCGCAACATATTCAGGAGCAAGGTGGTTAATGTAGTGGTGGTTCAGCCACTGCAATTTTTCAGTATTGAATGCACTGGCCGATTTGCTAACGGAGTCCAGTGTGAACAATTTGATCATCTCTTCACGAGTGAAGATTTCCTGATCGCCATGAGACCAGCCCAAACGCACCAGGTAGTTGAGCAGCGCTTCTGGCAGATAGCCGTCATCGCGATACTGCATGACACTCACTGCGCCATGACGTTTGGACAGTTTTTTACCGTCGTCGCCATTAATCATAGAAACGTGCGCATAAACCGGTACTGGCGCATTCAACGCTTTCAGGATGTTGATCTGACGCGGAGTGTTGTTGATATGGTCTTCGCCACGAACCACGTGGGTGATTTCCATATCCCAGTCATCCACTACAACACAGAAGTTGTAGGTTGGGGAGCCATCGGTACGGCGAATGATCAGATCATCCAACTCCTGGTTGCTAAATTCGATTGGGCCACGGATCTGGTCATCGAAAATAACAGAACCTTCTTGCGGGTTGGCAAAACGCACAACACATGGTTCATCAGCAGTATGATGCTCATGGCCATGGCGGCAGCGACCGTCATAACGTGGCTTGTCGCCGTTCGCCATTTGTTCTTCACGCAATGCCTCAAGGCGTTCTTTAGAGCAGTAGCATTTGTACGCTGTACCAGCTTCCAACATCTCGTCGATAACCGCGTTATAGCGGTCAAAGCGCTTGGTCTGATAATACGGACCTTCATCCCACTCAAGGCTCAGCCAGTTCATGCCATCCATAATAGCTTCTATAGCTTCTGGAGTTGAACGCTCAAGGTCGGTGTCTTCTATACGTAGCACGAACTCACCG
Organism: Buttiauxella cochleicola; assembly: GCF_021283185.1. Taxonomy (NCBI): domain Bacteria; kingdom Pseudomonadati; phylum Pseudomonadota; class Gammaproteobacteria; order Enterobacterales; family Enterobacteriaceae; genus Buttiauxella; species Buttiauxella cochleicola. Next base: position 12,090 of record NZ_JAJSOS010000012.1, read on the forward strand.
TCGTGGTTACGAGCAAAAAGCCATGAATAGAGAGCAGTACGAGCACCACCAACGTGCAAATAGCCTGTTGGGCTTGGCGCGAAGCGAGTTTTGATTTTCATTAAACGGCCTTAATTACGCAAAAGTACCGGGGAACCGGCAAATGCCAGGGAATATAGAGTGGGCAACATTCTACCACTGTGTACTGATTCCTCAATGTTGATACCCTTTCTTGACTTCAATCCACATATTCTGATGACAAATCAATCACCAATGTGCAATTCGCGATCGCATTGTTTATTTTTACGACGAACGAACAAAATCTTTAGAAAAGGCGTTGACTCATTTTCAACTCTCCCTATAATGCGACTCCACACAGCGGGGGTGATTAGCTCAGTTGGTAGAGCACCTCCTTTACACGGAGGGGGTCGGCGGTTCGAGCCCGTCATCACCCACCATTCATTAGTGAGTGATTCCGCAGTGTAGCAAGAGATAAGATTTGGGTGATTAGCTCAGTTGGTAGAGCACCTCCTTTACACGGAGGGGGTCGGCGGTTCGAGCCCGTCATCACCCACCATTATCTACTCTCGCAATAGAAGTACCGAAGTTTGGGTGATTAGCTCAGTTGGTAGAGCACCTCCTTTACACGGAGGGGGTCGGCGGTTCGAGCCCGTCATCACCCACCATTCGGGGCGTTAGCTCAGTTGGTAGAGCAGTTGACTTTTAATCAATTGGTCGCAGGTTCGAATCCTGCACGCCCCACCAAATTTAGACAAAAGCGCCTTCGGGGCGCTTTTGTTGTTTCTAAGGCTCGATCTTTTTCGTGCTGGGTTCGAACCTGCTGCAGGTTCGACAAAATCGTCGGGAACGATTTTGCATCACCGCTTGCGGTGACCCGCAGGGCGAGTCTCAGGATGAGACGAGTGATATCCTGCACGCCCCACCAATGTAGAAAGGCGCCCTAAAGGCGCCTTTTTGCTATGTGCGATTCAGCAGAATTTTGCACGTATTCCCCATACAAAACTCTACTCGTCTTCCCCAGCCAATCAATACTGAAATTGTATCAATCGCACCGAATACAATATTGGTGTTTCCCATTCTTCCCTCGCAATATGCCATCGGCCGACACACTACTTGTTGTCAGCATCTTTCCGGACGGAAATCTCGGATTTAAGGCACAGGGAAAATAAAAAATGAAAAAACACCTCACCACTACACTCGCTTTATTGTCCTCGTTAATGGCTGTTCCTGCCACTCAAGCCGAATTTAAAGGAGGATTCGCTGACATCGGCTTACATTATCTCGACTGGACATCTCGAACCACGCATCGCACCAGTGAAAAATCCCACAAAGACGATTTCGCGTATCTGGAACTCGAAGGCGGTGCAAACTTTACCTGGGGTGAAATGTATGGCTTCTTCGATCTTGAAAACCCGTTGAATAGCCGCCACGATAAACCGGGTTCAGAACAACGCTATACCTTCAAAAACACTAACCGTATTTATCTGGGCGATACTGGCTTAAACCTTTATCTGCACGTCTATGGCACTTACGGTTACCCTAACGCCAATAATTTCCATGACGTGATGGGACTTTACGGTCTGGGTTATAACTATGCGGCTAATGGCTTCTGGTTTAAACCGTTCATTGCTAAACGCTACACCGACCAGACTTACTACACCGGAAATAACGGTTATGTCGCGGGTTGGGTTGCGGGATATAGTTTCTCGCTTTGGGGCGAGAAGCTGATGCTCACCAACTGGAATGAATATGAATTTGACCGCGCCGACAATTATGCAGCCGGCAACGGTGGCAAAGATGGCATAAACGGAGCTGTCGCTTTGTGGTGGACACCCATTCCGAGCATTACCACAGGCATACAATATCGTTATGCCGACAACAAACTGGGAGAAAGCTTCCTGCAAGACGGGTTTATCTATTCGGTAAAATATAACTTCTGATGAATACAGCCCTGCCACAAATGGTAGGTTCAGCCCAATTCACTCAAGATTATTCCTTGCTTAGCCGATAACCTTTTATCGGCTCCTTTGAGGGAATTATTATGAGCAACACCATAACAACGTCCACGCCTTCGCTGCAAACTACTGCGAACACTTCTTCATCAAACTCGGGTAACGATCTAGCGTCACAAATCAGCCGTATCACCCAGCAAATCACTAAACTCACTCAGCAAGCGAAAGATATTGCCAATGGCAGCGGCACAACAGAAGAAAAGCAGAAGCAACAAGAGCTCATTCAGGCGCAAATTAAAATGTTACAGGCGCAACTGGCGCAACTCCAGCGTGAGCAAGCTGAACAGGCCCAGCAAAAACAGGAACTGCAACAATCCCGAGTAGAAGGTGTGAATAAACCGTCCGAAGAACACCAGATTGATATCTACGTCTAATCTTTATTAAACAGTGGGTTGCTCAGGCGAGCAGTGGCTAACTGCTGCGCCTGTTGACGAACAACCTGCCAGATAGCCTCAGCAGCACGAGAAAGCGAGCGATTTTTCCGCCGCACCAACATTAATTGCCGATCGACAACGGGAACCAGGGGTCTGACAACCAGAGGGCGCTCTTTAGGTAACGGCAATGCCAGTGCCGGAAGAACGCTAATGCCAATTCCCGCCTCGACCATTGGAAACAGTGTTGCAGGGTGGCCAATCTGCTGAACTATATTCGCCTCAATTCCCTGACGCATTAACGCATCATCGATCAACGGGCGGCTACCTGATGCGTAATCCTGTAGCACCAGGTTTTGACCTTGTAATGCCTGCCACGAAACACGTGACTGAGCGGCAAACTGATGGTCATTACGGCAAAGCAATAAAAACGGCTCGGAAAGCACGACTTCACAATCCAGATCGTTGGCCTGGATAGGGTCGATAACCATGCCGAAATCGACTTCTCCCTGGCGAATGCTTTGCAGCACCCACTGTTGCGGGCGATCATGAAGCACAAAGCGGATCGCGGGAAACTCAAGCGCCGCCGCTGCGATAGATTGCGGCATTAAGTGGGCGGAGATAGTCTGGCTCGCAGCGACACGCACAATTCCGCTTAGTTGATGGCCAACGCTACGTGTATCCAAAAGTGTGCTGGTCAGCTCTTCCAGAAGCCGTTCGAGCCTGGATGCCAGTTGCTGGCCTGCTTCCGTCAACACCACTTCGCGCGTGGTGCGATCCAAAAGCTTCACACCGATTTCGCTCTCAAGCTCTTTTACGCTGTGGCTTACCGCCGACTGGCTCAAGCCAATTTGCTCCCCTGCCCGGCTAAAACTCCCGGCATGAGCTACGGCGACAAACACTTTTAACTGACGCAGTGAATAATTCATCTATTTAATTCATTAATGCATTCAATAAATCAATTTTATTTCTAAAACTAATGAAAGCACAATAGCTCTACAACAGTTTGAGGAATGATGATGAAACTCTTTCGCGTACTCGACCCCTTCACGCTGACGCTAATTGTGACCGTATTACTGGCGTCTTTCTTCCCCGCACAAGGCAGCTTTGTTGGCTTCTTTGAAGGGCTAACGACCGCCGCAATCGCACTTTTATTCTTTATGCACGGCGCAAAACTTTCTCGCGAAGCGATTATTGCTGGCAGCAGCCACTGGCGTTTGCACCTGTGGGTCATGTGCAGCACGTTCGTGCTATTCCCTGTGCTGGGCGTGTTGTTCGCCTGGTGGGCACCAGTCAATGTCAGCCCTGAGATTTATACAGGATTCTTGTACCTGTGTATTTTGCCTGCCACGGTGCAGTCCGCTATTGCGTTCACCTCGCTTGCAGGAGGCAACGTGGCCGCTGCCGTGTGCGCCGCATCGGCCTCTAGTCTGCTTGGTATATTCCTGTCGCCACTTTTAGTGGGCATGGTGATGCATGTTCATGGCGCGAGTGGCAGCTTGCAGCAGGTCGGCAGCATTATGATGCAGCTTCTGGTGCCGTTTGTGGCGGGCCATCTTTCTCGCCCGTGGATTGGTAATTGGGTAGCAAAACATAAAAAATGGATTGGTAAAACCGATCAGACTTCCATTCTGCTCGTCATTTACACGGCATTTAGCGAAGCGGTCAGGCATGGAATTTGGCACAAAGTCGGCCTGGGCTCGCTACTGTTTATTGTGGTGGTAAGCCTAGTGTTGCTGGCTATTGTCATCAGCATCAACATGTTTGTGGCAAGGCGTCTGGGCTTTAGCAAAGCTGATGAAATTACCATTGTGTTCTGCGGTTCGAAGAAGAGTTTGGCGAATGGGATTCCGATGGCAAATATCTTATTCCCGGTCGCAACCGTCGGGATGATGGTGCTGCCGCTTATGATCTTCCACCAGTTGCAATTGATGATATGCGCGGTGCTAGCCCGCCGTTATCAGAAAGAGACGCAGGTGGCAGCCAAAACCGCCACCGATAACACTTAGTTAATGCCGTTTGAGGGGCTTCACCAGCCCCTCCAACCCTTCGGTCTTAATCAGCAATGTAAGCCTCATCAGCTCACCAAGATGCCCTTGAGGAAATTCATCTTTACGCGCAAACCACAGCAAGTACTCTTCCGGTACGTCAATCAATACACGACCTTTATACTTGCCGAACGGCATTACTGTATTGGCTATCTCAATAAGCTGCTCTTTATCCATCTCATTCACCTAACAAGCGAATCATTTCAGCTTCATCAATCACGTCGATACCCAATTCCTGTGCTTTGACAAGCTTAGAACCAGCCGCCTCGCCCGCAATCACCAGGTCAGTTTTCTTCGATACACTGCCCGCAACTTTCGCGCCTAATGCGACCAGGCGTGCTTTGGCATCGTCACGCGACATCATGCTCAGTGAACCTGTGAGTACCACCGTTTTGCCGGCGAATGGGCTGTCGATCTCCTCTGCTTTAATAATCACCGGTGCAGGCCAGTGAACGCCCGCTTCTTCAGTCAACTGGCGAATCACTTCACGGTTACTCTCTTCAGCGAAGAAGTTGAACGTATGAGTGGCGACAACAATTCCCACATCAGGCACTTTTTGCAGATCTTCGATGCTTGCCGCAATCAGCGCATCCAGCGTACCAAAATGCGCCGCTAAACCGGCTGCTGTCGCTTCGCCCACTTCGCGAATGCCAAGTGCATAGAGGAAGCGTGCAAACGTTGTCTCTTTAGCTTTCTCAAGCGCATCAACTACGTTTTGAGCAGACTTAGGGCCCATACGGTCAAGCCCGGTAAGTTTACCGGCAGTCAGGCGGAAAAGATCCGCAGGAGTATGAACATATTCTTTTTCAACCAGTTGGTCGATTATCTTATCGCCCATGCCATCGACATCCAGCGCGCGACGAGAGACAAAATGCTTAAGCGCTTCTTTACGCTGGGCACCGCAAATCAAACCACCGGTACAACGCGCAACCGCTTCACCTTCAACGCGCTCAACGTCAGAGCCGCATACCGGACAATGAGTTGGGAAGACAATCGCAGAGGTATTCTCCGGACGTTCGGACTCAACCACACCTACGACTTGTGGGATTACATCACCCGCGCGGCGAATAACCACGCGATCGCCAATTCTTAAACCCAGGCGCTCAATTTCATCAGCATTATGCAATGTGGCATTGCTAACCAGCACACCTGCAACCTGAACCGGCTCCAGACGAGCAACAGGGGTAATTGCACCCGTGCGCCCAACCTGGAATTCAACATCACGAACAAAAGTCATCTGCTCTTGAGCCGGGAATTTAAATGCTATTGCCCAGCGCGGTGCTCTGGCGACAAAACCGAGTGTTTCTTGCAGTGCGAGCGAATCAACTTTGATAACGACGCCGTCGATATCAAAACCTAATTTCGGACGATCGGCTTCAACCTGGTGATAAAACGCCAGCACTTCTTCTGGTGTGTTGCACAGACGAATGCGGTCGCTCACCGGCAGCCCCCACTCTTTAAACTGCTGCAAACGTGCATGATGGCTGGCTGGCAATTCACCGCCTTCAAGTAAACCAACGCCGTAGCAGAAGAAGGTTAGCGGGCGTTTTGCGGTAATACGTGGATCAAGTTGACGCAAAGATCCGGCTGCTGCATTACGAGGGTTAGCAAAGATTTTACCGCCTGTACGGCGCGCCTCTTCGTTAATCTTTTCAAAACCAGCCTGCGGCAAGAACACTTCACCACGAACTTCCAGGCGGAGGGGGATATTCTCGCCACGCAGTTTTAGAGGGATAGAACGAATAGTGCGCACGTTAGCAGTGATATTTTCGCCCGTCGTACCATCGCCACGAGTGGCGGCGCGAACCAGCACTCCATCTTCGTAAAGCAGGCTCACCGCGAGGCCATCGAGTTTCAACTCGCAGCAAAAAGTAATGGCTTCTGCGCTTTTTAAGCGGTCCTGAACTCGCTTGTTAAACGCCAGGTAGCTAGCTTCATCAAAGGCGTTATCGAGCGACAGCATCGGTACTTCATGGCGAACCTGGGTAAATTCGCTTAAAGGTGCAGCACCTACGCGCTGTGTCGGTGAATCAGGGGTGATGAGTTCAGGATGCGCGCCTTCCAGAGAACGCAATTCAGCCATCAGGCGATCATACTCCGCATCCGGGACTTCTGGAGTATCAAGCACATGATAGAGATATTCATGATGGCGAAGCGTGGTTCGCAGTTGAGTGATTTTTTGTTCGATTGTGTCCATATCGCACCATCATTATAAAAAACCCCCGGAATCCGAGGGTTCAAAGAAAAACATGTTCAGAGCGCGTATCAATGGCTGATGTTAGCTTCAACCACTTCGCGGATACGGTCCTGGTACTCACGCATTTTTTGCGGTGTCATCATACGACGTTGGTCATCCAGCACCACACCACCGACTTCATCGGCAATGTGCTGAGCAGACTGCAGCATCAACTTAAAGTTTTGCGTTGGGTCGCCATATGACGGTACCTGCATGAAAATTGTCACGCCAGGCGTTGCAAAATTCGTCATGCTTTCTGGGTCAAATGAACCAGGCTTAACCATATTAGCAAGACTAAAGAGAACCGGGCCGCTGCCATCAGGGCTGAGATGACGGTGGAAAATGTTCATTTCGCCAAAGATAAAGCCCGCTTGCTGAATACTGTTTAACAGCACATCGCCGTTAATCATGCTGCCAGCATGAGCCGAAACGTTCAGCACAATCACCGTCTCTTTACGACGTGCCGGAGGTTCCGGTGTCGGAGCAGGTTGTACCGCAACTGGCTCAGGCGCAGGTTCAGAATGCTGCACCGGTTGGACCGGCGCTTGCGGTGCCACTGGCTGAGGCGGTTGAACAGGCTGTTGTACCGGTTGATGGACAGCAGGTTGCTGTGGCGCTGGCTGATGTGCAGGCGCAACAGGAACTTCCTGACGTGGAATAACCGGTTCAGGCTGACGCACTGGCGCACTCTGACGCGGCTCAGCAGAGGCGTAAGGTGGCTCATACTGATGTTGAGGAGCTTGCGGCTGACGAGGCATTTCTGGCTCGCGAGTCGTTGTTTCTGGCGCAGGATTAACCCGACGCACACGCACCTCACCTACTCCATCATCTTGTTCATCGTCAGCCTCAGCGTCATCCGATTCGTATTCGTCACGCTTAGACTTCAAACGCTTCATTGGACGATCACGAAAAATGGAAGAACGCTCCTTACGACTTGTCCACAGGCCGTGAACCAGTAAGGCTATTATGGCGATCGCGCCAACAATGATTAATATCAGACGCAAATCCTGCATCATTATATTCTCTGTTGTTCTAACACCTTGCCACCACGGCAAACATTTACTCACTAAGAGTATTTGCCCATCTGCTCAAGTGCAAGTCCGCACACTGTTTTCTCAGCATAAAGATGTACCAAAATCGATTTTTCGCTGTTTTTTCGACCATTTCTTAATAAGTTTTTCTCCTGGCACTCAGTTATGATAGCTCTGCACGTCATTGTAATGACCAAAAAGGAGTTCGTTCAGATATGGTTTCAACTTCAGGAGCCGGGCCACGTAGTGGCGTTTATTACTTTTCGCAAGGCTGGAAGCTGGTACATCAGCCTGGAATCAGGCGCTTCGTGCTCTTGCCATTGTTGGTCAATATTTTATTGATGGGTGGAGCATTTTGGTGGTTGTTTACTCGCCTGGATGTTTGGGTTCCCACACTTCTTTCTTACGTTCCAGATTGGTTACAGTGGTTGAGCTATCTCATTTGGCCACTGGCAGTCGTGTCTATCTTGCTGGTATTTGGCTACTTCTTCTCAACCATAGCCAACTGGATTGCTGCCCCCTTTAACGGCTTACTGGCAGAACAGCTCGAAGCTCGTCTGACTGGCGCAACACCACCGGATACCGGCGTGTTAGGTATCATGAAAGATGTTCCACGTATTATGAAACGTGAATGGCAAAAGCTCTCCTGGTATCTACCGCGAGCGCTTGTATTGCTGGTTCTCTACTTTATCCCTGGTATTGGCCAAACCGTCGCGCCAGTTTTATGGTTCTTATTTAGCGCCTGGATGCTGGCTATCCAGTATTGCGATTACCCATTTGATAACCATAAAGTGCCATTTAAAGAAATGCGCATCTCACTGCGTGAGAAGAAAATCATTAACATGCAGTTTGGCTCACTAGTCAGTCTGTTTACGCTTATCCCATTCCTGAATCTGGTTATCATGCCAGTCGCTGTATGTGGTGCTACCGCCATGTGGGTTGACTGCTATCGCCCTAAACACGCTATGTGGAAGTAAATTTGCAGGAGCGGCTTATGCCGCTCCTTATTCCTTCTGGCTTCTGCTTATTTCCCTTCTACATATAGATATGCGATTTCTTTACTTCCGCATAACTTCTAAGCAGGTATGCTGGAGAGGTTTCCCAAATTTCATACAGTTAAGGACGGGTTATGAGCAAGATCTATGAAGACAACTCTCTGACTATCGGTCATACGCCGCTGGTTCGACTGAACCGCATCGGTAATGGACGCATCCTGGCCAAGGTAGAGTCCCGTAACCCGAGCTTTAGCGTAAAATGCCGTATCGGGGCCAATATGATTTGGGATGCCGAAAAACGCGGTGTGCTGAAGCCCGGTATAGAGTTAGTTGAGCCAACCAGTGGTAACACCGGCATTGCACTGGCATATGTCGCCGCAGCACGTGGTTATAAGCTGACGCTGACCATGCCTGAAACCATGAGTATTGAACGCCGTAAGCTGCTCAAAGCCCTGGGGGCTAACCTGGTATTGACTGAAGGCGCGAAAGGCATGAAAGGCGCGATTCAGAAAGCAGAAGAAATTGTTGCCAGTAATCCTGAGAAATTCCTGTTACTGCAACAGTTTAGCAATCCAGCAAACCCTGAAATCCATGAAAAAACTACTGGCCCAGAAATCTGGGAAGATACAGATGGTGAAGTGGACGTGTTCATCGCTGGTGTTGGCACCGGTGGTACGTTGACTGGTGTGAGCCGCTATATTAAAAACACCAAGGGCAAAACGGACCTTATCAGTGTGGCCGTTGAGCCAACTGACTCCCCGGTTATTGCTCAGGCATTGGCGGGCGAAGAACTCAAACCTGGTCCGCATAAAATTCAAGGTATCGGTGCTGGTTTTATCCCTGGAAACCTCGATCTGAAACTTATCGACAGAGTCATCGCAATCACTAACGACGAAGCTATTTCTACTGCACGTCGTTTGATGGAAGAAGAAGGTATTCTGGCAGGAATTTCGTCGGGTGCAGCGGTAGCTGCAGCGTTAAAACTTCAGGAAGATGAAGCATTTACCAATAAAAACATTGTGGTTATACTGCCTTCCTCCGGTGAGCGTTACCTGAGTACTGCCCTATTTGCCGATCTTTTCACTGAAAAAGAACTCCAACAGTGATGCCAGGCAGGTAAATCAGTGTAAAAAAGCACCCGAATGGGTGCTTTTTTGTGGCATACGTCAAACTTTTGGCCACCCTGCCATTGCGTCACTTCGCAAGGTCTGGTATCTATCCAGCAAATTATTTTGATGCGCGAAATTAATCGAAAAATGTGATGTGCATCTGCTGAATCGATTTAACGATTTGGTGCAAAATCACATTTCACGGCATAATGATTAATGACGAGCGAGCCGCGAAGCGCATGGTCGATACCAAAGCACATTTCGTGGTTTCAGAAAGCATCCTGTGTCGCGTAGAGTTACAATTAACACGGCGCTAACTATACAGGCTAAAGTTTTGCCACCAGGCTAGACTTTAGTTCCACAACACTAAACCTATAAGTTGGGGAAATACAATGTTCCAGCAAGAAGTTACCATTACCGCTCCAAACGGTCTGCATACCCGCCCTGCTGCTCAGTTTGTAAAAGAAGCTAAAGGCTTCACTTCTGAGATCACTGTGACCTCCAACGGCAAAAGCGCTAGCGCAAAAAGCCTGTTCAAACTGCAAACTCTGGGTCTGACCCAAGGTACTGTTGTGACCATCTCCGCTGAAGGCGAAGATGATCAGAAAGCAGTTGAGCATCTGGTAAAACTGATGGCTGAACTCGAGTAAGTTCTGGGTTCTTCGTAAATATCAGTCACAAGTAAGGTAGGGTTATGATTTCAGGCATTTTAGCATCCCCGGGTATCGCTTTCGGCAAGGCACTTTTGCTGAAGGAAGATGAAATTGTCATCGACCGGAAGAAAATTTCTGCCGACAAAGTTGCGCAGGAAGTTGAACGTTTCTTAAGCGGGCGCGCTAAAGCGTCAGCACAGTTAGAAGCGATCAAAATTAAAGCTGGCGAGACCTTCGGTGAAGAAAAGGAAGCTATCTTCGAAGGCCACATTATGTTGCTGGAAGACGAAGAGCTTGAGCAGGAAATCATAGCCCTTATCACCGATAAGTTAGTGACTGCTGATGCAGCTGCTCACGAAATTATCGAAGGCCAGGCAATCGCGCTGGAAGAATTAGACGATGAATACCTGAAAGAACGTGCGGCTGACGTACGTGATATCGGTAAGCGTCTGCTGCGCAATATCCTTGGTCTGGCAATTATTGACCTTAGCGCCATCCAGGATGAAGTTATCCTTGTCGCTAAAGATTTGACTCCGTCAGAAACCGCACAGCTTAACCTGCAAAAGGTTCTGGGTTTCATCACCGATATCGGTGGCCGTACCTCCCACACCTCCATCATGGCGCGTTCTCTTGAACTGCCTGCGATTGTTGGTACCGGTAGCGTGACCAGCCAGGTGAAGAACGGCGATTACCTGATCCTCGATGCTGTTAACAATAAAGTTTACGTTAACCCAACCAACGAAGAGATCGAAGCTCTGCGTGCTGTACAGCAGCAAGAAGCTTCTGAGAAAGCTGAACTGGCGAAACTGAAAGATCTGCCAGCAATCACTCTCGATGGTCATCAGGTAGAAGTATGCGCAAACATCGGTACTGTTCGTGATGTCGACGGTGCTGAGCGTAATGGTGCAGAAGGTGTAGGTCTGTATCGTACAGAATTCCTGTTCATGGACCGCGATTCACTGCCAACTGAAGATGAGCAGTTCGCGGCGTACAAAGCTGTTGCTGAAGCCTGTGGCTCACAAGCAGTTATCGTACGTACCATGGATATCGGTGGCGACAAAGAGCTGCCGTACATGAACTTCCCGAAAGAAGAGAACCCGTTCCTGGGCTGGCGTGCAGTGCGTATCGCTATGGATCGTAAAGAGATCCTGTACGCTCAGGTTCGCGCTATCCTGCGTGCTTCTGTATTCGGTAAATTACGTATCATGTTCCCAATGATCATCTCTGTTGAAGAAGTGCGTGCACTGAAAGCTGAGATCGAAATCATGAAGGCGCAGCTGCGTGAAGAAGGCAAAGCGTTTGACGAAACTATCGAAGTTGGCGTGATGGTTGAGACTCCGGCTGCGGCCACGATTGCTCGCCATTTGGCTAAAGAAGTCGACTTCTTCAGTATCGGTACCAATGATCTGACGCAGTACACGCTGGCAGTTGACCGTGGTAATGATATGATTTCACATCTTTACCAGCCAATGTCACCGTCTGTACTAACTCTGATTAAGCAAGTTATTGATGCTTCTCATGCAGAAGGTAAATGGACCGGTATGTGTGGTGAGCTTGCAGGCGACGAACGTGCTACACTTCTGTTGCTGGGAATGGGTCTGGACGAATTTAGTATGAGCTCCATTTCTATCCCGCGCATTAAGAAGATTATTCGTAACACGAACTTCGAAGATGCGAAGGTGTTAGCAGAGCAAGCACTTGCTCAACCGACAACGGACGAGTTAATGATGCTGGTTAACAAGTTCATTGAAGAAAAAACAATCTGCTAATCCACCGGATGCGGCCCAATTTACTGCTTAGGAGAAGATCATGGGTTTGTTTGATAAACTGAAATCTCTGGTTTCTGATGATAAAAAAGACACCGGAACCATTGAGATTGTTGCCCCACTTTCTGGCGAAATCGTTAACATTGAAGATGTTCCAGATGTGGTTTTCGCCGAGAAGATTGTTGGTGATGGCATTGCAATTAAACCGACTGGCAACAAAATGGTTGCTCCGGTTGACGGCACCATCGGTAAAATCTTCGAAACTAACCATGCTTTCTCTATCGAATCCGATAGCGGCATTGAGTTGTTCGTCCACTTCGGTATCGACACTGTTGAACTGAAAGGCGAAGGCTTCAAACGCATCGCAGAAGAAGGTCAGCGTGTTAAGAAAGGCGACGTAGTTATCGAGTTCGATTTGGCCCTGCTGGAAGAGAAAGCGAAGTCTACCCTGACTCCGGTTGTTATCTCCAACATGGACGAAATCAAAGAGCTGATCAAACTGACTGGTAGCGTGACTGTGGGCGAAACCCCGGTAATCCGCATCAAGAAGTAAGCTATCCGCACAATGGAAAACGGCACCCTCTGAGGTGCCGTTTTTTTTGGCAAACTCCAGGATCAGATTCCAGAGCCTTGCGAATAACTCTCTTCGCCAAACACGCCCGTCGATAAATATCGATCGCCACGGTCGCAGATAATTGCTACGACAACAGCGCCCGGATTTGCCTGTGCAACACGTAATGCGCCTGCAACCGCACCGCCCGAACTCACACCACAGAAAATGCCTTCTTCGCGCGCAAGTTTGCGCATGGTTCTCTCTGCGTCTACTTGAGACATATCAATCACTTCATCAACTAAAGCAGGATTGAAAATCTTCGGTAGCCACTCTTCCGGCCAACGGCGAATCCCTGGAATACTGCTACCATCTTCTGGCTGCAACCCAACAATTTTGACTGCTTTTTCTTGCTCACGCATGAATTGGCTGACGCCGGTTACAGTACCGGTAGTTCCCATACTTGAGACGAAGTGCGTGATTCGCCCTTGCGTCTGGTTCCAGATCTCCGGCCCGGTCGTGCTGTAGTGCGCGTAGGGGTTATCCGGATTATTGAACTGGTCGAGAACCTTCCCCTCACCGCGTTCATCCATCAAACGGGCCATTTCGCGTGCGCCTTCCATGCCCTGTTCTTTGGTCACAAGGATTAACTCAGCGCCATAAGCCTGCATCGCCGCTTTACGTTCCATACTCATGTTGTCAGGCATTAACAGCTTCATTCGATAGCCTTTAAGCGCTGCAATCATCGCCAGTGCAATCCCGGTATTGCCACTAGTCGCTTCAATGAGCGTATCTCCTGGGGAGATTTCACCGCGAGCTTCTGCGCGCACAATCATAGAAAGTGCCGCGCGATCTTTAACCGAGCCTGCCGGATTATTCCCCTCAAGCTTCACCCAAATTTCGCTGCCGTTATCAAGGCCGGTGCGTTGTAATTTAACCAGAGGCGTATTACCAATCGTGCTTTCTAAGGTGTTCACTTGCCTGTCCAAAAAATAAGAAAAGCGGCCACGTGGGCCGCCTTTGCGTGTCGTGTTGTTCAGTAAACTTATCAGGCTGATTGAGCCAGGTCTACACCCTGAATTCGGTTGTTGCCTTCATACAAACGCGCATGTTGCAGACCAACGAACAGACGTTCGCCACGTACCGGGACATGATTTTCACGTAGAACAACCGTTAATGGTTCGTCATACCAGCCGATCGGCTGCACAACCAACTGCATATAATGTCCGCGTGGGCTGATTTCCAGCACCTGTACCGGAAGTGGAGAGTCGAGATTCGTACGGCGACTGACATCTACCTCCCATGGGCGTAAAAATAAATCAACAGCCCCCTGATATGCAGGAGTGAAGCCCAGCGGCCAGCGGTGTGCGCCTACATGGAACTGGCTGCCGCGAATAGTGCCTTTCATACGGTTCACTTCGCCGAGGAACTCCAGCACAAAGCGAGTCGCGGGTTCGCGCCATACCGCTTCTGGCGTATCAACCTGCTCGATATTCCCCTGGCTCATTACGACAACCCTATCCGCAACTTCCATCGCTTCTTCCTGATCGTGGGTCACGAATACGCTGGTGAATTTCAGCTCTTCATGCAACTGGCGCAACCAGCGGCGCAGTTCTTTACGCACCTGTGCATCCAGCGCACCGAATGGCTCATCAAGCAGCAGGATTTGCGGCTCAACCGCCAGCGCACGTGCCAGAGCGACACGTTGCTTCTGCCCACCAGAAAGCTGTGCCGGGAAACGATCTGCCAGATGTGATAACTGCACCATCTCCAGCAAACGAGTCACTTTCTGTTTAATAGCCGCAGACGATGGACGCTCACGGCGCGGTAAAACCGTCAGGCCGAAGGCGATATTGTCGAACACCGTCATATGGCGGAACAGCGCGTAATGCTGGAACACGAAGCCCACTTTACGTTCACGCGCGTGAATGCGGCTGACATCGGTGCCATGGAAACTAATGCGCCCGCTGTTCTGGTGCTCAAGCCCAGCAATAATACGCAGCAACGTGGTTTTTCCCGAACCCGATGGGCCTAACAGCGCCACCATTTGACCAGAAGGGATATCCAGAGAGATATCATTCAGCACCTGGGTGCGACCAAAAGATTTCTTAATATTGGTAATATCAATGCTCATGATTCCCCTCCTGTTGCAGGCGTTTTTCCTGGCTATTCAAACGCCACTGCACCGCACTCTTTAAGAACAACGTAACGATTGCCATCAGGGTCAATAACGCCGCTGCGGTAAACGAACCGACGGTGTTGTAGTCCTGCTGCAATAATTCAATCTGTAACGGCAGCGAGAATGTCTCACCGCGAATAGAACCGGAAACCACCGATACCGCACCAAACTCCCCAATCGCACGGGCGTTGGTTAACACCACGCCGTACAGCAGAGCCCAGCGGATATTAGGTAATGTGACGCGGCGGAACATCTGCCAACCGGATGCGCCGAGTAAAATAGCCGCTTCATCTTCCTGGCTGCCCTGGCTCAACATCACCGGCACCAGTTCGCGCACCACAAACGGGCACGTCACGAAAATCGTCACCAAAACCATGCCCGGCCAGGCAAACATAATCTGAATATTATGCGCATCCATAAAGCCCGCCAGCGGGCCGTTGGAGCCGTAAAACAGCAGGTAAACCAAACCGGCGACCACTGGCGAAACCGCAAACGGGATATCCAGCAGCGTCAGCAACAGCTGGCGTCCAGGGAAATCAAAACGCGTTACCAGCCACGCCAGCAAAATACCGAACACCAGGTTCACCGGCACGGTAATCAGCGCAATCATTACGGTGAGCCAGATTGCGTGCAGCATATCCGGGTCGACAATATTCTGTAGCGCAGGCATCAGCCCTTTCGAGAAAGCCTGAGCGAAAATAGAGGCCACCGGTACCACCAGCAGCAAAAATGAAATCAGCACGCCGAGGCCAATCAGTGTCCATTTGCCCCAGTTAAATCCCGTGCGGCGATAGCTTTTCAATTCAGTTACGTCCGTCATCAGTGACCTACCACGCGCCGACCAAAGCGACTTTGCAACGTGTTAATGGTAAACAGCAGCAGCAGTGAAGCGGCAAGGATCACCGAGGCAATCGCGCTGGCTGCCGGGTAATCAAACTCCTGCAAACGCACAAAAATCATCAGTGAGGTGACTTCGGTCTTCCAGGCGATGTTCCCGGCGATAAATATGACCGCGCCAAATTCACCCAGGCTGCGGGTGAAAGAGAGCGCCACGCCCGCCATTAATGCCGGTGAAAGCTCCGGTAAAATCACACGGCGGAAACTCTGCCAGCGCGTTGCGCCCAGGGTTTCTGCGGCCTCTTCGTATTCTGGCCCGAGCTCTTCAAGCACGGGTTGGATGGTACGCACCACAAACGGAATGCTGGTAAATGCCATTGCCACGGCAATACCCAGCCAGGTGTAAGTCACTTTGATGCCAAACTGTGCCAACCACTCGCCGTACCAACCGTTAACGGAAAACAGCCCCGCCAGCGTTAAACCTGCAACGGCGGTTGGCAGTGCAAACGGCAAGTCCATCAAAGCATCGAGCAGGCTGCGGCCGGGAAATTGATAACGCGTTAAAATCCACGCCATCAACATGCCAAACGCGCCGTTAAAGATTGAGGCAACCCCCGCCGACAGCAGTGTGACTTTATATGCCGCCACTACCTGCGGGTTGGTGATCACTTCCCAATACTGAGCCAGCGTCATCTCGGAAAGCTGCATTACCAGCGCGCTTAAAGGCAGCAGCAAAATCAGGCAAACAAACAGCAAACTGGTGCCGAGGCTTAAGGTAAAGCCCGGCAGCACCCGTTTAGAAGCAACAGCAAACATTACTCACGCCCCTTGCCGAGCAACTTGTCGAACTCACCGCCACTGGCAAAGTGGGTTTTCATCGCTTCTGGCCAGCCGCCAAATTCGTCTTCGACGCGGAACAGTTCGGTCTGCGGGAATTTATCTTTCAGTTTCGCCATCACTTCCGGGTTATTCACGCGGTAGTAATAGTCAGTAATGATGGTTTGCGCCGCAGGGCTATACAGGAAGTTCAGGTACTCTTTCGCCGCTTTTTCAGTGCCGTTGGCTTTAACGTTTTTATCAACCCAGGCGACTGGGAATTCAGCCAAAATATTGACCTTTGGCACCACCACTTCGTAACCATCTTTCTCGTACTGTTTGCTAATGTTGTTAACTTCAGACTCAAAGCTAATCAGCACATCACCCAGGTTACGCTCAACAAATGTCGTGGTTGCGCCACGGCCACCGGTATCAAACACTTCGACGTTTTTCAGGAACTGCGTCATATACTGTTCGGTTTTGGCTTTATCGCCACCGTCAGCTTTGTTTGCCGCACCCCATGCGCCTAAGTAGGTGTAACGGGCGTTACCGGAAGTTTTTGGGTTAGGAAAAATGAGTTTTACGTCTGGGCGAACCAGGTCGCTCCAGTCGTGAATATTTTTAGGGTTGCCCTTGCGCACCAGGAACGCCATGGTGGAATAGAATGGCGAACTGTTGTTTGGCAAACGGGTCTGCCAGTCGGCTGGAATCAGGTTGCCTTTGTCATGCAGGATCTGCACATCAGAAACCTGGTTATAAGTTACAACGTCTGCTTTTAAGCCCTGCAGAATCGCCAGTGCCTGTTTTGATGACCCGGCATGAGATTGTTTAATCACCAGCTTGTCGCCGTTATTTTCCTCAGCCCACTGCTTCTGGAAGGCAGGATTGAGCGCGGCAAAAAGCTCGCGAGACACATCATAAGAGCTGTTCAGCAGTTCCGTGGCATGAGCTGAACCTGCCAGCAACGCAGAAACAACCAAAGCACTCCAGACTTTTTTAACCGATGTCATTGCCATTGGGTACCCTTATAAATGTTATATACCCATCATATTTCAAGTTGCAGATGCGTTGGCTGCTCTCGTTCACCCGAATCACTTACTTGTGTAAGCTCATCGGGATTAATGAGAGACTCCTGTCTCTCACCTCCGGCTGGTCAAATTCGTTCCCGACGAATTTGTCGCTCGTTTGCCGCCTTCCTGCATCTTGAAATATTTTGGGTATTACGGTCTGCTTAATTGTGACCAGTGTATTTATAACGAGTGTCAAAGCTGTAACGGTTTTATATATCGTTTGGTGATTTGCAATAAGAAAGGGGTATAAGCTCAGAAAGGTAGGGCGTTAGCGGCGAAGGCAGTCTGACGACGGCCAGCGCGCAAAAAACGGAGCGTACATGAAGTACGTGGGGATTTTGAGCACTGCCCGGTGCCAGAATGGCGAGTAAGGTAGCCCTTACAGGTTTAGAAGCTTGTCTAAGGACGGCGCGAAATAATATCCACCCGTCACCGGCTTAGTAAAACGCAGCATCCCATCACGCTTTCCGTCGGTTTCGCCAAACATGCTCAGCAGTTGCTGCTCGATGTTATGCAAACGCGCGCAATAAGCGATGAAGTACAGGCCGTGCGGGCCGCTGGCAGTACCGTATGGCAGACTCTGGCGCACAATCTTCAGGCCTTTGCCGTTTTCTTTCAAATCAACACGAGTCAGGTGAGATGTGTCCGGGCGCTCGTCACCGTCAATCTCTTCATTGGCTTCTTTTGTACGGCCAATGATCATCTCCTGCTCGTTCACGCTCATGCGGTTTAGCTGCTTGAGATTATGCTCCCAACGCTGCACGAACACGTAGCTACCACCTGCATCGATGCCATCATTAATGACCGCCACTTCACGGCGAGTCTCTTCGCCCTGCGGGTTTTCGGTGCCATCAATAAAGCCGCTCAGATCGCGTTCTTCAACCCAGCGGAAACCGTGGATTTCTTCTTCAATTTTCAGCGCGTCGCCAAATGCCGCCAGTGCCGCCTGTGCCACAGAGAAATTTACGTCATGGCGCAGAGAAAGAATATGGATCATCACATCATGCTGCGTTGCAGGAGCAAGACCCTTGCCCAATGGAGCAAAGTTTTTCAACTCGGTCGCACCCACGCCACCACTTAAATCACGCCATAAGTCATGACCAAACGCCACCACCGCGCCTAAGTTTGCGTCCGGGAATTTACCCTGCAACTCAGTTAGCGATTGATTAAAGGTTTTGCAGCCCTGGCGAATAGCATCGAAATCGCCCTGAATACTCGCTTCCAGCCAAACGGCGGCGCGACAATGTTCTGGCAGAATGCCAGTTTGAACACGAGACATGAATCCTCCTAAAAAACACACGCCACTCTACGTGGCGTTTATTCCCTTATGATACCCAATTCCGGCAACACCTTCTTGAGAAGGCGCAAGGCCAGGCTAATTTTTATCGACGCCAGATAATTTTACTGATCTTCCAGGCTTTGAGCGTATCGTCAGACGGCATCAACTCCTGCCCGCCATGCCATTCACCGCTAAAAATGTAGCTGATGTGCTGGCTGTCTTTGGCCTTACACTCGACACCGTCACTATCATCTCCAGTCCCTTTGACACACGCGCCAAATGCTTTGTCGTACAGGTCGCTGAAGACGGTGCCAATCTTCACGCCGCTATCAGTTTCGATGTCGCTATCCATAACATCAACGCGGCTTACTGTGCCTTTTTCGCCGTTGACGACAACCATCACGGTTTTGTCATCCATCGCTTCATAGAAGCGAACAATCTCGCCGTTATCGGTTTTCATGCCGCTGCGTAAACGGTAGTTATCATTCAACGCGCTGCTGACGGCCTTTTCATCCATCGGCGTACTGGCGTTTAACTCACCCACGCCCTTCTCGCTGACTTCAATTGACGAACCAAACCAGTTCCACGGATTTGCCGCAGACCAATTGACGGATGACAACGTCGAACAGCCTGCTAACACCAGCGGCAGCCCTAATAACATCAGGCGCAGTTTTTTCATCAGAAATTCCTTTATTAAGCATGGATACGCGCTTTGGAGTGCAAACTTTCCCAAAAGTGCCTGGTTATTCACGATTGATAGTGAAGTAATCCCGTAAACGCCGGCTGGTACACAGCCACCAGAGGGCAAAAATATCGGCAACCAGCAGCGCTAAAGTGACGCCCGTCAGCACTTCGCCCTGCCAAAGCAATATGAGTTGCCAGGCCAAAACGATGAGCTGTGCGGCAATCAATATCCAGCGCCAGGCGGCCCATAATCGAGGGTATAAATGGCGGCGGCCGCTAATCATAAATGCCAGAGCCGCAGGAACGCCAGGCAATAGCCCGAACCAGAAATTGTCGCGGTCAGGATAAAAGACGCCAAGGATAGCATCACCCTGTTGACGGGACGCTGCCGCCAGCACCAGGACAAACCAGGTTCGCGCCTGTAAAAGAAGGGTACACCAGAACAAAAAAGGTGTTTTCAGATTACCGTGGGTATCGTAATCCGAAGGTGGATACAGCACAGGCATTAATATTCCTGATCTTCAATCAATCGCTTGCCGAGTAGCATCACATCTTGCTGCTCATACTCGAGCCGCTCGTACATGCCAATCACAAGGTCGTTTTCTTCACGCACCATGATTTGAATTTTTGGGCAACCGCGTGCGATTAGCTTCTTTTCCAGTCGGCTAAGTAGCGCATTAGCAATGCCGCGACCACGATATTCCGGGTGCACGCCAAGGTAATAAGCTGAACCCCGATGGCCGTCGTAACCACCCATCAGCGAGCCTACGACTTCGCCGCCCACTTCTGCCACTAAGAACAGATCCGCGTCATGATTGAGTTTGCGTTCAATGTCCATCTCAGGATCGTTCCATGGACGCAGTAAGTCGCAACGTTCCCAAAGCGTAATGACTTCTTCGAAATCATCCTGGCGAAAAACACGTATTTCCATGGTATTAGCCACCTGAAAGTCTAAAACAGTGATTATGGCGTTAAGTTTCTGTTTAGCCAATATCTGCCGCAAAACGAGGCAAAAAATGACATACTAGCCACTCATTCATTTTTGGTAATGAAAATCCCAAAAATGCTTGTCGTTTACCCTTTGCCGATACGCTATAAATGCCTATCTGCAATTTTAAAGATAAAAATATTAGCCGCATGAGCAAAATTAAATCACTGACGCATCTGACTACCCGCCGCCAGTTACTGCTTACTGGGTTGGCTGCTTTAACGTTAACGGGCGTAAATAAGGCTTTGGCCAGCCCGGAGACTAAACCTCTTAAAACCACCACAAACCACAGCAAACCGAGCAAAAAATCGGGTGGCCGTCGGGTAGTGATGCTCGACCCAGGCCACGGCGGTATTGATACCGGCGCGATTGGCCATAATGGTTCTAAAGAGAAACATGTCGTACTGGCCATTGCTAAAAATGTACGAAACATTCTTAAAAGCAATGGGATAGAGGCCAAACTCACACGTACCAGCGATGAATTTATTCCGCTGTATGATCGCGTAGAAATCGCCCACAAACACGGGGCCGATCTCTTTATGTCGATTCATGCTGATGGTTTTACGAACCCGTCTGCTGCCGGTGCGTCGGTGTTTGCCCTTTCCAATCGCGGCGCAAGTAGTGCGATGGCGAAATACCTTTCGGATAAAGAAAACGCCGCCGATGATGTCGCAGGCAGCAAGGTCAAACATAAAGACCAGTATCTACAACAGGTACTGTTCGACCTGGTGCAAACTGACACCATCAAAAACAGCCTGACGCTCGGCTCGCACATTCTTAAGCAAATCAAGCCAGTGCACAAACTGCACAGCCGTAACACGGAACAAGCGGCGTTTGTGGTGTTGAAGTCACCGTCGATTCCTTCCGTACTGGTTGAAACGTCATTTATCACCAACCCTGGTGAAGAGAAGTTGCTGGGCACTCCCGCGTTTCGCCAGAAAATTGCTAATGCTATTGCCTCTGGCATCATTAGCTACTTCAATTGGTTTGATAACCAAAAAGCCCACAGTAAGAAACGTTGAACCCTATGAACTTGCCAGATATTCAGTCCGTAAAACAATTCCTGCTGCAATTGCAGGACACCATCTGCCAGCAGCTCAGCAATATTGATGGTGCTGCGTTTGAAGAAGACAGCTGGCAACGCGAAGGCGGTGGTGGCGGGCGCAGCCGGGTGTTACGCGGTGGGAATGTCTTTGAGCAAGCGGGCGTTAACTTCTCCCATGTACATGGCGATGCGATGCCTGCGTCTGCTACAGCGCATCGCCCGGAACTCGCCGGGCGCAGCTTTGAAGCAATGGGCGTCTCTCTGGTGGTGCATCCGCTCAGCCCGTACATTCCCACCAGCCATGCCAACGTGCGCTTTTTCATTGCACAAAAGCCAGGTTGTGACCCGGTATGGTGGTTTGGCGGCGGTTTTGACCTAACGCCGTTTTACGGTTTTGAAGAAGATGCCGTTCACTGGCATAAAACCGCGCAGGAGCTGTGCCAGCCGTTTGGCGATGACGTGTTCCCACGATACAAAAAGTGGTGTGACGATTACTTCTTTATTAAGCATCGTAATGAGCAACGTGGTATTGGCGGCCTGTTCTTCGACGATCTGAACACCCCAGATTTCGACCATTCCTTCAGCTTTATGCAAGCTGTGGGTAAGGGTTACCTGGATGCATATCTGCCGATTGTCGAACGCCGTAAAGCGCTGCCATGGGGCGAGCGTGAGCGCGACTTCCAGCTTTATCGCCGTGGCCGTTATGTGGAATTTAACCTGGTGTGGGATCGCGGAACGCTGTTTGGTTTGCAGACCGGCGGGCGTACAGAGTCGATTTTAATGTCGATGCCGCCACTGGTTCGCTTTGAATATAACTATCAGCCAGAAGAAGGCAGCCCGGAGGCTGCCTTGTATCGTGATTTCTTACCAATTAAGGATTGGGTTTAAATCACAGCGGAACGGTCTGCGCCTCAACCACTGCCAGCGCCACCATATTCACAATACGACGAACAGACGCAATCGGTGTTAACACATGCACCGGTTTTGCCACGCCCATCAATACTGGCCCGACTGTCACCCCTTCGGAACTGGAAACACGCAACAAGTTGTAGCTAATGCGTGCCGCTTCGACGTTTGGCATGATCAAGATATTTGCAGAACCTTTCAGTGGGCTGTCAGGCATACGCTCGTTACGAATGCTTTCCACCAGCGCCGCATCACCATGCATTTCACCGTCAATTTCCAGCTCTGGTGCACGTTCGCGTACCATCTCCAGCGTTTTACGCATCTTGCATGCCGCTTTCGAATCGGAGGAACCATAGTTGGAATGCGACAACAACGCGACTTTTGGCTCGATACCAAAGCGACGCACAGTTTCCACAGCTAACAAGGTTATTTCTGTCAGCTCTTCCGGCGACGGATCGTCATTAACGTAAGTATCAGCAATAAAGGTGTTGCCGCTTGGCAGCAGCAGCGCGTTCATCGCCCCCGCCGCTTTCACGCCTTCGCGGTAACCAAACAGTTTTTCTACCACCGAGAAGTGCTCGTGATACTCGCCAATGGTGCCGCAAATCATGGCGTCCGCTTCACCGCGATGCACCATAATCGCGCCGATCACCGTGGTGTTGCTGATCACAGCACGCTGCGCCTGCTCTTGCGTAATACCGCGGCGTTTCATGATGTTGTAGTACTCACTCCAGTACTCTTTGAAACGCGGATCGGATTCGTTATTCACGATCTCAAAATCGCGCCCGGCTTGCATTTGCAGGCCGAGTTTCTTCAGGCGCATTTCGATAACCGCCGGGCGACCAATCAGAATCGGTTTCGCCAAACCAAGTGTAATCAGCTCCTGAGTCGCATGTAGCACACGCGCCTCTTCACCTTCCGTCAGCACCACACGTTTTGGATCTTTGCGGGCCTGGGAGAAGATTGGCTTCATAAACAGGTTCGTTTTGTAGACGAACTCGGTCAGTTTTTCGCGATAAGCGTCGAAATCCTGAATCGGACGTGTTGCCACACCGGTTTCCATTGCCGCTTTTGCCACTGCTGGTGCGATTTGCACGATAAGACGCGGATCGAATGGTTTTGGAATCAGGTAATCAGGGCCGAAAGTCAGCTCTTCTTCGCCATAGGCGGAAGCCACTACATCGCTCTGCTCGGCGTGAGCCAGTTCGGCAATCGCGTGAACCGCCGCCAGTTTCATCTCTTCGTTAATCGCCGTTGCGCCAACATCCAGCGCGCCGCGGAAGATGAACGGGAAGCACAGCACGTTGTTAACCTGGTTAGGGAAGTCAGAACGACCGGTGCAGATAATTGCATCCGGGCGCACTTCTTTTGCCAGCGGAGGCAGAATTTCCGGCTCAGGGTTTGCCAGCGCAAGAATCAATGGCGCGCGCGCCATCTTCTTGACCATCTCCTGGCTCATGGCTTTCGGGCCAGAACAGCCGAGGAAAATATCCGCGCCTTCAATCACTTCGTCGAGCGTGCGCTTACCGTTATCTTCCACCGCGTAAGCCGCTTTGGTTTCAGCCATGTTCTCTTCACGGCCCTTGTAGATAACGCCTTTCGAATCGCACACAACGATGTTGTGTTTCTGGATGCCCAGTTGTACCAGCAGGTTCATACAGGCGATAGCCGATGCACCCGCGCCAGAAACCACTAAACGCACGTCAGAGATATTCTTCTCAACTACACGCAGGCCGTTAAGCACCGCAGCAGTACAGATGATGGCCGTACCATGCTGATCGTCATGGAACACAGGAATGTTCATGCGCTCGCGCAGTTTTTTCTCGATGTAGAAGCACTCTGGCGCTTTGATGTCTTCCAGGTTAATGCCGCCAAACGTTGGCTCAAGTGCAGCAATCACCTCAATCAGTTTGTCCGGGTCCATTTCATCGACTTCGATATCAAACACGTCAATACCGGCAAATTTCTTAAACAGAACGCCCTTACCTTCCATCACCGGCTTGCCCGCCAGTGCACCAATATTACCCAGCCCCAGCACCGCGGTGCCGTTGGAAATCACGCCGACCAGGTTGCCACGCGCGGTGTATTTGTAAGCAGCAAGTGGGTCTTTTTCAATCTCAAGACAAGGTGCCGCAACGCCCGGAGAGTAGGCCAATGCTAAGTCACGCTGGGTCGCCAGCGGTTTGGTTGGCGAAACCTGAATTTTACCGGGGACTGGGAATTCATGAAAATCGAGGGCACTTTGTCTTAGTTGTTCGTCCATTTCTTCGTTCCTTTTTTATCACTCTCAAGGGTCGTAAGGTCACGTTAAGATCGCTTTAGGGCCACGTAGTATCACGCTTGCGCGCGTTCTAAACTTTGAACATCGCCATACTATCAGCAACGTCTTGCAAAAATGTTAGAAAATCAGAGCCATTATGTTACCTGGCATTAACAACAATGCCATGCCTATCTGCTATGCTTTTTAGTTATGCCAACGATGAATTTTCATCGCGAGTGACATGGAACACTCAAATTAGACTTTGCATTTCAAGGAGATAGTCATGAATCAGTTAGATAGTATCAAGAAATTTACCACCGTTGTTGCCGACAGCGGTGACATTGAATCTATCCGCAATTACCAGCCTATCGATGCGACGACCAACCCCTCGCTATTACTGAAGGCAGCAGGTTTAGCGCACTATCAAACACTCATTGATGATGCCATTGCTTACGGTAAACAGCGCGGCGACACGCGAGAAGCCCAGGTAGCTCAAGCCTGTGACAAACTTGCGGTTAATTTCGGTGCGGAAATTCTGAAAAGCATTCCTGGACGAGTCTCAACAGAAGTGGATGCCCGTCTCTCGTTTGATAAAGAAAAAAGCATCGCGAAAGCCCGCCATTTGATCGCTCTTTATGAAGAGCTGGGCATTGATAAGTCGCGAGTTCTTATCAAGCTTGCTTCAACCTGGGAAGGTATTCGTGCCGCCGAAGAACTGCAAAAAGAGGGAATCGATTGTAACCTGACGCTGCTGTTCTCTTTTGCTCAGGCACGAGCCTGTGCGGAAGCTGGCGTGTTCCTTATCTCACCGTTTGTCGGGCGTATCTACGACTGGTATCAGGCCCGCAAACCGATGGACCCATATGTGGTTGAAGAAGATCCGGGCGTCAAATCGGTGCGCAATATCTATGATTACTTTAAGCAGCACAACTACAGCACCATCGTGATGGGCGCGAGCTTCCGCCGCACCGAACAGATTCTTGCGCTAGTAGGCTGTGATCGCCTGACTATCGCCCCTAACCTGCTGCAACAGTTGCAGGAAAGTGAAGAGCCGGTGGTTCGCAAACTGGTGCCGCTGTCACAGGGCTTCCGTCGCCCGGAACCCATCAGCGAGGCAGATTTCCGTTGGGAGCATAATCAGGATCCAATGGCGGTAGAAAAACTGGCAGAGGGCATCCGCCTGTTCGCCATCGATCAACGAAAACTGGAAGATTTGCTCGCCGCTAAACTTTGAACGACAACCACGGAGTGAAACATGTCATCTCGTAAAGAGCTTGCTAATGCCATTCGTGCCCTGAGTATGGACGCGGTACAAAAAGCGAATTCGGGCCACCCTGGCGCACCGATGGGGATGGCAGATATTGCCGAAGTGTTATGGAACGAATTCCTGCACCACAACCCGACGAACCCCACATGGGCTGACCGTGACCGCTTTATTCTCTCTAACGGCCACGCCTCGATGTTGCTCTACAGCCTGTTGCATCTGAGCGGGTATGACTTGCCGATGGAAGAGTTAAAAAACTTCCGTCAGCTTCACTCCAAAACCCCCGGCCATCCGGAAATTGGTTATACACCCGGTGTTGAAACCACCACCGGGCCGCTTGGCCAGGGGTTAGCAAATGCGGTCGGCATGGCGATTGCTGAACGCACGTTAGGGGCGCAATTTAACCGTCCCGACCATGAAATTGTCGATCACTTTACCTACGTATTTATGGGGGATGGCTGCCTGATGGAAGGCATCTCTCATGAAGTGTGCTCGCTTGCCGGCACCCTCGGTCTTGGCAAGCTTATCGGCTTCTATGACCACAACGGCATCTCAATTGATGGTGAAACTAAAGGCTGGTTTACCGACGACACCGCGAAACGCTTCGAGGCTTATCACTGGCATGTGGTGCATGAAATTGATGGCCACGACCCGGAAGCAGTGAAGAAAGCGATTCAAGAAGCGCAAAGTGTGAAAGATAAACCGTCACTGATTATCTGCCGCACCATCATTGGCTTTGGCTCGCCAAACAAAGCGGGCAAAGAAGAGGCCCATGGCGCGGCACTCGGCGAGCAGGAAGTGGCTCTCGCCCGTAAACAACTGGGCTGGAACTACCCGGCGTTTGAAATCCCGAAAGAGATTTATCAAGCCTGGGATGCCAAAGAAAAAGGCGAGAAAGCAGAAACGTCGTGGAACGATAAGTTTGCCGCTTACGCCAAAGCTCACCCAGAACTAGCCGCTGAGTTTAACCGCCGCATGCACGGTGAAATGCCGGAGGATTGGCAGGAACTCACTCAGCAGTACATTGAAAAATTGCAGGCCAACCCAGAGAAAATTGCCACCCGTAAGGCCTCACAAAACACGTTAAATGCCTATGGCCCAAGCCTGCCTGAATTGCTCGGCGGCTCGGCTGACTTAGCACCAAGTAACCTGACCATCTGGAAAGAATCCAAATCTATCAAAGAGGATCTCGCCGGGAATTACATTCACTACGGCGTGCGCGAATTCGGTATGACCGCCATCGCTAATGGGATTGCCCATCACGGTGGATTTGTGCCATACACCGCGACATTCCTGATGTTTGTGGAATATGCGAGAAATGCCGCACGAATGGCGGCGCTGATGAAAGCGCGGCAAATTATGGTTTATACCCACGATTCCATCGGCCTTGGCGAAGATGGCCCAACCCATCAGGCGGTAGAACAACTCGCCAGCCTGCGTATGACGCCAAACTTCAGTACCTGGCGCCCGTGCGATCAGGTTGAAGCTGCTGTAGCCTGGAAAGCGGCAATCGAGCGGCACAACGGCCCAACGGCACTCATTCTTTCGCGCCAGAACCTCGCACAAATGGAACGCACGCCGGAGCAAGTCAAAGCGATTAGCCGTGGTGGTTATGTTCTGAAAGACGGCGGCGGTACGCCAGATGTGATTCTGATAGCCACAGGATCGGAGATGGAAATCACTGTGCTGGCGGCAGATAAACTCACAGCCGAAGGCCACAAAGTACGCGTGGTTTCACTGCCTTCGACCGATATTTTTGATGCTCAGGACGAAGAGTATCGCGAGTCGGTATTACCTTCAGATATTGCTGCGCGAGTGGCAGTAGAGGCTGGTATTGCGGATTACTGGTACAAATATGTCGGCCTGAAAGGCGCGATTGTTGGTATGACGACTTACGGTGAATCAGCGCCTGCTGACAAGCTATTCCCGTTCTTTGGCTTTACCACCGAGAATGTGGTGGCGAAGGCGAAAAAGGTATTGGGTGTTTAATCTTCTTAGAGAAAATTGACGGTAATCCCCTAAATAATTCGAGTTGCAGAAAGGCGGCAAAGGAGTGAATCCCCAGGAGCTTACACAAGTAAGTGACTGGGGTGAACGAAAGCAGCCAACGCATCTGCAGCTTGAAGTATGACGGGGATTATTTGGTGACCCAGAGTGTGGGCCACGACGCATTGCTGTTCCACGCATCACACGTCGGCTCTTCCGCATAACGCACCAGGCGAAAACGCTGGCCATCAAAACGCCAGCGTGTCGCCACACCGCAGTCGCCCACTCCGCGCCCTTTGGCCAACGTCGTCAGCTCTTTGTTAGTTTCGTCATAACCCGCGTTCATCAGCTCAAGCTCGGTGGTTCCGCTTCCCGGTGTAAACGGCAGTTTTAAGCGAATCTGCCGGGCGGCAAAGGGCTTCTGGCGCGACACAACCCAGGCGAGATCTACCACGTTGTAAGCGCCCGCTTCACAACCGGTCATTAGCAAGGCTTTATCATCACTGAGCGCAAACACACGCACTTCGCGGCGAGCGGGATCGAGCGAACACTGGCTGTTGTTCATGCGCCAGGTGCCGTAATCGAGCAGGTCGCTGAGTTCTGGTTGCGTGAGTGGCGTCGGAGTGGGGTTAGTCAGCGCGACTTCTTTAAGTGCAGGCGCTGGCGGCACGCTCAGCGGCGGATCGTCACCTTTCTTAATCCAGGCGGTTTCACTTCCCACGCGCTGCTGTTGACTATCAATAAACAGCATTGAGGCTTTCAGGCCCGCAAGCGAAATATTTCCCTGCCCTTTCGCCAGCGTAATCGCATCGGCGTTGGCGACTTTTTCGAGGAAAGTGTTAATCGCGTCGGCATCACTGGTTTTGAGATGGTGCGGTGTTTCCTGCCATTTCGCTAAGTCCAGCGTCAACGGTTCACCATCAACAAGCAGGCGCGGCGCAATTGGCGGCGCTTTAGGTTCTGCGATGGTCATATTACCGAAATCAATTCTCAGCGTTGCATCAGTACGCGCACCCGCACTGCGGGTTAGCGTCATGACTAATCCTTGATGCAGCCCAGTGTTACGGGCCGCACAAAAATTTTGGTTGTTGCAGGTAACTTGCCAGTCGGAGAAAGACTTTTGTGCAGGTGCCGCGAAAACAGAGCTCGCTATAAAGAATAAAAAGAGAAACAGCGATTTGATCCGCAAAGACATTGGCGACACGTATCCTGAGAAGACGAAGAGAATTTAATGTATACCCAAAATAATTCGAGTTGCATCACGGCGGCAAGGGAACAAGTCCCAGGGAGCTTACATAAGTAAGTGACCTGGGTGAGTGAGCGCAGCCAACAAAGAGGCAACTTGAAGTATGACGGGTATACAAAATATGGCGATATCTTCGTCTGGTTAACGTTTGTGCTCAATCAGAATTATCGGATAGATTTACTTAAAATCGCCTATCCGTAATTCATTGAATAACAATGTTTTTAGTTCATGATTCCGCGTAATTGCAGCTGTTGTAACAGAATAACTGTTTTTCCGTCACGAATTTCACCTGTTGATACCATTTCCATAGCGCGGGTAAACGGTAATTCGAGCACGTCGATGTCTTCATCATCAATGCCACCACCGGCGTTTTCACGCTGGGCATCGCTGTATTCGGCCATGTAAAAGTGAATCAGCTCGGTCACACCGCCTGGCGACATATACAGCTCAAAGACTTTTTCGACTTCCCCTACTTCGTAGCCGGTTTCTTCGATAGCTTCTTTGCGGGCGCAAACTTCCGGTTCATCGGCATCCAGCAAACCGGCACAGGTTTCAATCAACATGCCGTCAGCATTACCGTTAACCCACGTAGCCACGCGGAACTGACGCGTCAGCACAACGGTGTTTTTATCGCGGTTATACAGCAGCATGGTTGCTCCGTTACCCCGGTCATAGACTTCACGTTTGTGGCGAATAGCTTCGGCTTCGTTACGGTATAGATCGTAGGTGATATTGCGCAGGATGAAGTAATTATCTGAGAGGATTTTATCTTTGATGACTTCGATTTTAATCGACATACCGTCTCCACAGTGAGTTAGGGGAGCCGATAATCATATTCCGCTAAATACTTTTTGTCTTCTGGTTATGAAACGAGATTACCCTAAATAATTCGAGGTGCAGGCAGGCGGCAAGGCCGTAAGTCCCCAGGAGCATAGATAACTATGTGACTGGGGCGCACGGGTGCAGCCAACACACCTGCAACTCGAAGTATGACGGGTAATCAAAAACCGTTTTTTACTTCACTCATGTCGGGCAGCTTATGCGCAATCCCCTTGTGGCAATCCACGCAGGTTTGCCCATCTTTGACCGCTTTATCATGCATCTTTGCCGCGACGGTTTTCTGAGCGGTGAAATCCATGAAATCAAAGTTATGGCAGTTTCGGCACTCTTGCGAGTTGTTGTTCTTCATTCGCCGCCACTCGTTTTGCGCCATCGCCAGGCGGTGGTCATCAAACTTTTGCGGCGTGTCGATTAAGCCAAACGCTTTGGCATACAACTCTTTGCTGGCCTGAATTTTACGTAAAATTTTAGGTCCCCATTCGTGGGGAACGTGGCAGTCCGGGCAGGTAGCCCGCACGCCGCTGCGGTTATTGTAGTGCACCGTCTGCATATATTCTTCGTAGACGTTGGCACGCATTTCATGGCAACCGATACAGAACTCCTCGCGGTTGGTCATCTCCATGCCGGTGTTAAAACCGCCCCAGAAAATAATCCCACCAGCGAAACCAATCAGCAGTAATGTGCCCAGCGCCAGGCGGCTCGGGCGACGCCACCACTGCCATATGCGCTTGATGATTCCGGGTTTACGGGTTGATTTATCCATAATGACCTCTAGTTCCCAAAACCTTTAGACGGCGTGAATGTGTTTTCAACAATCGGCGCTGCATCGGTTTGAGGGACATGGCATTGCAGGCAGAAGTAACGACGCGGTGCCACATTAGAAAGCACGTTGCCGTCGCTATCCATAAAGTGTGTGGGACTAACACGCGGCGCCCCCGTGGTGCGGTAATGTTCGACACCGTGGCATTGCAGACAACGGTTGGTGTTTTTGGAAACCTGGTAGCCGTCAACACTATGCGGAATCATTGGCGGCTGGTTTACGTAGTTCAGCGCCATACGCCCCTGCTGTTTCGGCATTTTGACTGAGCCTTCCGGCGTGCCGGAAACTTCTGGTGACTGCGTGAGATCAACGCTGTTCGCCGCCCACAATGCGCCACTGACCAAAAACACCAACGCCGTCATCCATTTGAATAACATTTTCTTGTTCATGATATCCCCCTTACACCTTCGCCAGTTTTACAGCGCATTTCTTATAATCCGTCTCTTTCGAAAGTGGGTCGGTTGCGTCCAGCGTCAGGTTGTTCACCAGTTGCGCTGCATCGAAGAACGGCATGTACACCAGCCCCTGCGGCGGTTTGTTGCGACCGCGTGTTTCGACAATCGAAATCACTTCGCCACGACGGGAGATAACTTTCACTTTGTCACCACGACGCAAATCACGCGCTTTGGCATCAAGCGGATGGATGAACAAAACAGCTTCCGGGAAGGCACGATGCAATTCCGGTACGCGGCGCGTCATGCTGCCGGTATGCCAGTGTTCCAGCACGCGTCCTGTTGACAGCCACAGGTCATACTCCTGGTCCGGAGACTCCGCCGCAGGCTCAAATGGCAACGCGAAGATCACTGCTTTGCCATCTGGTTTACCATAGAACTTGAAGCCCTCACCCGCTTTCACATATGGGTCGTGACCTTCGCTGTAGCGCCAGAGCGTCTCTTTACCGTCGACCACCGGCCAGCGCAGGCCGCGCGCTTTGTGGTAATCATCAAACGGAGCGAGATCGTGCCCGTGACCACGGCCAAATGCGGCGTACTCCTCGAACAACCCTTTTTGCAGGTAGAAACCTAACTCGTGGGATTCGTCATTTAACTGCCCTTCAGCCAGTTCGGTGACCGGGAATTTGCTCACGTTTGAATTCGCAAACAGCACGTCAAACAGCGTTTTGCCCCGGTATTCCGGTTTTTGAACGACCAGTTCCGCAGGCCACACGTCTTCAACTTTGAAGCGTTTCGCAAACTGCACGAGCTGCCAGAGATCCGATTTTGCCTCACCCGGTGCCTTGACCTGCTGGCGCCAGAACTGCGTGCGGCGTTCGGCGTTGCCGTAAGCGCCCTCTTTTTCCACCCACATTGCGGTTGGTAGGATCAGATCCGCGCTCAGTGCGCTGATCGTCGGGTACGGATCGGAAACGATGATGAAGTTACGCGGATCGCGCCAGCCCGGCATACGCTCTTCGGTAATGTTCGGCCCGGCCTGCATGTTGTTGTTACACATCACCCAGTAAACGTTGAGCTTGCCATCTTTCAGCGCGCGGTCCTGGGCCACGGCATGTAAACCCACTTTTGCCGGGATGGTGCCTGCTGGCAACTGCCACATGTTTTCGGTGATTTGGCGATGCTTCTCGTTCGTCACCACCATGTCGGCTGGCAGTCGGTGAGAGAAAGTGCCCACTTCACGCGCAGTTCCGCACGCCGATGGTTGGCCGGTTAAGGAGAATGGTCCGCAGCCTGGCTGAGAAATTTTGCCGGTCAGCAAGTGGATGTTGTAAACGAGGTTGTTGGCCCACACACCGCGTGAATGCTGGTTAAAGCCCATCGTCCAGTAAGAAATCACTTTCTTATTCGGGTCGGCGTACAGCTTCGCCAGCGCTTCAAGTTGATCTATTGGCACGCCGCTCATTTCGGCGGTTTTTTCCAGCGTGTATTCCGCAACGAACGCTTTGTAATCTTCAAAGCTCATCGGCTCTGAAGCGTCAGAACCTGGGTTTTTCGCCGCTTTTTCTAACGGATGCGTCGGACGCAAACCGTAACCGATATCCGTCACGCCTTTACGCAGATTCACATGCTGCTTAAAGAAGGATTCGTTTATCGCGTTGTTCTGAATGATGTAGTTGGCGATATAGTTCAAAATCGCCAGGTCAGTTTGTGGCGTGAACACCATGCCGTTATCTGCCAACTCAAAACTACGATGTTGGAAGGTAGAAAGAACGGCGACTTCAACGTTTTCATTCGACAAGCGGCGGTTGGTGATGCGCGACCATAAAACCGGGTGCATCTCGGCCATGTTCGAACCCCACAGCACGAACGCGTCGCCCTGCTCGATATCGTCGTAGCAGCCCATCGGCTCGTCCATGCCGAAAGTACGCATGAAGCCCACAACAGCTGAAGCCATGCAGTGGCGTGCGTTCGGGTCAAGGTTGTTGGAACGAAAACCGGCTTTGAATAATTTAGAAGCGGCATAACCTTCCCACACCGTCCACTGGCCGGAGCCAAACATGCCGACCGCTTCCGGCCCTTTCTCTTTCAGGCTGGTCTTGAATTTTTGCTCCATGATGTCGAATGCCTGATCCCAGGTGATGGGAGCAAACTCACCTTCTTTATCATACTGCCCGTCTTTCATGCGCAACAGCGGCTGCGTGAGGCGGTCTTTTCCGTACATGATTTTTGGCAGGAAGTAGCCTTTGATGCAGTTCAGGCCACGGTTAACCGGCGCATCCGGGTCGCCCTGGCTTGCAACAACTCGCCCGTCCTGGGTACCGACTAATACGCCACAACCGGTGCCACAAAAACGGCATGGGGCTTTATCCCATTTAATGGCATCTTGCTTACCGACAACTGCTCGCGCAACGCTCGGTACGCTAAGGCCAGCGGCGGCCGCCGCGGCTGCAATAGCGTTCGCTTTCATAAAGCTACGACGACTGAGTTTCATGGTGTTTCCTCACCTTGCTCATCCTGCTGGTGATAAACCAGCGACACCGCCAGCACGCCCGCAATATTGCGTGCCGACTCGATTTGATTCAGCAGCACGTCACTACGTTCTGCTTCCATAACTACGACCAATTTGCCGTGTTCAGCATCACTTGCCGCGACTTCGCTACCAGGTAGTTCGTTTAATGCGGCACTGACCGCGAGAATATTGTGTGGTTGCGCCTGAACGACCAGGCCTGCGACATGCCAGTTAGCTCGCATTTGCGTGCCTCATCTTGATGGCTGAAACCGGACAACCCGATATACATGCCCCGCAAGCGGTGCAATCGGTGTGATTGAGCAGAGGTTGTGCGATACCCTGCAAAGAAGGGCGAAATGAAATAGCCTGCGTGTCGCAGGTGTCCTGGCAGCTACGGCATTCGATGCTGTTTTTGGCCAGGCAGTTATCGCCAATCGACAGCGTGTGTTCCCACGGGGAAACGTCACGCGCCAGGAAGAGTTGTTCCGGGCAAGCTTGTGCGCAGGCGTAGCAAAAAGTGCATTCACCGTGATCAAAGTTAACTTCGGGGTAGCCGCCCTGGCCGCGTTTCAGGACACGGGTTTCGCAGGCCGACAAGCAGGTATCGCAGCGAGTGCAATCCACAAGGAAATGGTTTTCATCTCCGCTCCAGGGTGGGCGGAAAGCAGTTGCGGAGCGTCGAAAGCTCCCGGTCAATAATCCACGTCGGGAAAAATCAGCCATAAGGCACATCCTTGCATCACAAATGCCGCCTTCGCAGTGCAGAAGACGGCAAACACATCTGTGTTATCTCCGTAATTTTCTACGGGTTTTTATAGAGTGATACGTTATGTGACAAAGGGGGAGTAGAGGCATCACCCTTTAGGGGTAAATACAGGGGTAGGATCAAAAAGGAATTCGGTTTGTAAAACAAACACTCACCCCGACTCACAGACGGGGTGAGATTAACGTCTAATTAAGGCATTGGGGTTGGACTTCAAGATATTCCATGATCCCTGCAGCAGCATGACGCCCTTCCGCCATCGCCGTGACAACCAGATCAGCACCACGGACCGCATCACCACCAGCAAAGATTTTTGGGTTGCTGGTCTGATAGCGTAATTTATCTTCAACGCTGGCAAGGATCCTCCCCCAGCTATCAAGCTTCACACCGTGCTCTTCAAGCCATGGCATACCATGAGGGTGGAAGCCAAATGCCATAATTACAGCATCGGCTGGCATGATAAATTCAGAGCCTTCAATCGGTTCCGGACGACGGCGACCTTGCTCGTCTGGCTCGCCCATTTGGGTGCGCAGCATACGGATGCCCATCACTTGCCCACTGTCATCCAGTTCAATATTCAGCGGCTGCACATTGAACTCAAACATCGCCCCTTCTTCCCGCGCGTTTTTGACCTCTTTTTTTGAACCCGGCATGTTGGCTTCATCACGGCGATAGGCACAAGTGACTTGCTGCGCGCCATGTCGCAAAGAAGTGCGCACGCAGTCCATCGCAGTATCACCGCCACCGAGCACCACCACTTGTTTATCCGCCATATTGATATACGGCTCGTCAGGCAACTCTGGTAATCCCATCACCTGTTTAGTGTTAGCAATCAGGAACGGCAGCGCATCGTAAACACCCGGCGCATCTTCGTTCGGCAATCCAGCTTTCATTGAACGATAAGTCCCAACGCCAACAAACACCGCGTCAAAATCAGCCAACACCTGTTGTAGAGAAATGTCGCGGCCAATCTCGGTATTGAGTTTGAATTCAATACCCATCGAACTGAAGATTTCACGGCGACGACTTAACAGCGATTTATCCAGCTTGAATGCGGGAATACCAAACGTGAGCAGCCCGCCGATTTCAGGATGGCGGTCGAACACTGTGGCTTTAATCCCATTGCGCGCCAGAATATCCGCGCAGGCAAGGCCGGCAGGCCCAGCACCAATCACGGCAACGCGGCGACTAGTTGGTTTGACATAAGAAAGATCCGGCGTCCAGCCGCTGGCAAAGGCTTTATCGGAAATATAACGCTCGATATTGCCGATAGTGACCGCACCATATTCATCTTTGAGGGTACAGGCACTTTCACATAAACGGTCTTGTGGACACACACGCCCAGTCACTTCTGGCAGGCAGTTTGTCTGGTGCGAAAGCTCCACAGCTTCCAGAATGCGCCCCTCTTTGACCAGTTCAATCCAATGCGGGATATGGTTATGCAGCGGGCAAGTCCACTCGCAAATGCTGTGCTCGCCACATTTCATGCAGCGGTCAGCCTGGTTTTCAGCCTGGTTTTTATCAAAGGTGAGATAGATTTCATCAAAACCTGTTTTGCGCAAAACCAGGTCAATTTTATCAGGGTCCTGCCGTGCAGGAGTGGCGCGCATTTTTTCTACTTTACTTAAATCAGCACTCAGAGAAAGCTGCGGTGCTGTTTGCTGCGCGGTGGTATGCCACGGCTGAGATTCCTGAGCCGCCGAGCGTAAACGCCGGTTTTTTGCCAGGGCGGCAAGCGTCTCGCTATTAATTAATTTCAGCGCCTTGCTGGGACAATTTTCCACGCAAGCCGGGCCATTTTTACGGTCATGGCATAAGTCGCATTTATGGGCATTGGCTTTAACAGAGCGCCCATCATTAATCGGAGTGGTGAGAACCTGCATCGCACCAAACGGGCACGCTACCACACAGGATTTACAGCCAATACACTTGTGTTGATTAACCTGAACACTGTCATTAATGCGTGAAATAGCTTCGTTGGGGCAACTGCTTGCACACGGAGCATCTTCGCAATGACGGCAAGTTACCGCATTGCGCCTTCCCTGATGTTTAATAACAGAGATCCGTGGCTGAAATTGTTGGGTGGTCAGAACATGCTTTTCATCATTGTGAGCCATTACGCAGGCGATTTCGCATGCATGACAACCGATACATTGCTGTGCATTGGCAAGAACAAAACGATTCATTTTTACCCCTTTGCCCGTTATCACAAACAGGAGGCTATTTTTTATGGGGGTATGTTATGACCTGGCAAAGTCTTCGCTGGCAATGGTCATTTGCCCAGTTTGCTGCGAAATCTGCCAATAACCTGGTAAGGATCAATTTATTTTCGTGTTTAATGAAACATCGTTTTGCACTAGCTTGTTGTGCAAAGGTTACATTTCTGGTGTGCACTAGTTAATTCTGTAAATTTGTTTTGGAAGGAATGCCGAAATATAGCCAACAAGAATGACTGACATCTTACGTTTCTGATACGTTTCGCTCTCAACTATTTCGATGGGTTATTATAAGTGATAGTAAAACGCTCGCTCTCCACGAGCCTTGCCCGAGCTTTCTTTTACATTATTCTGCTATCGCTGCTTTCAACAGGCATCGCGATGTTAACCCTTGCCAGCAGTTTGCGTGATGCCGAAGCGATTAACGTCGCAGGTTCGTTACGTATGCAGAGCTATCGCCTGGGATATGATTTGCAGGGCGACCGCATCAATCTGGACAAACATCTTGAGCAGTACAGCCAGTCACTGCGCTCTCCAGCCTTGCTTAAAATTGAAAAATTCTGGGTTCCTGCTGAAGTCCGTAACCGTTTCGCAGTGATTAACCATGCCTGGTCTGATATGGAAAACCATATTCGCAAGGGCGATTTGCAGTGGTACAAGGCCAACATTACTGGCTATGTGGCGCAAATTGACCTGTTTGTCCTCGCCCTTCAACATTATGCCGAACGCAAAATGATGCAGGTGGTAATAGCTTCAGTGGTGGGTTTTATTGCCATTTTCACGTTGGTCTTTTTCACCTTACGCCGCTTTCGCCACCAGGTTGTGGCACCTCTGAACAAACTAATGGAAGCAAGTCGCACTATTGAACGCGGTGAGTTTGATTACCCGCCGCTAAACACACAACTACCAAATGAACTGGGTTTGTTGGCACATACTTTCACGCGCATGTCAGGCGAGTTACATAAACTTTATCGCTCACTTGAAGAGAGCGTGCAGGAAAAAACGCTGGACCTGCAGGAAGCCAATCAGACGCTGGAAGTGCTATATGCCTGCTCACAAGCCCTGACGGTCAGTACCATTGATCAGCACTGTTTTGAACGAGTGTTGCAGCAGGTACGCCAGAAAACACCGGTCAATTATCTGGAGATGAAAACGGGTGAAAACTGGAAAATACAGGAAGGCGTTCAACACGATAAGCAAGCATGGCAAACATTGCCGATCGTGCTTGAGAATAAAGAATTAGGTTTGCTCCGCTGGCAGGCTCCAGAAGGTGTTCCGCCGCTGCCATTAATGCAAAGTCTGGCAAATATGTTGGGCCGTGGCCTCTATTTCAACCAGGCGCAAAAACATTATCAGCAATTGTTGCTGATGGAAGAGCGCGCGACGATTGCCCGGGAATTACACGACTCGTTAGCGCAAGTGCTCTCTTATTTACGTATCCAACTCACGTTACTCAAACGTGCGGTACCAGCAGAAAATCAGCCTGCGCAGCGCATTATTGGCGATTTTTCCCAAGCGCTGAACGATGCCTACCGCCAGTTACGTGAGCTATTAACGACCTTCCGCCTGACACTTCAGCAAGCCGATTTACCTTCCGCATTGCAGGAGATGATTGCCCCGCTGCGCAACCAGACTGAAGCCGTTATTACCATGGATTGCGACATACC
Source organism: Buttiauxella cochleicola (assembly GCF_021283185.1). Classification (NCBI taxonomy): domain Bacteria; kingdom Pseudomonadati; phylum Pseudomonadota; class Gammaproteobacteria; order Enterobacterales; family Enterobacteriaceae; genus Buttiauxella; species Buttiauxella cochleicola. Next base: position 50,631 of record NZ_JAJSOS010000012.1, read on the forward strand.
CACTCAGGCGCTGGATGCCTCACAACAGGTACATTTGCTGCAAATTATCCGTGAAGGCGTTTTAAACGCGATTAAACACGCGCAAGCACATAAAATATCCGTAAGCTGTAATACATCGGTATCAGGGATTCATTCTGTGAATATTCTTGATGACGGAACTGGAATAGCCAGTCTGACGGAACCCGAAGGTCATTACGGCTTAAATATTATGCACGAACGCGCCACACGGTTAGGTGGCGAGCTGACTATTTCCCGCCCAGCGGAAGGCGGGACGTTGATTACGATGACTTTTCGTTCGCCGCCATCAGACCTGGCAACGCGCGAAACGCCGGTGAACCTATAACGATAATAATGTGAACAATATTGGGAGTTGTGATGAGTGAGAAAAATGTCTGCCAGGTATTAATCGTCGATGATCATCCGTTAATGCGTCGTGGCATCCGTCAGTTGCTGGAAATGGACGACAGTTTTAGCGTAGTAGGTGAAGCAAGCAGCGGCGCAGAAGCCATTAGCCTTGCGAATCGCCTGACCCCTGACCTGATTTTGCTCGATCTGAATATGAAAGGTTTGAGCGGGTTAGACACGTTAAACGCCCTGCGCCGTGATGGCGTCAGTGCGCGTATCGTGGTGCTGACAGTTTCAGATTCCCGCAGTGATATTTTCACCCTGATAGATGCCGGAGCAGACGGTTATTTGCTCAAAGACAGCGACCCGGACGTGCTGCTGGAAGATATCCGTCGTGGTGCAACCGAAGGCGAAGCCTACAGCGAGCAAGTGGCTGAATATATACGCACCCGCAGCACTGATAAACGTAGTGACGATCCTTTTGCGGTCTTAACCGAACGTGAGTTGGATGTATTACAAGAAGTCGCTAAGGGTTTGTCAAACAAACAGATTGCGTCGGATCTGCATATTTCCGAAGAGACGGTGAAAGTGCATATCCGCAATTTGCTGCGCAAACTCCAGGTGCGATCTCGTGTCGCGGCAACGGTGTTGTTCCTTGAAAGCAGAGGCTTCTGAAGCCTCGCCATACCACAGAGAGCGAAGATAATTTACAATATCTCCTCAATTTCTCCACGTTTGGACTTGCCGTTAAGGCTACAGTGACGACTATCTCAATAATCACAATCTGAAGTACTGACGAGGTTCTGACTGAATGGCGAATTTCTTTATTAATCGCCCCATTTTTGCCTGGGTGCTGGCCATTATTTTGTGTCTCACCGGCGCGCTGGCAATTTTTTCACTTCCCGTAGAACAATACCCCGACCTCGCACCGCCAAATGTGCGTATCACTGCAAATTACCCAGGTGCGTCTGCACAAACGCTGGAAAATACGGTTACTCAGGTTATCGAGCAGAATATGACCGGGCTGGACAACATGATGTATATGTCCTCCCAAAGTAGCAGCACCGGTCAGGCGACGATTACGCTGAGCTTTAAAGCCGGAACCGATCCAGACGAAGCAGTGCAGCAGGTGCAAAACCAGTTGCAATCTGCATTACGTAAATTGCCGCAGGCCGTGCAAACCCAGGGCGTAACGGTTAGAAAAACCGGCGATACCAACATTCTAATGGTGGCGTTTGTGTCTACCGACGGCAGCATGGATAAGCAAGATATCGCGGACTACGTCGCCAGTAATATTCAGGATCCTATAAGCCGTATTAACGGCGTAGGTGATGTGGATGCCTACGGTTCGCAATATTCAATGCGTATCTGGCTCGACCCGACCAAACTCACCAGTTTCCAGATGACCACGCAGGATGTGGTGGATGCGATTAAATCGCAGAATGCACAAATTGCGGTCGGGCAGCTAGGTGGAACGCCTTCTGTCGATATGCAGGCGCTGAACGCCACCGTTAATTCTCAGTCACTGCTGCAAACGCCGCAGCAATTCAAAGACATTACGCTGCGTGTAAATCAGGATGGATCTCTGGTTTCGCTGGGTGATGTTGCAGAAGTTGAACTAGGTGCCGAGAAGTACGACTTCCTGAGCCGTTATAACGGGCAAGCAGCGTCAGGCCTGGGAATTAAACTCGCCTCGGGCGCGAACGAGATGGAAACTGATAAACTCGCCCGCGCAAAAATTGAAGAATTATCGCAGTACTTCCCTCATGGCCTGGAAGCGAAGATTGCTTACGAAACCACGCCTTTTGTGAAAGCCTCGATTACTGATGTAGTGAAAACTCTGCTGGAAGCCATCCTACTGGTGTTCCTCGTCATGTATCTTTTCTTACAGAACTTCAGAGCGACGTTAATTCCGACTATCGCCGTGCCGGTAGTATTATTGGGTACCTTCTCCGTCCTGTATGCGTTTGGCTACAGCATTAACACCCTGACGATGTTTGCCATGGTTCTGGCTATCGGTTTGTTAGTTGACGACGCCATCGTGGTGGTCGAAAACGTTGAACGCATCATGAGTGAGGAAGGGTTATCACCCAAAGAAGCGACCCGAAAATCAATGGGCCAGATTCAAGGTGCGTTGGTTGGGATTGCAATGGTGCTGTCAGCGGTGTTTGTACCGATGGCATTTTTTGGCGGCACCACTGGGGCGATATACCGCCAGTTCTCGATAACCATCGTTTCCGCGATGGTGCTATCGGTATTGGTGGCAATGATTCTGACGCCCGCATTGTGTGCCACCATTCTCAAGCCATTGCATAAAGGTGAACATCACGGCCAGAAAGGTTTCTTTGGCTGGTTTAACCGCATGTTTAACCGCAATGCACAGCGCTATGAATCTGCTGTCGGCAAAATTCTGGCGCACAGTCTGCGCTGGATCCTGATTTATGTGCTGCTGATTGGCGGCATGGTGTTCCTGTTCCTGCGCCTGCCAACCTCTTTCCTGCCGCTGGAAGATCAGGGTGTATTCACCACTTCAATACAATTGCCGAGCGGCTCTACGCAGCAGCAAACTACCAAAGTGGTGGAAAAGCTTGAGCAGTATTATCTGACCAAAGAGAAAGATAACGTACTGTCGGTGTTTGCCACTATAGGCTCCGGCCCCGGCGGTAACGGGCAAAACGTGGCGCGCATGTTTGTACGCCTGAAAGACTGGGATGTACGTGACCCGAATACCGCCAGTTCTTTTGCCATTATCGAACGGGCAACAAAAGCCTTCCGTGATATTAAAGAAGCACGTGTGATAGCCAGCAGCCCACCGGCCATCAGCGGTTTAGGTAACGCAGCTGGGTTTGATATGGAATTGCAAGACCACGCAGGTGCCGGGCACGATGCGCTCATGCAGGCGCGCGATCAGTTACTGGATATGGCGAGCGATGAAAAACTGCTGACTCGCGTGCGTCACAACGGTTTAGACGATAGCCCGCAAATGCAGATCGATATCGACCAACGAAAAGCGCAAGCATTGGGGGTATCCATTGACGATATCAATAACACGCTGCAAACCGCCTGGGGTTCCAGCTACGTGAACGATTTTATGGATCGTGGCCGCGTGAAAAAAGTGTATGTGCAGGCAGGAGCGAAATATCGCATGCTGCCGGAAGACATTAACCAGTGGTATGTGCGTAACAAAGACGGTGGAATGGTGCCCTTCTCTGCTTTTGCCAGCTCGCACTGGGAAACAGGGTCACCACGCCTCGAACGTTATAACGGTTATTCAGCTTTGGAAATTGTCGGTGAAGCAGCACCTGGTGTAAGTACCGGGACCGCGATGCAGGTGATGGAAACCTTGGTGCAAAAGCTGCCAACAGGTTTTGGCCTGGAATGGACCGGTATGTCTTACCAGGAACGGTTATCAGGCGCGCAGGCTCCGGCGCTATACGCCATCTCTCTATTAGTGGTGTTCCTGTGCCTGGCGGCACTTTATGAAAGCTGGTCAGTGCCATTCTCAGTGATGCTGGTTGTTCCGTTGGGGGTAGTTGGTGCACTGCTGGCAACCTGGATGCGCGGGCTGGAAAACGACGTATATTTCCAGGTGGGGCTGTTAACGGTTATAGGATTGGCGGCCAAGAACGCCATTCTGATTGTTGAGTTCGCCAACGATATGAATGCCCAGGGCCGCGAACTGGTTGCCGCGACGCTTGACGCCTGCCGCCAACGTTTACGCCCGATATTGATGACATCCCTGGCGTTTATCTTCGGCGTGTTGCCAATGGCCACCAGCAGCGGTGCGGGTTCTGGTAGCCAGCATGCGGTGGGTACCGGGGTGATGGGGGGGATGATTTCAGCGACCGTGCTGGCGATATTCTTCGTGCCATTGTTCTTTGTGCTGGTGCGCAGAAGATTCCCGCTCAAGGAACATTCAGATAGCTAACCAACAAAAAAGCGACCTTAAAGGGGTCGCTTTTTGTATGGCTCAAAGGATATTGAGAATAAGAACATCATGTTCCCGTTGTATTTTTTACCCGGTTAGATCATTTACGAAGCATATCTTCAATGAAATCTTTCCAGTTCCCTAGTTCGTGCTCAATCATAACCGCCTCTCTTATAATTGCTTTAATTATACGTAATCCCTTCCATGGAGTGAAGCGGCATTACTTTGCAGCTTCACTGGCTATCTATCATCAAATATTGAGAGTCGACTGCGTATGGACTTAATTATTAGCTCAATAGGTATTTAATAATGTGACGAAACACTTGAAATAAAATGTTTCAGTTACTCAGCAGCTCTGCAAGCCACGAAAATAGGACTTTTCGTAGCAATCAAAGACTCTGAACTCTCTACACGCCAAACTGCGATAAATTAATCAAAGCAGAAAAAGAATCTCTATTACCTAACTTTTAGATTAGCAATTGAGTTATATTTTTCCTTGCAACTTTTTTATCATTTTATTTATTCTAAATTCCTGCATAAATAATCACTGCCAAAAATAAGGATTTAACCCGTGATAATTCTCTACGGTATTAAAAACTGCGACACCATCAAGAAAGCACGCCGCTGGTTGGAGACTCAAGGTGTGGAATATCAATTCCATGACTATCGTGTAGATGGGTTAGATGCCGAATTATTGAATAGTTTTATTGCCGAATTAGGTTGGGAAGCACTGCTGAATACGCGAGGAACGACCTGGCGCAAACTCGACGAAGCACATCGCGCAAGTATTACTGACGCCCAAACTGCAGCAGCGCTAATGCTCGAAATGCCAGCAATCATCAAACGCCCATTGCTCTACGCGCCCGGTCAGCCTATGCTGCTGGGTTTCAATGAATCGAACTATACGATGTTTATCAACGAGGTGTAGAGCTATGTCTTGCCCGGTTATTGAGCTGACGCAACAGCTTATCCGCCGCCCTTCTCTTAGCCCTGACGACGCTGGCTGCCAGGCGCTGATGATTGAGCGACTACGTGCCATTGGTTTCACTATCGAGCACATGGATTTTGGCGACACGCAAAACTTCTGGGCATGGAGAGGAAAAGGCGAAACGCTGGCGTTTGCTGGCCATACCGACGTCGTGCCTTCAGGTGATGCTGACCGTTGGATTAATCCTCCGTTTGAACCGACTATCCGTGATGGCATGCTTTTTGGTCGTGGTGCTGCAGATATGAAAGGGTCGCTTGCCGCGATGGTGGTTGCTGCAGAACGTTTTGTGGCACAGAACCCGCGCCATAAAGGCCGCCTTGCATTTCTCATCACGTCTGATGAAGAAGCCAGTGCCAAAAATGGCACTGTGAAAGTAGTCGAAACATTAATGGCACGCCATGAAAGGCTCGATTACTGCCTGGTTGGTGAACCTTCCAGCACTGAAGTTGTAGGCGATGTGGTGAAAAACGGCCGCCGTGGCTCGTTGACCTGTAACCTGACCGTTCACGGTGTGCAGGGGCACGTTGCTTACCCGCATCTGGCTGATAACCCTGTTCATCGTGCAGCACCAATGCTGAATGAGCTGGTCAATATTGAGTGGGACAAAGGTAACGAGTTCTTCCCTGCCACCAGCATGCAGATTGCCAACGTTCAGGCCGGCACCGGCAGTAATAACGTAATTCCAGGCGATCTGTATGTGCAGTTCAACTTCCGCTTCAGCACCGAACTGACTGATGAAGACATCAAGCAACGCGTTATTGCCCTGCTCGATAAGTATGAATTGCGTTATACCCTCGACTGGTGGCTTTCCGGCCAACCGTTCCTTACGTCACGCGGGAAGCTGGTCGATGCGGTAGTGAATGCAGTTGAGCACTATAATGAGATCAGACCGCAACTGTTGACCACCGGTGGCACATCCGATGGGCGCTTTATCGCACGCATGGGGGCGCAGGTGGTGGAACTTGGACCAGTGAACGCGACTATTCATAAAATTAATGAGTGTGTTAACGCCGCTGACCTGCAAATGTTGGCCCGTATGTATCAACGCATTATGGAGCAGCTTGTCGCCTGACAGGCCGCAATAAACATCAATCATAGCCAGATTAATTGGCGTTGTGGCAAGGCAGCCAGGCAGCTTCTCCCGATGCGCTTACTTGAGTAAGTGATTCGGGGAAATGAGTGCAGCAAGCGCCGCCACAACGTCAAGTAACAAGGCGAAAGAGGTTATACGCATGGAATGGCTATCGCATTATTGGTGGATCATCGTACTGGTGCTGCTTCTGGGCATTTTCCTTAATGTGATTAAGGATCTGAAGCGTATTGATCCGAAGAAATATATGGCGAATAAACCTGAGCTTCCTCCTCATCGTGACTTTAACGATAAGTGGGATGACGAAGACGATTTCCCAAAGAAAAAGCCCTAACTGACAAATGAGCGGGGCATTCCCGCTTTTCAAAATGCTGATAGTAATGGCGACCGGCCTTCGGCCGCCATGATGAAGAACGAGCATTCTCTGCCGAACCCCTGCAGTTTTCTGGCATCCAGGCCAGTATCTGAAAGCAAACAGCCAATAATAAGATAAGAGGTGCAGTCAAAACTTAACGTTTTAATTTGGCTACATAAGGCAGATTTCTGTACTTATTTTCCCATGGCATGCCATATCCAATCAATAAGTCATCATTTTCCATCTCATACGCATAATATTGTCTGACGGGGATATCTACCCGACCCGGTTTGACAAAAAGAACAGCTACGCAGACCGATTTTGGCGTGTAGTTTTCTAAGATAAATTGAACAAGACGCTTCATCGTTCCGCCTGACTCAATGGCATCATCGATGATGATGACATCCCGACCGCTGATATCTATATTCTGATGGAAAACTATCGCTGAATTATTATTTCTGTCGCCTGGAGTATGCGGGCAGGCAATATAATCCATATTAATATCAAACTCTAACTGCCGGGTCAGGTCCGCAGTGAAGAGGATCCCGCCCGGTACAACCGTAATAATGACTGCGTCATTAAAATGCTGGTTGAGTTGTGCAGCAACTTTCGTCACGCCCTCAGCAATAGCCGACTCACTAATTATGATTTCACCAACATGTTCATGTTTCATAAAAAATTTCTCTTTAGTTATCAGAGCAATCAACACATTCAGAATTTGTAAAACCCTTACTGACCAGACTCGTTACCCCGGCAAGCTCTTGCCCACTTATACCTCTAACAGCATATGTTCTGAAGATAAATCTATCACAAACTATCACCATGGCGATTTTTTAGATCTAAATATTGCACAAAAATACACCAACGAGCATCATCAAGCAGAGTTAGATCATCATAAAGTGTGCGTAATATCGCATAACCCAACATGCTTTGTGAGATTCGAATATCAACTGTCGTCGTCAAAAACTCCAACACATAGAGGCTCTGACCTAATGATTAAACTTATTATTACTGACCTGGATGGCACATTTCTGAATAGTGACGGAGATTATGACAGGGAGTTATTCATGGGGGTCAGCGCACTAATGGCTGCAAAGGGTGTTCACTTCGCAGCCTGTACCGGAAAACAGTGCGACAGAGTTGAGGAGTTGTTTGGAGGGTACAGCAGGAACCTGTGGATTGTGGGAGACAGTGCAACCCGAATCAAACACGACGGACAATTTGTTTATCAGTCACTGATCAAAAATGAGCTGGGCATACGCATCATTAATACCCTTCATGAAGTTAACTCTCAACATGTCATCATCGCCTGTACTTCAGAAGGGGCAGTGATCCGCGCTGACCTTGCGCAAAGGCTGAAGGATAAGGTACGAAATTCGTATTCCAGTATGATTGAAGTAGACGACCTGAGTGCGCTGACATCTGATTTTGTTAAAATTACAGTGTATGACGAGGAAGGTCATTGCCCACAGACTCGACCTCACCTGTCCACTTTCGAAAATGAAGTTTACATTGTGGTGTCAGAAGCGGCGTGGATTGATATTGCGGACTATGGTGTTCACAAAGGAACCACCATACAAAAGCTCCAGGAACTGCTTGGTGTCAGTAAGCACGAAACCATGGCTTTCGGCGATGGCTACAACGATATTGAGTTGCTCGCAATGGCCGAATACAGTTTTGCAATGCGCAATGCCTTCGAGGAAACCAAATCGGTTGCAAATTTTATCACTGGATATAATGACGCAAATGCAGTCCAGGAAACAATCAAACGAATGTTGGCTCTTCAGTCCTAACATCTGCTTGCGCAAGCCATCAGTGAAGGTTCACTCCAGCCTTCACTGATGTGGATTTGAGGCTAATCAACAATCTCGATGCGAAGATTTTCGCTACTGAAATCCTGTACTCGGGTTTCACGGCTCACCACGACAATATCAATAGCATCACAGGTAGCAACTTTGTATCTCGCCACCTGACACATTTTATCTGCAATGACCGCGGCAATAACTTCGTTACTCTGAGCGATGACTTCTTTTTTAAAACAGGCATCTTCGTAGTATACGGCTGTGAGCCCAGCCTGTGGGTCAAGGCCACAAACACCGATAAATGTCTGGTCAAAAATCATATTACGGACCTGGTTTACGGTATCTAAACCTAAAGTGCTCCCTGTTTTGGGACTCACCTTTCCTCCCAACAGAATCAACTCCCCTGACTGTCTACTGCTTAATGCAGAGGCAATTTGTGGCGAATTTGTCACGATGGTGAGTTCAAAAGTCTCAGGGATAAAATCCACCATCGCCAGATACGTTGAACCAGCGTCGATGAAAATACAGGTATCCGGCTTTATCAACTCAGCGCATCGTCTGGCAACATCTGACTTCTCAGAAACACTCTGTGCCACACGGGTTTCAAAGCTTGCTGATTGCTGAAGCTGACAGACAGCCCCTCCGTAGACTTTTTTACATAAACCTTTGCGGGCCAGAACCTGAAGATCACGGCGAATGGTATGTTCTGAAACACCGAGTTGGCGGGCAATATCGGCACCAATCACCCTGCCAGTTTTAGTAAGCATTTGATGAATAAGATCCTGCCGCTGCTCAGGGAAAGCATCATAATCGATCACGAAAAACCTCAATCAAACACAACATTGCATGAAGCATAACATGGATAAATTATCTCAGCAGGAACGTGACGTTCTGGTGTGCCTTTAGACTCCTCCTGTGTTCAAAATCCAGAAGGAGTCTATAGGCAGGAGGGACTTCACTCAGACCGGGTTTTCAAAGAAACTCAACAATATCATCGTTGTTTGGTTTACCGCCGCTGAGCGCCTCATCGAAATAGTGCTTCGGCACGGTATAACGCAGGTGATCGAGCGCAATCTGAATACTGCGGTCATCTATCGCATGGCCCAAATCGTCAATCACATCCAGCGTCACATCACCGCCCAGTTGCATTAACTGTTCGTGAGCATCAAAGGCATGCTTCACATCAATCACTTTATCAACGTCGCCATGAATCAAATGAATAGTGGTTGAAGTTGAGGCATTTTGTGGAAGTTGCGCATAACGGCCATTAAAAGCCACCACGCGAGAGGCCAGTTCTGACTGTGCTTTCACACCCTCAAGCCCCATGATTGCCCCTTGCGAGAAACCAATCAGAGCTGTGGCATTCGCAGGCACGCCACTGTCTTTTTGCAAGTCACGCACCACCTGGACAAATGTTGGCATGATGGCATCAACTCGTGCCTGGCGGTTTTCTTCCGTGACTCCCGCAACGGAAAACCACTCACGGCCTTGATACGGGCCGCTGGGTGCCGGGCCACCAATGCTGACCACCAGCGCTTCCGGGAAATGTGGCGCAAACCAGCTACCAATTTCCCCCATTGCTACCGGGTTATCGCCAACACCATGAAACAACAAAATCAGTTGCTTAGCCGGGCTGGCTGGGCTTTGAACTACAAAATGGTCGTGTTTCATGGTGTTCTCCTTTAGTTTCTGGAGATGACTATACGCCGGGATTCCATGATGACCATACCGTTTGACTGAATGAATTAGTGGAAAAATTGCAATTGCATAAGCGTATTTTTCAGCTCAATACACTGTTGCTCATCGAGTTTTTCCAGCGCCTTTTGCACTTCCTGCCGCATCACAATTAACAATGCTTTACGTCCGGAAATGCGTAATTGCTGGCAAAGTGACTCCACACTTAGACATTGTTGTACTCGGCCACGTAGCGCGTTAAGGGGTAAATCACTGGTGAGCAACAAACGATTCAAAGAGCCCAGGCAGGCCTCCACAGGTCGATGCCCAAAGGCGAACCCTGCCAACTCCAGCCAATCATCACTGTTTAGCGCAGCCTTTTCATCAGGGATAACAGGTAAGGATTGGTCAATCCACGGTTGCAACCACCTAATATCGCGCTGTAGCCGCTGCTGCTCGTGACCAGTCAAAGCCTCACCTTGCTTAGTTAACGGCAATAACGCCATTGCCGTATAGCAGCCACTGCTGGCCTCCCGGTGACTTCCTACGCGCACCAACCGAAAGCCACAGCTTTCCCAAAAGCGCCATAACTCGTTGGTAAAACCAAAACTCACCGAAAGATAATCAGCAGCAAACGTTGCGTGAGCTTTCACTTTGGCAATCATCTGTTGGCCGATTTGCTGACGCTGGCGTAGTGGATGCACAGCAATACGGCTGACGCGCAATCCTTTAAGCGTTGCGGCTAATGGACTACCGCCATGGGCTGCCAGCGATTGCGCCACTAAATTGCCACGTGGGCGCCGAAATCCAGCCCATACCGCCCGACTGAGATCCTCATGAAGCCCACCCTCCTCCACAAGCCAGGTTGCTCCAATCGTTTCCCCACGACTGATTGCAGCAATGAAATGCTGCCCCGGAGCATCCAGCATCCGACGCCAGTCCAGTGGTGAAGTACGATAATGTGCGCCAGACAGTAAGCGGTACATCTGTTGTAGTTGTTGCGATGGTTGTAACGCGCTGGCACGTTCAATGACCTGCAAAGAAATCGAACCTTGCGGGGCTGTCGTTATGTCGATTTCATCAAATAGCAAAACCGCATCAATTAGTTTTTCCAGCGGATCATTTGCAGCCCAACGGATGGGAGTTGAAAGGGTGTAGCGCGTCAGTTCGTCGAGACTTGCGCAGAACTTGAGCATAAACCCACGCCCCGTGCCTTCGTAACCCTGCACCGTGGTTATCAGTAAAACCCGTGAGAAGTGGGATATTAATCTACGCAATTGAGGCGCTGGGAGCGCGGCAGCCTCATCAATAATTAGCCAGTCGGCCTGAAATGCATCGGGGTTGGCAAGCAGTGCGTCAGGCGCAACAAAGTTAAAGCGATCGCCAGCATGCTCAGCGAGCACATCTGTCGCCGCTTTTCCGGGAGCGGTTACCAGCCCTTTGCCTGGAATCCTTTGCAGTAACATACCCGCCAGTGCAGATTTACCACGCCCTCTCGGTGCGGTAACCACCGCAACGCCAGCAGACATGTTCAAAAGCTCATCCAGAATAGCGGCCTGCTCTGCAAAAGGTGCACCATTGGCTGCATGCCATTGTGGACGTGGCGAGAAATCAGGGATTTGCAGCGGCTGATGCTGCTGCCAGAGCACGCATTCGTTATCAACGCTGATACAGTGCTGTAGATGAGCGATAAAATGTGGTGTGGGAATCGCTTCCGGCTGCTCACTCCAGCGGTTTGAATCGCAATCTGGCTGCATCGACCAATTGTCCCATTCGGGAGCCAGCAGAACCAACCAACTGCCCGCTTTAAGCGTTCCCGCAAGGGCTGCCAGCGATTCAGCATCCAGCCCTTCTCTTGCATCAAAGACTGCATGCAGAAACTCACGACCCAATAGAGTGCGCATTGCCGACGTTGCACAATGAAGCGGCAATTCCGGTGCGGCCCCAACCCATAGCCAGTCACCGGGTAATTGCCGGGTAAGAGATTGTACCTGCTGGCTACTCCAGGTTTTCTCACCCGCCATGATGATCATACGGCGAATACCAGCATCAGCCATACTGGCGGTTGCTTGCCTTAGCAGCTCCATGGCTTGCGTCCTTGTCACATCTCGTTATTTGGCGGTATTACCGAAGGTATTGCACTGCGCCGGGTCGCCGCTATCGAAACCGCGTTTGAACCAGGTATAGCGCTGTTCTGAAGTGCCATGGGTGAAGCTGTCGGGAACTACGCGTCCCTGACTCTGTTGTTGCAGTTTATCATCGCCAATCGCTTCAGCTGCATTCAACGCTTCCTGCAAATCTCCGGCATCCAACACTTCTTGTTTTTGCATACTGTTACCCCAGACACCCGCGAAGCAATCAGCCTGCAATTCCATTTTTACAGAAAGACGATTGCCCTCCGCCTGGCTTACACCCTGCTGGAGCTGGCGGACTTTCGGTTCAATCCCTAACAATTTCTGCACGTGGTGTCCGACTTCATGAGCAATGACATAGCCTTGAGCGAAATCACCATCAGCGCCCAGTTTGCTTTTCATTTCATCATAGAAAGAGAGATCGATATACACCGTGCTGTCAGCCGGGCAGTAGAAAGGCCCCATGATTGACTGACCAGTGCCACAACCAGTACGCGTACTGCCGCGATACATCACCAGTTTTGGTGGTTGATAAGTGCGCCCCATCTTCTGGAAAACTTCTCCCCAGGAGTCCTCGGTCGTTGCCAGAATAACCCGGGTAAATTTAGCGGCTTCGTCATCGTTAGGACTGATAGATCGTTGCGTAGATTGCTGTTGCGGAACTGGCTGCCCACCGAGCATTGAGGTGAGATCGACACCATAATAGCTCGCCACAACGACCACTATTAATAAGATGACACCGCCTTTACCGCCGGGTAAGCGGAATCCACCACCGCCGCCTCCGAAGCTTGGGCCAGAAGAGTTGTTTCGTCTGTCTTCAACATTGTCGCTTTCGCGACGACCTTGCCAGCGCATAGTCGACCTCATTATTCACAACTTGTAATAAGTAGATCGTAGGTGGTTAATTCCAGGATTACCATAGGAAACAAGACGTGAAAACGCCGAATGTGAAAACACATTCGGCTTCATAAGAATCGTGCGAGATTTTAGTCTAATTGAACGCCAAGACGACGAGCGACTTCTTCATAAGCTTCAATCAGGCCACCAAGGCTCTGGCGGAAACGGTCTTTGTCCATCTTGTCGAGGGTTTCTTTGTCCCACAAGCGGCTACCGTCTGGGGAAAACTCATCACCCAGTACAACCTCGCCGTTGAACAAACCAAATTCCAGCTTGAAATCGACCAGGATCAGACCCGCGTCATCAAACAGTTTGCTCAGAACATCGTTAGCTTTGTAGCTCAACTCACGCATACGAGCCAAATTCTCTTTGTTCACCCAACCAAAGGTTTCACAGTAAGATTCATTGACCATCGGGTCATGCATCGCATCGTTTTTCAGGAACAGGTCAAACAGCGGTGGATTCAGCTCAATGCCTTCTTCAATACCGAGGCGTTTAACCAGTGAGCCAGCCGCACGGTTACGAATTACACACTCAACCGGCACCATATCCAGCTTTTTCACCAGCACTTCGTTGTCGGAGAGCAGAGCTTCCATTTGCGTAGGAATGCCCGCCTCTTCCAGTTTAGTCATAATGAAATGGTTGAACTTATTGTTCACCATGCCTTTACGGTCAAACTGTTCAATACGAGCACCGTCTCCTGCTGAAGTATCATTGCGGAATTCGAGCACCAACAGATCCGGATTTTCCGTGCTGTATACGGTTTTCGCTTTGCCACGATACAACTCAGCTTGCTTTTGCATCTTTCTTACTCCAGGTGTGATTTAACTAAAAATTCCGCTATCTGTGTCTACGCACACGTTTGCGTAGCCTAACAGAAAAAAGGCCAGAGAGCTCTGGCCTTTAAATGTTACTTGCTGAATGCCGCCTGGAATGCAGCTACCAGAGCATCGTTCTGAGACTGCGTCAGCGTGTGACCTTTTGGATCGATGAACTGCAGACTGCTGCGGTTATCGAGGTCGCCCACTTGCAGTTTATAGTCGCCACTGGACAGACCCGGGTCTTTCGCCCCTAAATCTTGCCATGCGCTGTCAGACAATGGTTTGTATGTTACAGCCATGCTGCCTGTTGAACGCGTAGAGTCAGTGACTTTCATGCCCACTTTCTCAAGCGTTGCCGGTAAACGGTTCCATACGACGTTGAATGGACCACGCACCACCAGCATTGGCAGGCCAGTGTCATCAGCGGCACTTTGAACATCAAGCTGCGTTGCTGCACGGCTTTCTTTGGCGTTTTGCAGATCGGTCTGGGTTTTATCCAGTGCCGCACTGATGCTGTTAAGCATTTCTGCACTATAACGTTGCATAGATGCCGCATCAGAAATTGGCTTTCCGGCCTGTTCCAGATTCAGCAGCTTAACCACCACAGCTTGTTGATAGCCCTGAGGTTTCGCACTGATTTGATAGCGTCCACGGTACTGCTGATCTTCATCAGCACGGTTCCATTGGACCCAGTCAGTGGTCAGCGTTTGGCTTGCGTCATCACGTTTATCAATGCCGTAATTTTTCGCCTGTACAGCGCTTACGACCTGTGGCCACAGCGTTGCACCACGCGCACTTTCAACCATCAGAGTTGCGGTGTCCCCAGTAAACTGAGTACGTGCGCCACTGACTAATGCCAGAGGTTGAGCCGGCGGACGGATATCCAGCTGTTTGCCTACTGCGCCGCTGCCGTTGGTGACCGGAATATTGTATTCACCATTCTGCACCGGCAGGATCATCCCCGCCGGGGAGTGGATTTCCGCGAGGGGTGCTGCATCCAGATAGGATTCGTCACCACTAACCTGGCGCTTATAACGCTGGTCGGTGCTACATGCTGCTAACAGCATGGCTAACGAAACCACTGCAACTTTCGCCACCGTCGACTTCTGTACTGAGTAAGCCATCAAATCTCCCTAAACTTTACAGCAAACCGGCATGCTTGAGCGCGCTAACAATCACCGGACGACTGGCTTCAGTCAGCGGTGTCATTGGCAGGCGTAAGGTATCGGTTGCCACAAGTCCCAACTCCCTACATGCCCATTTGACTGGGATAGGGTTGGGTTCAACAAATAATTTATTGTGCAGCGGCATCAAACGTTCGTTGATAACGCGCGCTTGCGCATATTGCCCATTGGCGGCCAGTTTACACACTTCTGCCATTTCTCGCGCGGCTACGTTTGCCGTCACAGAAATCACACCGTGGCCACCCAATTGCATAAAGTCCAGCGCACTCGCGTCATCGCCGCTAACCAGGATGAAGTCATCTTCAACCAGCTCTTTGATCTGGTTTACTCGTGTTAAGTTCCCGGTCGCTTCTTTGATACCAATAATATTTTTAATCTTCGCCAAACGGCCTACTGTTTCAGGCAGCATGTCGCAACCGGTACGAGATGGCACATTGTACAGCATCTGCGGCAGGTCTGTACTTCCAGCGATGGCTTTGAAGTGCTGATATAGCCCTTCCTGGGTTGGGCGATTGTAGTATGGAGTTACCGTCAGGCAGCCCACAATTCCGCTGTTTTCGAAACGCTTTGTCAGCGAGATAGCTTCAGAGGTGGCATTAGCGCCAGTCCCCGCGATAATCGGAATACGGCCATCGGCCAGTTCCAGCGTCATCAGTACCACATCACCGTGCTCGTCATGGCTCAACGTAGCAGACTCTCCGGTCGTACCTACCGAGACAATCGCCGAGGTCCCGCTGGCGACATGGTAATCAATCAGTTTTTTCAGGCTTGACCGGCAGACATTACCTTTCTCATCCATCGGCGTCACAAGCGCGACAATACTTCCAGTGAACATTGGCCATCCTCTGTGCTAACAAGTGTCTCAATGGTACGTTTGGTGCAGGATCAAAAGCAAGTCACCAGGTGACGCTACACGGTTGTACGCAACTTTTTTTTATGCTTTCCTTATGATATCTCACCGATTCACAGGAAGAACACGTTTGACACTCTCACCACACCATTATTTGGTCATTACGGCCCTTGGGGCGGACAGACCTGGTATTGTTAATACCATCACCCGCCATGTGAGCAGTTGCGGCTGTAATATTGAAGACAGTCGCCTCGCTATGCTCGGTGAAGAGTTCACGTTTATTATGCTGCTATCGGGCAGTTGGAATGCCATAACCCTGATTGAATCAACGCTACCGCTGAAAGGTGCTGAGCTAGATTTATTAATCGTTATGAAACGTACCGCAGCGCAAGAGCGCCCGGCAATGCCAGCAACAGTCTGGGTGCAGGTAGAAGTGACCGACTCGCCTCATTTAATCGAGCGTTTCACCCATCTGTTTGATGTCCATCACATGAATATTGCGGAATTGAGTTCACGTACCCAGCCAGCTCAGGATGGCAATCCACCCCAGCTGTATATTCAGATAACAGCTCATAGTCCGGCAGGTCAGGATGCGAATGTTATTGAAGATGAATTCAAGGCCCTCTGTACAGAACTTAAAGCACAAGGCAGTATTAACGTTGTGAATTATCCACAGCAAGATGATTAAGACGGAGAGTTGTAATGAGCCCACTGAAAGCCGGTGACAGTGCACCGAAATTTAGCTTGCCTGATCAAGACGGCGAGCAGATAAATTTAACCGACTTCCAGGGACAGCGCGTTCTGGTTTATTTTTATCCTAAAGCGATGACACCAGGCTGCACCGTGCAAGCATGTGGCTTGCGCGACAACATGGATGCGTTGAAAAAAAGTGGTGTGGAAGTGCTGGGTATTAGCACCGACAAGCCAGAGAAACTTTCACGTTTTGCCGAAAAAGAGTTACTCAACTTCACCCTGCTTTCTGATGAAGACCACCAGGTCTGTGAGCAATTTGGGGTTTGGGGCGAGAAGTCATTTATGGGTAAAACCTACGATGGCATCCATCGCATTAGCTTCTTGTTGGATGGTGAAGGCAAAGTTGAAAAAGTGTTTGATGATTTCAAAACCAGCAACCATCACGACATTGTGGTGAACTGGCTGAAAGAAAACGCTTAATAGCTACGCTAGAAATATTAAAAAAGCCGACTTTATGTCGGCTTTTTACTTTCTCTAGTTTGGCTTATCGTCTATTAACACGCTATCCGGCCAGGCATGCACCACCGCTTTAATCAGGGTAGCAAGTGGAATCGCGAAGAAGACGCCCCAGAACCCCCACAGACCGCCAAAAATAACTACCGACAAAATGATGACCAATGGATGCAGGTTAACCGCTTCGGAAAATAATACCGGTACCAACAGATTGCCATCTAATGCCTGAATAATTAAATACACGGCAAATAGCGTCCAGAACTCCGGCCCCACTCCAAACTGGAATAACGCCACGCACACCACTGGGATTGTCACGACAAACGCGCCAATATATGGAATCAGCACAGAGAATCCGACCAGCACCGCCAGCAGCAGAGAGTAATTCAGGCCAAAAATCACAAAACCAATATAGGTCACCACACCCACAACCAGCATTTCCAGCACTTTGCCGCGAATGTAGTTCGTAATTTGCTGATTCATCTCCAGCCATACCTGCCCCGCAAGCCCACGGTTTCGAGGTAAAACCCGGCGAACAGCATTAAGCATCTGTTCTTTGTCTTTGACGAGGAAGAACACCATTAGCGGCACTAACACCAGATAGATTGCCAGCGTTAACAGCCCAACTAATGAAGCCAGTGAATATTTCACCACTTGATCGCCCATACCCATCATGCGCCCACGCATGTTCTCGGCGATGGCATCAATGATGCCTGCATCAACCAGTGCCGGGTAACGTCTTGGCAGAGTGGCCGCATAATCAGAAAGTTTATTCAGCATTCCCGGCATGTCACGTATCAGATAGATACCCTGCTGCCAGGCAACTGGCGCAACTACCAGCACCATCAACAGCAAAATGCCGACAAACAGCACCAATACAATCGTTGCAGCCCAGGTTCGTGAACATCCGATACGCTGAAGCCGTGCGGTTGGCCACTCCAGTAAATAAGCCAGCACAATTGCCACCAACAGCGGCGCTAACAGTCCGTGGAAGAAGAACAGAATGACAAATCCTGCAACCAGAATGACTAGCAGTGCGATAGCCTCCGGATCGCTAAACCGTCGTCGATACCACTGCAACAACATTTCAAGCATACATCCCTTCCCTGACAGTATTGTGCGAGGAGAGATTGTATCTAAATGTCACTGTAAAGACTTTGCTTTTTATCTCCGTTCAATGGCGGTTTAAAATTGTCGCAGATAAGATAGGTCTCAGTCATGCGGTGGGCTACAGTTCATTTTTGTATGCGAACAAATTCACGTAATACATGTCGAAGATTAACTTTGATTAAACAGGACAGGACGTATGTTCAAGCAGTTGAAAAAATCGCTGGTTGCAACACTGATGGCAGCTTTGCTTGCGGGTCCAGTAACTCCAGCCTTTGCGGACGTTAGCGACCAACTGCCAGATATGGGAACTTCAGCAGGTAATACTCTGTCAATTGGCCAGGAAATGCAGATGGGCGACTTTTATGTTCGTCAGCTGCGAGGCAGCGCCCCATTAATCAATGACCCTTTGCTCGTGCAGTACATCAACAAACTGGGTATGCGTCTGGTTAGCCATGCCAACTCAGTTAAGACCCCATTCCATTTCTTTCTGATCAATAACGACGAAATCAACGCCTTTGCTTTCTTCGGCGGCAACGTGGTGCTGCACTCTGCGCTATTCCGTTATGCCGATAATGAAAGCCAGCTCGCGTCGGTTATGGCGCACGAAATCTCTCACGTCACACAACGTCACCTGGCGCGAGCCATGGAAGATCAGAAAAAAAATGCCCCGCTAACCTGGGTGGGTGCATTAGGTTCTATTTTACTGGCGATGGCCAGCCCACAAGCGGGTATGGCAGCGTTAAGTGGAACACTCGCCGGCACACAACAGGGCATGATCAGCTTCACGCAACAAAACGAGCAGGAAGCAGACCGCATCGGTATTCAGGTGTTACAGCGCTCCGGTTTCGATCCACAAGCGATGCCAACCTTCCTTGAGAAACTACTCGACCAGTCGCGTTATTCATCTCGCCCACCGGAAATTTTGCTCACCCACCCATTGCCTGAAAGCCGTTTGGCAGATGCGCGCAACCGCGCCAACCAAATGCGGCCGGTGGTGACACAATCTTCAGAAGATTTTTACATGGCAAAAGCCCGTACGTTGGGTATGTACAACTCCGGACGTAACCAACTAACCAGTGATTTATTGGATAGCTGGTCCAAGGGAAATATTCGCGAACAGCACGCAGCAGCATATGGTCGTGCGCTTCAGGCGATGGGCGGTAATAAATGGGATGAGGCCCGTAAGCTTTTGCAACCACTGCTTACCGCACAACCTACAAATGCGTGGTATCTCGATTTATCTACCGATATTGACCTTGGGCAAAATAAATTCGCAGACGCTATCAATCGACTGAAAAACGCGCCTGATTTGAAACAGAACCCGGTATTACAACTTAACCTTGCTAACGCCTATGTTCAGGCAAAACAACCAGAGCAGGCAGCAGCAATTCTCAATCGTTATACCTTCGCTCACCCTGATGATAGCAATGCCTGGGATTTGTTAGCGCAAACCGAGGCAGATTTAGGCAATCGTGATCAAGAACTCGCTGCACGTGCTGAGGTTATGGCACTCGTTGGGCGTCTCGACCAGGCTATTTCGCTGCTCAGTAGTGCCAGCGCTCAGGTGAAATTGGGTAGCTTGCAGCAAGCCCGTTATGATGCGCGAATCGATCAGTTCCGCGAATTGCAAAAACGCTTCCTTCCGTATTCTAAGATGTAACAGGAGTTACGATGTCTACAGCCGTTTCTATTTATCACAATCCGCGCTGCTCTAAGAGCCGTGAAACGTTAAGTCTGCTAAAAGCAAATGGCGTAGAACCCGAAGTGGTGCTGTACCTGGAAACCCCTCCGGATGCGGCAACCATCAAAACGTTGCTCAGCCAATTGGGTTTTGCCAGCGCACGCGAGTTAATGCGTCAGAAAGAGGATTTGTACAAGGAGTTGAATCTGGTAGATAGCGCATTAAGCGAAGAGCAATTGATTCAGGCGATGGTCGATAATCCAAAGCTGATTGAGCGCCCGATAGTACTGGCTAATGGCCAAGCCCGTATTGGTCGCCCGCCTGAGTCGGTGCTAGAAATTTTGTAGTGATAATGGCGGATGCCGCGCTGGGTATCCGCCAAACGAATTAAAGACTCAGAATCTCTTTCACAAACGGGATCGTCAGTTTACGTTGCGCCGTGATAGAAGCATGATCCAGCTGATCGAGCGTCATAAACAGCGTACGCATTTCGCGATCCAGGCGTTTTAACAGGAAGCGACCCACATCTTCTGGCAGCTCAAAACCGCGCAGTCGTGAACGCAGTTGCAGGGCTTGAAGTTTGTCTTCGTCGGAAAGCGGTTGCAGCTTATAGATTTGGCCCCAGTCAAGGCGCGATGCGAGGTCGGGAAGTTGCAAATTGAGCTGGCGCGGAGGACGATCGCCGGTAATCAGCAGACGGGTTTTTCCTGATTCAAGAATGCGGTTATAGAGATTAAAGATCGCCATTTCCCACAGTTCGTCGCCCGCTACACACTCGATATTGTCGATACACACAAGCGAAAGCTGTTCCATACCGTCCAATACTTCCGGGACAAACCAGGTACGCTTATCAAGTGGCACGTAGCCAACCGCTTCGCCACGTTGTGACAGTTCCGCACAGGCGGCATGCAGCAAATGGCTGCGCCCTCCTCCCTCTCGCGACCAGAAATAGATATATCCGCTGTGATCCTGACGGAGCACGGATTGAAGTGCGGCGAGTAAAGAAGGGTTATCACCCGGCCAGAAACTCGCAAAAGTTTCGTCATCAGGCAAATAGAGTGGCAGTGATAGCTGTGCCGGCGTATTCAGAATTACCTCAACCATAACAGGCAGAAAAACGCAGAGAGTCTAACACAGAAATGAGGATCAATAGAACCGGGCGAACGCACCGCCCGGCTTGAGGCAAAACTACTATTTTACGTCGTTTTCTTCAGCATCCAGCACCACTTCTTCCGGGCGCAGCACACTGATAAGTTTGAAGATTAGGCTCAGACTCACGCCAACGACTGTCGCCAGCGCCATACCTTTGAGCTCAGCCGCGCCAATGTGCACTTTCGCGCCACTCACACCGATAATCAGGATAACGGAGGTGAGGATCAGGTTTTGCGTTTTGTTGTAATCGACTTTTGACTCGATCAACACGCGAATACCGGATGCACCGATCACGCCGTACAGCAGCAAGGAAACACCACCAATCACCGGTACCGGGATAATCTGGATCGCCGCCGCCAGTTTACCAACGCAAGAAAGCAGAATTGCCAGAATCGCCGCGCCACCGATAACCCAGGTGGAATAAACACGGGTAATGGCCATAACGCCGATGTTCTCACCATAAGTGGTGTTTGGTGTCGAACCAAAGAAACCGGAGAAAATCGTCGAAATACCGTTGGCCAACATTGAACGATGCAGGCCTGGGTCGCGAATCAAATCTTTCTTCACGATATTTGCCGTTACGACCAGGTGACCCACGTGTTCCGCAATCACTACCAACGCTGCAGGCAGAATTGTGAAGATCGCAAACCACTCAAAACGCGGGGTGTAGAAGGTTGGCAGTGCGAACCAGTGCGCGTTAATAATTGGCGTGACATCGACCACGCCCATGGCGAAGGAGAGCGCATAACCCGCCAGCACACCGATAAGAATCGGGATAATCGCCAGGAAGCCACGGAACAGAACCGAACCAAAGATGGTTACCCCAAGCGTCACCAGGGAAATAATAATGGTGGTTGAGTCAGGAGAAGTGCCATCAGCAGGTAGAAGACCGGCCATATTCGCAGCCACACCCGCCAGTTCAAGGCCGATAACCGCGACAATCGCGCCCATCGCCGCAGGCGGGAACATCACATCCAGCCAGCCAGTACCGGCCTTTTTAACAATCAAAGCCACGATACAGAACAACACGCCACACATGATAAAACCGCCCAGCGCCACTTCATAACCCAGCGGCAGGAGTAGCAGTACCGGTGAAATAAACGCAAAGCTCGAACCGAGATAGGCCGGGATTTTACCTTTACAGATAAAGAGATACAGCAGTGTCCCGATCCCGTTAAACAGCAGTACCGTCGCCGGGTTGATGTGGAACAGAATCGGCACCAGAACGGTGGCACCAAACATCGCGAACAGGTGCTGCAAGCTTAACGGTATCGTTTGCAGCAGGGGTGGTCTTTCGCTCACTCCAATAGCGCGGCGTGTCATCTTTATTTCCTCTGAGGATGGTGTTGTTGTGTTTTAGCCAAAAAAAAGCCGACTCTCAAAGTCGGCTAATTTTATTGAATCAATTATTTGGTACCGAAAATCTTATCACCAGCATCACCGAGGCCCGGAATAATGTATCCGTGCTCGTTCAGACCCTGATCGATAGAAGCGGTGAACAGCTCTACGTCCGGGTGCGCTTTTTCCAGCGCTGCGATACCTTCAGGTGCTGCGACCAGAACCAACACTTTAATGCTGGTACAACCGGCGTTTTTCAGCAGGTCGATGGTTGCGATCATAGAACCGCCGGTTGCCAGCATTGGGTCAACCACCAGCGCCATACGTTCTTCAATGTTAGAAACCAGTTTCTGGAAATAAGGAACAGGTTCCAGGGTTTCTTCGTTACGGTAAATACCCACAACGCTGATACGCGCGCTTGGAACGTTTTCCAACACGCCTTCCATCATGCCCAGACCGGCACGCAGAATTGGCACAACGGTAATCTTCTTACCTTTGATTTGATCAATCTCTACCGGGCCGTTCCAGCCTTCGATAGTGACTTTTTCAGTTTCCAGATCCGCCGTGGCTTCGTAAGTCAGCAAGCTGCCAACTTCTGAGGCGAGTTCACGAAAGCGTTTGGTGCTAATGTCGTTCTCACGCATCAGGCCCAGCTTGTGTTTGACGAGTGGGTGTTTGACTTCCACGATCTTCATACTCTTTCTCCCCGAGATAGTTGGCCACCATAAAAAAAATCGCCGGATTATACCGCTTTTTTAACACCGCGCCACCGCTTCGAGATCAAGCTGGGTGAAATGAGTATAGATTGATAATAATTACATCCCGCTGAATAAGAGGCTCGCAAACGTTTGCCTGCACTGTTAGAATTGCGGCGTTTTTTATTTCTAACCCATCCGCGGGGACTAAGCAGTGACCGACAAAACCTCTCTTAGCTATAAAGATGCCGGTGTTGATATTGATGCTGGTAACGCTCTGGTCGATAAAATCAAAGGTGTAGTGAAAAAGACTCGCCGCCCGGAAGTCATGGGTGGGCTGGGCGGTTTCGGTGCGTTGTGCGCGTTACCTCAAAAGTATCGTGAGCCTGTGCTGGTTTCAGGCACCGACGGTGTGGGTACTAAATTACGTCTGGCGATGGATTTAAAGCGCCACGACACTATCGGCATCGATCTGGTCGCTATGTGTGTCAATGACCTGATTGTTCAAGGTGCTGAGCCGCTGTTTTTCCTTGATTATTATGCAACAGGAAAACTTGAAGTAGAGACTGCTGCGAGCGTTATTTCTGGTATTGCCGAAGGTTGTCTGCAATCTGGCTGTGCATTAGTTGGCGGTGAAACGGCTGAAATGCCGGGCATGTACCATGGCGAAGATTACGACGTTGCTGGCTTCTGTGTTGGCGTGGTCGAAAAATCTGAAATCATCGATGGTTCTAAAGTCACCGACGGCGATGTGCTGATTGCCCTGGCATCAAGTGGCCCGCATTCCAACGGTTATTCTCTGGTACGTAAAGTACTGGAAGTGAGCGGTACTGACCCGCTGACGACAGAGCTTGAAGGCAAACCGCTGGCAGATCATTTACTGGAACCGACTCGCATTTATGTGAAGTCTATTCTGGAATTGATTGAAAATGTTGACGTTCATGCGATTGCACACCTGACCGGCGGTGGCTTCTGGGAAAATATCCCTCGCGTTCTGCCAGACAACACGCAGGCTATTATTGCTGAATCTTCATGGCAGTGGCCTGCGGTATTCAACTGGTTGCAAAAAGCCGGGAATATCAGCCGTCACGAAATGTACCGCACCTTTAACTGCGGTGTAGGCATGCTGATTGCCCTGCCTGAGTCAGAAGCTGAAAAAGCGATAGAATTTTTGAATGCAAAAGGTGAAAACGCCTGGAAAATCGGTAGTATCAAAGCTTCTGATTCCTCCGAGCGCGTGGTTATTGAGTAATGAGACGTATAGTGGTGCTAATTTCCGGCAACGGAAGCAATCTTCAGGCAATTATCGATACTTGTAAGCTGAAAAAGATTAATGCCACCGTGGCGGCTGTATTCAGTAATAAAACCGATGCCTTTGGTCTTGAGCGAGCGCGTGCTGCGGAAATTCCTGCTCACGCGTTAACGGCTAGCCAATTCGCTGACCGCGCAGCGTTCGATCGTGAGCTAATGCTTGAGATCGATGCCTACGCCCCCGATCTGGTGGTGCTAGCCGGTTATATGCGCATTCTTAGCCCGGAGTTTGTCGGTCATTACGCAGGGCGACTGATCAACATCCACCCTTCTCTGCTGCCAAAATATCCTGGCCTCAATACGCATAGCCAGGTGTTGGAAAACGGCGATGAAGTGCATGGAACATCCGTGCATTTTGTCACTGAGGAGCTAGATGGTGGGCCGGTTATTCTTCAGGCCGAAGTTCCAGTTTTTGAAGGTGATGATGAAGAAGACATCACCGCCCGCGTGCAGAATCAGGAACACGCTATTTATCCATTAGTTGTCTCCTGGTTTGTCGAAGGACGCCTGGAAATGCGTGAAAATAGCGCCTGGCTGGATGGCAACAAATTACCACCGCAGGGTCATGCTGCAGACGAATAAAACTTAGGGGCTACGGCCCCTTTTTCACGCCTCCGCCCTACAACGCTTATTAAACTTCATCACGATTTGTCATACTTTACGGCCATCGTTGGACATTCCACGGCAAAGCTCGCCATAATGACAGACGTGACGGCATTTTAACGTCCACGAAAACGGAGTGTGAGGGCTAATGGGTCAGGATAAGCTGTATATCGAAAAAGAACTGAGCTGGTTGTCTTTTAACGAACGTGTGCTCCAGGAAGCAGCGGATAAAATTAACCCGCTGATCGAGAGAATGCGTTTTCTCGGCATCTATTCGAATAACCTTGATGAATTTTACAAAGTTCGTTTCGCCGAGCTAAAACGGCGCATTCTGATCAGCGAAGAACAAGGTACGGCTCCTAACTCGCGCCATTTGCTCAACAAAATTCAGGCGCGTGTTCTTAAGGCCGATCAAGAATTTGATGGGCTATATAACGATCTGCTGCTGGAAATGGCGCGTAACCAGATCTTCTTGATCAATGAACGCCAGCTTTCCCCGAATCAGCAAAACTGGCTACGACATTACTTTAAACACTATTTGCGCCAGCACATCACACCGATCCTGATTAACCACGACACCGACCTGGTGCAGTTTCTTAAAGATGATTACACCTATCTGGCGGTGGAGATTATTCAGGGCGACGATATTCGCTATGCGCTGCTAGAAATTCCATCAGATAAAGTGCCGCGCTTTGTGAATTTGCCGCCGGAAGCCCCGCGCCGCCGCAAACCGATGATCCTACTAGATAACATCCTGCGTTATTGCCTGGACGATATTTTCAAAGGCTTCTTCGATTACGATTCGTTGAACGCCTACTCAATGAAAATGACCCGCGACGCAGAATACGATCTGGTAACGGAAATGGAATCGAGTTTGCTGGAACTGATGTCATCAAGCCTGAAACAGCGTTTGACCGCTGAGCCTGTGCGTTTTGTGTATCAACGTGATATGCCTGATGCGATGGTTGAAATGCTGCGTAACAAGCTGACCATCACCAACTACGACTCCATTATTCCCGGTGGCCGTTACCACAATTTTAAAGACTTCATTAACTTTCCGAATGTCGGCAAAGCCAATTTAATCAACAAGCCACTGCCACGCTTGCGTCATATCTGGTTCGATAAATTCCGTAACGGCTTTGATGCGATACGTAATCGTGACGTATTGCTCTACTATCCGTATCACACCTTTGAGCACGTACTGGAATTGTTGCGCCAGGCGTCGTTCGACCCAAGCGTGCTGGCGATTAAAATCAATATTTATCGCGTGGCAAAAGACTCGCGCATTATCGAATCGATGATTCATGCTGCGCACAACGGTAAGAAAGTCACCGTGGTAGTTGAGCTGCAAGCGCGCTTTGACGAAGAAGCCAATATACATTGGGCTAAACGCCTGACTGAAGCGGGCGTACACGTTATTTTCTCAGCCCCGGGTCTGAAAATTCACGCCAAACTGTTCCTGATTTCCCGTAAAGAAGGTGAAGAGGTGGTGCGTTATGCCCACATCGGTACCGGTAACTTTAACGAGAAAACCGCACGTCTTTATACCGACTATTCGTTACTGACCTGCGATGCGCGCATCACCAACGAAGTACGCCGCGTATTTAACTTTATCGAAAACCCTTATCGCCCGGTGACATTCGAGCATCTGATGGTTTCACCACAGAACTCACGCCGCCTGCTTTACGATTTGGTCGATAAAGAAATCGCTAATGCACAAAACGGCGAGCCATCTGGCATCACGCTGAAACTGAACAACCTGGTCGATAAAGGGCTGGTAGACCGCCTGTATGCGGCTTCTAGCTCAGGTGTAAAAGTAAATCTGCTGATTCGTGGCATGTGTTCGCTTATCCCAAATCTGGAAGGTATCAGCGACAATATCCGCGTAATCAGTATCGTTGACCGCTATCTCGAGCACGATCGCGTCTATGTTTTTGAAAATGGCGGCGACAAAAAAGTGTATCTCTCCTCTGCCGATTGGATGACGCGCAACATTGATTACCGCATCGAGGTGGCCGTCGCTATTCTCGACCCGCGCCTGAAACAACGGGTGCTGGATATCATTGAAATACTGTTCAGTGATACGGTTAAAGCGCGCTACATCGACAAAGAACTGAGTAATCGCTATGTACCGCGCGGCAACCGCCGTAAGGTACGCTCGCAACTGGCGATTTACGATTACATTAAATCTCTTGAACAACCTGAATAACGCACTATGTCGACTATAAAACTATGTTGATGATAAAAACATGCCGATAAAAAAACATGCTCCACGGCCGCAAGAGTTCGCAGCAGTAGACCTTGGCTCGAACAGTTTCCACATGGTTATCGCACGTGTGGTAGATGGCGCAATGCAAATCATTGGTCGTCTGAAACAACGCGTCCATTTGGCCGATGGTCTGAATGCTGAAAACGAGTTAAGCGAAGAAGCAATGGAACGTGGGCTGTCGTGCCTTGCGTTATTTGCTGAACGTCTTCAGGGGTTCTCTGCGGAAAACGTCTGTATCGTGGGTACTCACAGTTTACGCCTGGCCGTAAACGCCGAAGAGTTTCTTAAGCGTGCCGAACAGGTTATCCCCTACCCAATTGAAATTATCTCCGGTAACGAAGAAGCGCGTCTGATTTTCATGGGTGTAGAACATACCCAGCCGGAAAAAGGCCGCAAGCTGGTGATTGATATTGGAGGCGGATCAACCGAACTGGTCATTGGTGAGGATTTCGAGCCAATGCTGGTCGAAAGCCGCCGCATGGGCTGTGTGAGCTTCGCACAAAACTTTTTCCCAAAAGGGAATATCACCCCAGAAAACTTTAAACGCGCTCGCCTCGCAGCTGTACAGAAGCTGGAAAACCTCTCCTGGCAGTACCGCTTACAGGGCTGGAATGTGGCGATGGGGGCCTCTGGCACCATCAAAGCGGCGCATGAAGTGCTGGTCAACATGGGCGAAAAGGACGGGATTATCACCCCTGAACGCCTGGAAATGCTGCGTGATGAAGTGCTGAAGTATAAGAGTTTCAGCACTATGAGCCTTCCGGGGTTATCGGAAGAGCGTAAAGCGGTGTTTGTGCCCGGTCTTGCGATTCTCTGCGGTGTTTTCGACTCGCTGGCCATTCGAGAGTTACGTCTGTCTGACGGGGCTCTGCGCGAAGGTGTGCTGTATGAAATGGAGGGCCGCTTCCGCCATCAGGATATTCGTATCCGTACCGCACAGAGTCTGGCAAACCAGTACCATATTGACAGCGATCAGGCTAAACGCGTACTGACAACGACTGAGCATATCTATCAGCAGTGGGAACTACAAAACCCAAAGCAAGCTAATCCGCAAATGGCCGCGCTGTTGAAATGGTCAGCGATGTTGCACGAAGTTGGACTGAATATTAACCATAGTGGGTTACACCGCCACTCGGCTTATATCCTGCAACACAGCAACTTGCCTGGCTTTAATCAAGAGCAACAGATGCTCATCGCTTCTCTGGTACGTTATCATCGCAAAGCGGTAAAAATTGATGACCTACCACGATTTACGCTGTTTAAGAAAAAGCAGTTCCTACCGCTAATTCAAATTCTGCGCCTGGGGGTGTTACTGAATAACCAACGTCAGGCAACAACCACTCCGCCGACATTGGTGCTAGAAACTGACGAGCACCAATGGACACTGCGTTTCCCACACGACTGGTTCAGCCTGAACACTTTGGTATTGCTCGATTTAGAGCGCGAACAGCAGTATTGGGATAATACGCCAGGCTGGAAGCTTAAGATTGAAGAAGAAGCTAGCCCGAACACTACCGCCTGATTGTTTACACAACCAAACGCCCATCAGGGCGTTTGGTTACTCGGTATCTCGATTTTCCTGAATGACAAGCTTCTCAAGCAAAAGTGGTCGTCCAACCAAATACCCTTGTATGTAATCAATCCCCAGACTTTGCACCGCTGCTTTGACCGCCTCGCTTTCAACATACTCGGCAACCAACTGCATCTTTTTCATCCGTGCCAACTGGCAGATTGAATCAACAATTTGATAATCCAGACTACTGGTCAGGACATTCCGGATAAAACTACCGTCAATTTTCAGGATATCCGCGCTAATATCTTTCAGCCGCGCATAACTGGCATATCCCGTACCAAAATCATCAATAGCAATCCGACAGCCCATATTTTGCAACATAGTCAAGGTCGCGTTAGCTTGCTCAAGATTGGTTAATGAGTTGCTTTCGGTGACTTCGAAAATAAGCTGCCAGGGTTCAATTTTGTAACGCTCCAGTAGACGTTTCACTTCGCTCGCAAACTGCAAACGCCCTACAGAAGCGGGGGTGAGGTTAATTGAGAAACGGCTACCAGGAAGCTGTTTACGATAATTATTCATAAACTTAAGCGTCGCTTCTAATACCCATTTATCGATTTTAGAAGACAAGCCAAACTCATGTGCCACAGGCAAAAACGCATCGGGCATAAACATCGCATCCCCTTCGTTATCCCCTTTCATGCGTAGCAAGATTTCATGGTAAGAGTCGCCACGAATCCCTTCAATACGTTGCGCCATCAAGATGAAATTCCCTGAATCAATGGCGACTTGCAGGCGGTTCATCATCTCCACTTTCTTTCTCACCGCATTCTGCACTTGGTTTGTGCCTTGCTGCTGCAAGCTTTCAGGCTTTGATGTCGAAAGTGACAAATCAGCCATGGTGCTGAGCTCGCCTAGCAGGAAGTAAATATGGGTGACAGGCTGGCGTACATAACAAAAGCTGATACCCACTTGTGGCTGCATCGGCATACCATCCCACATAAAGCGGAACTGCTTAACACGATGGTCAAGGGCGTCGATACGCTCATGATAAGAGTCATAGTTCAACCGAACAGCCAGCTCATGCCCAGACAAGTGATAGACACGTTCGCTGGCGGTTAATATCGGATTCAGATATTCATTGAGTTGCTGCTTGTATTGAATACGAAGTTGCACCCCGTAATTACGACCTAAAAGCTCAAGTTCAGGCACGCGTAGAAAAGCCAGCGCTGAACAAGGATAACGAGATAAGTCACGATTAAGCGCGCGCAAATTGGGCATTTGAACGATGGGGTCGATAAAAGCAACACGGCGCGCCTTGCTATGCAAAAAACGCTGACGAGTGGTGACAACAGCCATCAAGTATATGGTGATAGAAAACACAGCATAACAGGATGAGGCAATGGCCAGATGGAGTTGAAAGCCCATATATGGCGGCAAATAGTTATGAAAACCGCTGCACAGGATCGTCAATATCACCGTCCATGACGTGGTGATAAACAGAAAACCAAAGCGCATCGCTCCCCACAACATTAGCGGTAGAATCAGCGTTAATGTGTAATCCGTTGTGAAAATGGTGCTGAAATCATTGAAGGGCAATAACAGCAGGCTTACCAGTACGATGACCAACACAGCCCATAGCGTAATCTCGACTTTGGTCACGCCCGACTGCATTTGAGCTTTCATCCGCGAGAAAAATGAAAACATAAAACGTGGATTTCGGAACATACGAATGACGGAGTAAAAGAAAGGCATCCCCGTCAAACAACCAATCAGCACCGCCTGAAAATTAATGAGTGTCCGGGTGTGGAGAGGGTTTTCTGCACCGATATTGTTGGATACATCATACCAACCGAAGAAAACCCCTATCTGGTAAATAACTAGAAATGTTGCAGCGTTAACTAACACCAACCACAGCATGCGTTGAGCTGTAAGTTTGATAGCACCAAACATCACTGAGCCACGCCGTGGAACGAAAATACGGTAGCCACCCCAACTAATCGTGATAGGGACGATAAAGTGAACTACTGCCAGTAATGCAGCAATTTCACCTTTTAGAGGGACATATCGGAGGAGTAACGCAATAATAATTCCCGGCAGTGCTGCCCAACCGAAAACCATCAAAAACGCTGTCATTAACCCAAGTGGCATATAGACGAGGAATACGCGCCCTCCGTCCATGACGGTATTGGCATTACACCATTCGGCTATAGGGAAAAGTAGACTCGGCAGCACCAGAGGCAGTGCCCACCATTGATTTTTATACTTGTTATACCAGCTTGCCAGATACATTAGTTATCGCCAAGAACCCTGTCGTCCAGCTCGGGTAAGTTTCGAACAGGCTTCCAACCTGGCCGATAAAACCATATCGCTATGGAATAGAGTGCAGATTCTAGTTAGGGATTGAGTTACGAAGATGATCTAAATCAATTTCTTGATGGAGATTAAAGTCCAATAGTGAATAATTCACAAAAATAACTGTAGATATACTAATCAACTAATATTAAGAAATGTTTATATAACAGGGAGAAATGATTTAGTACGTTATTCACCGATGACCCGGAATTGACCTTGGGGCATCACTGTGTATAAATATCACCGTCGCCCGCGGTTGACGGGTAAACATCAAGGATCATTTGCGTGACACAGGTTACGAGTATGCGAAGACGACATAAGTTTAACAATCGTATGACCCGCATTATTCTGCTCATCAGTTTTCTCTTCCTTTTCGGCCGTTTTGTCTATTCTGCCATCGGTGCCTGGTACCATCATCAGGACAAAGTAGAAGCACAACAAAGTAGCCTGTCAGTGGATAGCACTAACCGGTAACGCCTTATTTTAATTAAAAATTATAACACTGATAACCGCCAGTGGGATTTGTCACGCCTATTACCCGGCCGATTTATTCATTATCCAACCAGTTGATGAAAAATTCGCTGAACATGGAAACCTGTAATGGCTGAAAGCGGCGCTGCGGGTAAACAAACTGTAGCCCCACCTGTTTTTTGTCGTGCCTGCTAAAGCCAATGAAACTGTCTGCCAACAACACTTTCAGCCGCCCTTGTTCAACATCGCGTTTAACATCCCACCAGGATTTACTGGCAATACCGGCCCCGGCCAGCACCCACTGGCGCAAAAGTGCACCGTCATCGCACACCATGGCAGGTGTAACGCGTGCACTTTGCATTTCCCCTTCAGCCTCAAAGCGCCATTCATTCATCAGCGTTCCACGACGCTCCATCACCAGGCAGCGATGTCCGGCCAGATCTTGCACTGAATGCGGTTCCCCATGGGTATGAAGGTAAGCCGGAGATGCCACCAGCACGCGATAGTTCTGCCTGATGACTTTCGTTACCAGATTGCTGTCCGGCAGGTTACCAAAGCGAATGCTCATATCGAGCCGCAAAGAGATCAGATCCACCACATCTTCGCTCAGATACAACGAACTTTTAACTTCCGGATGCTGGCGAGAAAAATCGAGTAACGCAGGTGATAAGTACTGACGCCCAAAATCAGACGGTGCTGCAATCCGTAACGTGCCGCTCAGAATGCCCTCTTTCTGCATCAGTTTCGATTCGGCCAATTCCACTTCCTCAAGCACACGCAGAGCGGCGTAGTAAAACTCTTCACCGCTACGAGTCAATGCAATGGCCCGTGTTGAACGGTTAAAAAAGCGCGTCTGATAGCGTTCCTCTAATGCTTTTAGTCGCGCAGTCATGGTCGCAGGCGACAAATTCATCCGCCTACCCGCTGCCGCCAGCCCACCGGCATCAACCACGGCAACTAGCAGGGTCATATCTTCGAGCTTACCCATTATTCTAATTTCCTGAATAGATAATCAGATTTCAATGCCATTATCAAAACGGCAAGCAGGACGTAAAGTCAAGGCGTCATAATTATCTCGGAGTCGAATAAATGAAATCACGTCACCTGTTTGAGGCCTCTCGTGTAGGATCAGTTGAAACCCGTAGCCGTATTGTTATGGCGCCAATGACGCGTTCTCGTTCCGCGCAGCCAGGTAATATCCCTACCGCGATGATGGCAAAGTATTACCAACAACGTGCAAGTGCCGGACTTATCATTACCGAAGCCACGCAAATTTCGCCACAAGGTCAGGGTTATTCCTGGACGCCGGGTATCCACTCTCCGGAGCAGATTACCGGCTGGCGCCTGGTGACGGATGCGGTTCATCAGGTGGGCGGGAAAATCTTCTCGCAGCTGTGGCACGTTGGCCGCATGTCCCATGAAAGTTTCCATGCGGACGGCAAGCCGGTCGCGCCCTCAGCATTAGCGCCGGATGCACAAGTTTGGGTCGTGGGCGAAGACGGCAAAGGTCGAATGGTGGACTGCCCCGTTCCGCGCGAATTAACGCACGACGATATTGGCCAGGTGATTGCCGATTATCGCCAGGCGGCGCTCAATGCCATTGACGCCGGTTTCGACGGCGTAGAAGTTCATGGTGGCAACGGATATTTGATTGACCAGTTCCTGCGCCGCAGCTCCAACAAACGCACCGACGAATACGGCGGTAGCCTGGCGAACCGCGTGCGTTTTGCGCAAGAAGTGCTGGAAGCCATTAGCGATGCCATTGGTGCCGACAAAACCGGTATTCGCCTGGCTCCGTTTATTACTCAGCGTGGAATGGACGACCCGCAGGCCATCGAAGCGATTCTGGCACTGGCGGCATGGTGTGAGCAAAAAGGCATTGCCTTTATCCATCTGGCGGAAGCCGACTGGGATGACGCACCTCAGGTGCCGTATGAATTCCGTGAAACACTACGGGCGACTTTCAGCGGTGCCATTATCGTGGCGGGGAATTACACCCAGGAGAAAGCAGAAAAGTATCTGGCGGCAGGTATCGTCGATTTAGTTGCTTTTGGACGCCCGTTTGTTGCCAACCCTGATTTCCCGCGCCGCCTTGAGGAAAACTTGCCGCTGGCACCTATTAGCAATCACGCCGCACTGTTTGGCGGCAAAGAAGCGGGTTATACCGACTATCCGGTTTGGTCTTCAGACGAAGTATAAATCCGTTCAATATCTGATAAGTTGTTTCGCATACCAATGCTGAAAACACAATAAAGGGATCGCTATGAGTCAAAACGATAAACCGAATGCCCAGCCACTTGTCTTGGGTCATGGTCCACGTACATTTGAAGTTTTTCTTGAGCCGACCTGCCCATTCTCAGTTCGCGCGTTCAATAAGCTCGGCGCACTGTTGGAAAAAGTGGGTGAAGATAACGTCACGGTGAAAATTCGCCTTCAGTCGCAACCATGGCACATGTTTTCAGGTGTGATTGTGCGCTGTATTCTGGCGGCATCCACCCTGCCAGAAGGCCGGGAAGCGGCGCTTAAAGTGATGCAAGCCGTTGCCGATCATCGTGAAGAATTTGAGTTTACCGATCATTGCAGCGGGCCAAATATGGATGCTACTCCGCAGCAGATTATTGACCGTATCGAACGTTATAGCGGCGTGCAGTTGGCGCAGGCATTTGCTCATCCGGCATTGCAGAATGATATTAAGTGGCACAGTAAATATGCCCGCCAGAATGGGATTCATGTTTCACCGACCTTCATGGTGAATGGCCTGGTGCAGGCCGACCTCGGCAGCGGTGATGATATAAGCGTCTGGGCAGAACGAATTTTAGCTTAAGCCGCGAAGCACATAGAATTGTGAGCAGGAGAGATTAAATGATACATGTCTTTGGCCATTTAAATCCGGACAGCGATACCATCTGCACGGCCTATGTGGCTGCGCGTTGGCTAACGATTAAAGGGCAACATGCTCAGGCGTTTCGCCTCGGTGAGTTAAATAGAGAAACAGCCTACATTTTCCGCCATGCTGACCTGACGCCCCCACCACTGCTTAATGATTCTCTTGCCGGCAAAGATGTCTGGCTGGTTGATTTCACCGAACCCGCACAAGGGCCGGCCTCGCTCAATGAAAGCAATGTCGTCGGAATTATCGACCACCACCGTCTTGGCGGCCTGATCACCCAACTCCCTCCTGAAGTCTGGATTAAACCTGTCGGCAGCAGTGCGACATTGTTATGGCAGTTGATGGTTCCCGCTCATCGCCGTGAGATATCCCCTGGTGAAGCCATTTTGCTATTGGGTGCCGTATTAAGTGATACCGTCGCACTTCGATCACCGACCACCACTGAAGACGACCACCTGGCCGTTGATGAGCTCTGTGCTCTCGCAAAAATTGAGCGTGAGGATTTCATTCGTGATTTGCTGACGGCCAAGACAGATATCATCGGCTTGAGCGCGGATGAGTTGCTCAACAAAGACAGTAAAATGTTCGATATTTTGGGGAATAAAGTCCTCGCCGCACAACTCGAATTATATTCTCTTGAGCAGGCGGAGCCGCTGATTGATGAGCTTAAATCAGCCATGGAACAGCGGGTCATCACATCAGGGGCCGGGTTGGTTGTATTGATGCTGACCGATATCAGCACGGAGTGTTCAAGGCTCTATTTTACTGGCCCGGCACTTGCCGATAACGCGCCCGTTACCATCGCCGGAATGTTAAGTCGCAAAAAACAGCTGCTCCCCTGGCTGCACACTCGACTCAGCCAGACTGCACCATAAAAAAAGCCCATTAAAAATGGGCTTTAATTCAATGAAGAAACGACAGTTATTATTGTTACCTAACGACTGATTATTCCCACTCGATAGTTGCTGGCGGTTTGCCAGAAATATCGTAAACCACGCGGGAAATGCCGTTAACTTCGTTGATAATGCGGTTGGAAACACGGCCAAGGAAATCGTATGGCAGGTGTGCCCAATGTGCGGTCATAAAGTCGATGGTTTCTACTGCACGCAGTGAGACAACCCAATCGTATTTACGGCCATCGCCCATCACGCCAACAGAGCGCACCGGCAGGAACACGGTGAACGCCTGGCTCACTTTGTTGTAGAGATCTGCTTTGTGCAGTTCTTCAATAAAGATCGCATCAGCACGACGCAGCAAGTCGCAATACTCTTTCTTCACTTCGCCCAGCACACGCACGCCAAGGCCTGGGCCCGGGAACGGATGACGGTACAGCATGTCGTAAGGCAGGCCGAGTTCCAGGCCGATTTTACGCACTTCGTCTTTGAACAGTTCACGCAACGGCTCAACCAGCCCCATCTTCATCTCTTTCGGCAAGCCGCCCACGTTGTGGTGAGATTTGATGACGTGTGCTTTACCGGTGGCAGAAGCCGCTGATTCGATAACGTCAGGGTAAATGGTGCCCTGAGCCAACCACTTCACATCTTCCAGTTTCAGTGCTTCTTCATCGAACACTTCAACGAACACACGGCCGATGATTTTACGTTTCGCTTCTGGATCGTTCTCGCCTTTCAACGCGGACAGGAAACGCTCTTCGCCTTTAACGTGAATGATGTTCAGGCCGAAGTGGTCGCCAAACATATCCATCACTTGCTCTGCTTCATTCAAACGCAGCAGGCCGTTATCTACGAACACGCAAGTCAGACGGTCACCAATGGCACGGTGCAGCAGCATTGCGGTAACGGAAGAATCCACGCCACCGGACAGGCCAAGAATCACCTTGTCGTTGCCGACTTGTTCACGCAGGCGAACAATCGCATCTTCGATAATTTTTGCCGGAGTCCACAGCGCTTCGCAGCCGCAGATATCCAGAACAAAACGCTCCAGCAGACGTTGACCCTGGCGGGTATGAGTCACTTCCGGGTGGAACTGCACGCCATAAAAACGTTTTTCTTCGTTTGCCATAATTGCAAACGGGCAAGTCTCAGTACTGGCAACGGTCACGAAGTCCGAAGGGATCGCGGTGACTTTATCGCCGTGGCTCATCCAGACATCCAGCAGTGGCTTACCATCTGCACTCAGGGAGTCTTCAATACCACGAACCAGCGCGCTGTCAGTTTTCACTTCAACTTGCGCGTAACCGAACTCACGTTCGTTGGAGCCTTCAACATGGCCACCAAGCTGCATCGCCATGGTCTGCATGCCGTAGCACACGCCAAATACAGGCACGCCAGCGGTAAAGACATATTCAGGAGCGCGTGGGCTATTCAGCTCAGTAGTACTTTCCGGGCCACCAGAAAGGATGATACCGCTTGGATTGAATTCACGAATCTGTGCTTCCGTGACATCCCATGCCCACAGCTCACAGTAGACGCCCAACTCACGCACACGGCGCGCAACCAGTTGGGTGTACTGAGAACCGAAATCAAGGATAAGTATGCGATGTTTATGGATATTTTCCGTCATTGACGCTTATTCCGAGGCAAGTGAAACAGATAAAGTAAATCGCCCTAAACATTGGCTCTAAATAATTCGAGTTGCAAAAAGGCGGCAAGCTCGTGAATCCCCAGGAGCTTACAAAAGTAAGTGACTGGGGTGAGCGAGTGCAGCCAACGCATTTGCAGCTCGAAGTATGACGAGCAATCAGGTCGAAAAGAATTAAGAGCCCATGCGGTAATTTGGGGACTCTTTAGTGATCGTCACATCGTGCACATGACTTTCCTGAATGCCCGCACCACTGATGCGTACAAATTCCGCTTTGGTACGCAGGTCGTCGATGGTAGCACAGCCGGTCAGGCCCATACAGGAACGCAGGCCCCCCATCTGCTGATGAACGATCGCTTTCAGGTGACCTTTGTACGCCACGCGACCTTCGATACCTTCCGGTACCAGTTTGTCGGCTGCGTTGTCAGTCTGGAAGTAACGGTCAGAAGAGCCTTTGGACATCGCGCCCAGAGAACCCATACCGCGGTAGGATTTGAAAGAACGGCCCTGGTAAAGTTCGATTTCACCTGGAGATTCTTCAGTCCCTGCCAACATGCCGCCAACCATTACCGCAGATGCACCAGCAGCGATAGCTTTAGCAATATCACCAGAGAAACGAATACCGCCGTCAGCGATAACAGGAATGCCCGTCCCTTCCAGTGCTTCAACAGCATCAGCAACCGCAGTAATTTGCGGAACACCTACGCCGGTAACGATACGAGTGGTACAGATTGAACCTGGACCGATACCCACTTTAACCGCACTCACACCGGCATCAGCCAGAGCGCGAGCGCCAGCAGCAGTCGCGACGTTACCGCCGATGATTTGCAGGTCAGGATATTTAGCACGAGTATCACGAATACGTTGCAGAACACCTTCGGAATGGCCATGAGAGGAGTCAATCAGTAAAACATCGACACCAGCGGCCACCAGAGCGTCGATACGCTCTTCGTTGCCTGCACCTGCGCCAACGGCTGCCCCAACACGCAGACGGCCCTGGTCGTCCTTACAGGCGTTAGGTTTACGTTCTGCTTTCTGGAAGTCTTTTACGGTGATCATGCCGAGCAGATGGAAATTGCTGTCTACAACCAGCGCTTTCTCAACACGTTTTTCGTGCATCTTGGATAACACGACATCACGCGCTTCGCCTTCTTTCACGGTAACCAGACGCTCTTTCGGAGTCATGTACACGCTAACAGGCTGGCTCAGGTCGGTAACGAAACGAATATCACGGCCAGTAATAATACCAACCAGTTCGTTACCTTCGGTCACGACAGGGTAACCCGCAAAGCCGTTACGCTCGGTGAGTTCTTTAATTTCGTGCAGGGTGGTTGTCGGCAACACGGTCTGTGGGTCAGTAACAACACCACTTTCGTGTTTTTTCACGCGTTTGACTTCAGAAGCCTGGCGTTCAATCGACATGTTTTTGTGAATGAAACCAAGTCCACCTTCCTGAGCCAATGCAATGGCCAGACGGGCTTCCGTTACGGTATCCATGGCTGCGGACAGCATAGGGATATTCAAACGAATAGTTTTGGTCAGTTGGGTGCTGAGATCGGCCGTGTTAGGCAGAACTGTAGAGTGAGCTGGAACGAGGAGAACGTCATCAAACGTCAGTGCTTCTTTAGCGATTCGTAGCATGGCAATATCTCAACCTGGGGTGAATGAGAACAGATAAAATATTGCCGCGGCATTATACAGAGCGGAATCGATTGCATCCACACTTTTTTCAGAAAACTCCTTGCCAAGTACGATATGGAAGATACTATTGACCGAATAACCCGCTGATTTAAAATTTGATCTGGCTCACATGTCATCGATAAATTCCCCTTCAATTTTTACCGTCAGCCGTCTGAATCAGACGGTCCGCATGCTGCTGGAACAAGAGATGGGGCAAGTCTGGATCAGCGGTGAAATTTCCAACTTTACCCAACCGGCTTCCGGTCACTGGTACTTCACACTTAAAGACGATACAGCTCAGATTCGCGGAGCAATGTTTCGCAACAGTAATCGGCGAGTGACTTTCCGCCCGCAACATGGGCAGCAGGTTTTGGTGCGTGCCACCATCACGCTTTACGAACCGCGTGGTGATTACCAGATAATCGTTGAAAGTATGCAGCCTGCCGGTGAAGGGCTGTTGCAGCAGCAATATGAAGAATTAAAACAGCGCCTCACCGTTGAAGGTTTGTTCGACCAAATTCACAAGCAGCCATTGCCGACGCCTGCACGTCAGGTTGGCATCATCACGTCAAAAACCGGTGCTGCACTGCATGATATTTTGCATGTGCTAAAACGTCGCGATCCCTCGCTGCCGGTCATTATTTACCCGACTGCGGTACAGGGTAACGATGCGCCGATGCAAATTGTTCGCGCCATAGAACTTGCGAACCTGCGCAAAGAGTGTGACGTGCTGATTGTTGGGCGCGGTGGCGGTTCGTTGGAAGACTTGTGGAGCTTTAACGATGAGCGCGTTGCCAGGGCTATTTTCGCAAGTAAGATCCCGGTCGTTAGCGCCGTAGGGCATGAAACTGACGTCACGATCGCCGATTTTGTGGCAGATGTTCGTGCACCCACGCCATCCGCTGCGGCAGAGATTATCAGCCGTAACCAGCTTGAATTGTTGCGCCAGATTCAGTCCCATCAGCAGCGTATGGAAATGGCGATGGATTACTATCTCGCCCAACGCACGCAGCGTTTCACTCGTTTGTATCACCGTTTACAACAGCAACATCCGCAACTGCGTTTAGCACGTCAACAAACCGCGCTTGAGCGCCTGCAACAGCGCCTGAATGCCGCGATGGACACAAAGCTGCGCCGCGGTACCCAACTGCAGCAACGCCTAATGCAGCGTTTGAATCAGCAACAACCGCAGCCAAGAATCCATCGTGCGCAGACTCGCCTGCAACAGCTTGAATATCGTTTATCGCAGGTTGTTACCGCACAGTTGAACAATACCCGGCAGCGCTTTGGCACCGCTATCGCGCAACTTGAAGCTGTCAGCCCGCTGGCAACGCTCGCTCGTGGCTATAGCGTAACAACGGCGACAGACGGCAAAGTGCTGAAGAAAACCAAACAGGTGCATTCCGGGGATATGCTCACTACGCGCCTTGAAGATGGCTGGGTGGAAAGCCAGGTCACCGGCATTACACCGATGAAACCTGTTCGCAAACGTAAAATTGCGGCGAAAAGTTAGAACTTAGTTAGCAACGGGCACGAATTCGACGCGTTTTTTTGAAATCAGCCCGTGGCTGTTCTGGCAGAAATAGTCGACGGCCCCACAAGCTTTTAAGACTTCCAACGGTTTGTGGCAATCCGGGCAGCGGGCCTCCAGGTGAAATTCCTGCTGGCATCTTTCGCAGTGCGCACCTGAGTCTGTTTGCTGTAGCAGTTGTTCACACACTGGGCATTTAATTTCCATCATCACTCCTTACAACACTTCTATGAAAGCCTGAGCCTGTTGTCTTCGATGATAAAGACAAACAGGCGAATAAGCATCATTAACGCTCTTTGTCGCCTACTCTCCCAAATGTAACAATATCGCACCCCAAAACAGTGCAACACACTTCAACACTTCCCGTCTTGTTCATCCAGACATCACTATCTATATGATTAATTTTAATTTTATATTCTGGCATCCTGTTTGCATCGCCTTACAAATACTGTGACTAATGGCGAGGCAGTAAATAATGACAACGCAAACAACAACACTAAAAAGA
Organism: Buttiauxella cochleicola; assembly: GCF_021283185.1. Lineage (NCBI taxonomy): Bacteria > Pseudomonadati > Pseudomonadota > Gammaproteobacteria > Enterobacterales > Enterobacteriaceae > Buttiauxella > Buttiauxella cochleicola. The sequence goes on from NZ_JAJSOS010000012.1 coordinate 91,542, forward strand.
ACACTGGGCAGCTTCCGTCTTTGGGGAATTGCTGTAGGGCTGGTGATATCCGGGGAGTATTTCGGCTGGAGTTATGGCTGGGCTCAGGCGGGAACGATGGGGTTCCTGATTGTCGCAATCGCGATTGCCGCAATGTACTGCGCGTTTATCTTTAGCTTCACCGAACTGACTACGGCAATTCCTCATGCCGGTGGGCCGTTTGCTTACGCTTACCGGGCATTTGGGCCTACCGGAGGATTCATTGCTGGTTTCGCGACGCTTATCGAATTTGTTTTCGCACCGCCCGCCATTGCCATGGCAATTGGCGCCTATCTCAATGTTCAATTCCCGGCGATTGATCCTAAGTGGATAGCCTGCGGCGCGTATCTCATCTTTATGATCCTCAATATTCTTGGCGTCGGTATTGCCGCCACCTTTGAATTAATTGTCACGCTGCTGGCTATCTTCGAGTTGCTGGTATTTATGGGCGTGGTAGCACCGGGTTTCTCTTGGGAGAATTTCACGGCCAATGGCTGGGCTGGCTCAAATAGTTTCAGCGAGCTGGCATTACCTGGGATGTTTGCCGCAATTCCCTTTGCTATCTGGTTTTTCCTCGCCATTGAAGGCGCTTCAATGGCGGCAGAAGAAGCAAAAGACCCACAACGCACCATTCCACGCGCACTTGGCGGCGGTATTATCACTCTGACTGTTCTGGCCATTGGCGTGATGGTTTTCGCTGGCGGCGTCGGCGACTGGCGTACGCTAGCTAACATTAACGACCCGCTACCGCAGGCAATGAAAGTGGTGGTTGGCAGTAACAGCGGTTGGTTGCATATGTTGGTTTGGCTGGGATTGTTCGGCTTAGTTGCCTCGTTCCACGGCATTATTATGGGCTATTCCCGCCAAATTTATTCTCTGGCACGAGCGGGCTATCTACCTGCAAGTCTCGCCAAACTTAATAGCCGGACTCGCACGCCGACGCTGGCAATTCTTGCGGGCGGTGTTGTGGGAATCGCAGCTATTTTCTCTGACTCACTTATCACCATCAGTGGAATGCCGCTCACCGCCTGTATTGTAACAATGTCCGTATTTGGCGCGATTGTTATGTACATCACATCGATGGCGGCACTGTTTAAATTGCGCCGCAGCGAGCCAAATCTCATCCGCCCTTTCAGAGCCCCACTCTTCCCGTTTGCCCCTGCCTTTGCCCTGGCGATGGCCGTCTTGTGTCTGGCTGCGATGGTATACTACAACACATTACTGGCGATGATTTTCGCCGCCATGATGCTGGCAGGTTATATCTGGTTCAAAACCACAGCGAGTGCACGAGAGCGTGCGGCATTGGATCCACAACTTCGGGCAATCTCCTGAGGAGGAGAAATGTATAACACCACTCTGGCGCATCGCAGTTATCGGTTCGCCAGCCTCAAGGCGCTAATGGCTAAAGCATCCCCGGCGAGATCCGGGGATAACCTGGCAGGAATCGCAGCAGAATCAGCTGAAGAGCGGATGGCCGCAAAAATAGCGTTGGCTGACGTACCATTGCGTGAAATTCTCGATAACCCGCTAATTGCCTACGAAGATGACGAAGTCACCCGCCTGATTATTGATACTCACGATAAAACTGCTTTCAAGACCATCAGCCATTTAACCGTAGGTGATTTTCGTGACTGGCTGCTTGATGACACCACCGATAGCGAGACCTTACGCAGCGTCGCAAAAGGCATCACACCGGAAATGGCAGCAGCAGTAAGTAAGTTGATGCGCAACCAGGATTTGATCCTGGCAGCGAGCAAATGCCAGGTGACGACAAAATTTCGCAATACCATCGGATTACCCGGCCGGCTCAGCGTACGTTTGCAACCCAATCACCCAACCGATGATTTGAAAGGCATAGCTGCCAGTATGCTCGATGGATTGCTGTACGGTGCAGGTGATGCGGTGGTGGGTATTAATCCGGCAAGCGATAGCCTGCCCGTGCTTGAACGACTGAACTACATGATGGATGACATCATCAACCGTTTTGCCATTCCGACTCAATCTTGCGTATTAACTCATGTGACTAACACATTGCAGCTGATTGAACGTGGTTCCCCCGTAGATTTAGTTTTTCAGTCTGTAGCGGGAACCGAAGCCGCCAACAGTGGTTTTGGAATTAATCTGGCGCTGTTGCAAGAGGCTTACGATGCAGCGTTAAGTTTAAATCGCGGTACGCTCGGCAATAACGTGATGTATTTCGAAACCGGCCAGGGCAGTTGTCTGTCTTCTAATGCGCATCATGGTGTTGATCAGCAAACTTGCGAAGCCCGCGCCTATTCTGTCGCACGTCATTTCAATCCGTTGCTGGTAAACACAGTCGTAGGATTTATTGGCCCTGAATATCTGTATGACGGTAAACAAATTATTCGTGCCGGCCTGGAGGATCATTTTTGTGGCAAGTTGATGGGGCTGCCGTTGGGTTGTGATGTTTGCTACACCAATCACGCCGAAGCGGACCAGGATGATATGGATACCTTGCTTACTCTGCTATGCAACGCCGGGCTCACCTTTTTAATCGGTGTGCCGGGTGCTGATGACATCATGCTCAACTATCAAAGCACTTCATTCCACGACGCCCTGTATGTCCGCCGCTTGTTGGGACTTAAACATGCACCTGAGTTCGCCGAATGGCTGATCCGTATGCAGATCATTGATACTCATGGGCAGCTTCGCTTAAACGGGATCAACCATCCACTGCTAGCCGCTCTCCCTCAAGGGGTAAACTTATGAATTCAGATGCCTGGACATTGCTGCGGGAGTTCACCGATGCACGCATCGCACTTGGACGCAGTGGCGCAAGTCTGCCAACCAAAGAAGTGCTGAATTTTGGCCTTGCTCACGCGCAGGCCAGGGACGCAGTTCATCAACCATTCCATAGTGATGAGATCAGCAACGAATTAGCCGAATTGGGCCTAATGACCTTAACAGTTAAGAGTGCAGCTGAAGACAGACACATCTATTTGAACCGGCCCGATTTAGGTCGCCAGTTGAGTGATGGAAGTCGGAATACGCTACTAACCAGCAATATTGGAAGTTACGACCTGTTGCTGGTGATTGGTGACGGGCTTTCTTCTCATGCGGTCCACCGTCAATCTGTTGCGTTAATTCGTGAACTTCTGCCCTATGTAAAAACGCTTGGGCTTACGCTTTCCCCAGTCGTACTGGCGCATCAGGCGCGTGTTGCACTTGGAGATGATATTGGTGAGATACTAAATTGCAAAGCCGTAGCAATGCTGATTGGCGAGCGCCCCGGACTTTCATCGCCTGATAGTTTGGGCGTGTATCTGACGTGGAAACCAGAGCGCAAACGACTGGAGTCAGAACGCAACTGTATTTCTAATATTCGCCCAGAAGGGCTGAGTCATTGTGCTGGCGCATTTAAACTCGCCTGGTTACTAGAGCAAGCATTTTTGCGCCGTTTAACTGGTGTAAAACTGAAAGATGAAAGCGATAACCCCGCCTTGCAGCAGAGAATTAAGCCGCTTATCGGTTTAGAATAGTTTTTTATGGGCCAGCGACGGATATTGAACGTTCCATTTCGCTATTTCCTGCTTCAATCGAGCTGGCATCGGCATATTAATTAAAATGTTATCCGGTGGTACTGGCGATAAAAACCATTTGTTATAAATCTTGTCAAATTCGTTAGTAAAAAACATTTCCATCATTGCATTATTAACTGCTTTTTGCAGCGTAATTGATTGACGGGGCAACGCTAATGCAAATGGTTGTGCAGCAATAAGATTATCCTGGGAGATATTATAGCAACCCGGTTTTGCACTTGCAGCCTTGAGCGAATACAGCAAAACATCATCAGCAACAAATACAGAATTATTAGTCACTTTCATCTCCTCAAACCCCGATACTGCCGATTGAGAAAGATGGGTAAAAAGCGAATAACCTAACCTAACATTTAACTTTGCTACAGCCTCCACGGCGATATCACCGGAAGTGACAAAAATAGTATGGCCGGACAACATTTTGATGCTGCCGAGGTGATCCTCTTTATGTGAAATAAATGCTGTAGAAGCATAAAAATAAGGTATTGAAAATAATAGAAATTGCCTTCGATCACTGGTATTGGTTATGTTAGAACATTCAACATCAGATTTATGAGTCAGCAGTGACTGGAAACGTGCGGCTGGAGATACTTTAATCCAATGAATCTCCAGTGGCTTTCCCCCCAATGCCTTCCCAAGATGTTCAGCCACGCTTTTGCATAAATCAATAGCTATACCCGTGGGTTTACCTGCCAGTGTGTAGGAAAATGGAAACTCACCCTCCAAATAGGAAAAAGTAATGCTGTGATTATTTTTAATATTAGTTATCGAATCATCTGACCTGACAATAAATGAAAATAAAGAAAAAAACAAAATCACAACATATTTCATCAGACCAAGTGTTGACTTTAACATTTTGATTGTTCGCTAATGTGTTCTCTTTTATTAAGTAATACATAGAGAGGTTTGATGATGCAAGCTTTCAGGTGATTAAAAGCCGCTCGTTTAGAAAGGATATAGATAATGCATCATTTTTATATTTTTTGTTATGAATGCATTATCGTTTCATTAATAACAAAGTGATATTTCTTTGTGGGATTTTATATTGTATGAGTTATAGAACCACAATTATATGAGACCTTATTATATTTTACTTTTTATATTATAATCGTTAGTAAAATATCACTGCTTTGACCTAAGGTTTGATCATGAAAAAGTACACTCTCATTGCACTTGCCCTACTTCCTCTGGCTTCATTCGCCGCTCCGCCACAGGCATTCAATTTTAGCTGTGGGAAAACTACTGGCGTCTACAGCGACGGCAATGGTGGCGTTTGGGTTGATGGCAAAAAAGCAACGGTTAAACAGAGCAGCCCATCCTACTGGGAAGCAACCAGTGGAAAAACGGTTATCAGTATTGTGCGTTCAACAGAAGGTAATCCTGACATTTCTTTCACAGGCCCGAACCGTATCCATGGGGTCTGTTTAGCCGAGGATGAAGTGAGTTTTGCGCCTACTGCACAGAAGAAAACCCCAGCCAAAGCTGGCCCATCATTTTCTTGTGCTGCGGTAACTAAAGGCAGCATGGAAGATCTTATCTGCCAAAGCTCCACGCTATCAGCAATGGATCTTAAATTGACCGAAACCTACAAACAGGCGCTGGTAAAATCCCATAATAATTCAACGCTTAAAGCCGAGCAGCGTGGATGGATTAAAGGAAGAAATGAGTGCTGGAAGGAAGACGATAAAAACGCATGCCTTGCAGACTCTTATCAACAGCGTTTGAGTGAACTGCAAAGTAAGTATCAAATTAAGGAATAACGGTTATAAAAAAACCCGGTGTGAAAACCGGGTTTTTACTTTTCGTAAGCGGTTATCTCCGCAACAAATTATTTGCTTTTCTTGATGTGTTTAATCAAGCGCTGACGTTTACGCATCTGGTTCGGCGTCAGGGTGTTACGTTTGTTGGCAAACGGGTTCTCCCCTTCTTTGAACTGAATACGAATTGGCGTACCCATTACATCCAGCGATTTGCGGAAGTAGTTCATCAGATAGCGTTTGTAGGAGTCTGGCAGGTCTTTTACCTGGTTACCGTGAATCACAACGATTGGTGGGTTATAACCACCGGCGTGAGCATATTTCAGCTTAACGCGACGGCCACGTACCAACGGTGGCTGGTGATCTTCAGCAGCCATAGACATGATACGAGTCAGTAACGCCGTGCTTACGCGACGAGTAGAACTGTCATACGCTTCACGAACAGACTCAAACAAGTTGCCTACACCGCTACCGTGCAGCGCAGAGATAAAATGAACGCGAGCAAAGTCGATAAAACCAAGACGGTAATCCAGGGTCTCTTTAACTTGCTCTCTGACTTCGTTGCTCAGACCATCCCACTTGTTGACCACAATTACCAGTGAGCGCCCACTATTCAGGATAAAGCCGAGCAGAGAGAGATCCTGATCGGAAATACCTTCACGAGCATCAATTACCAGCAATACAACGTTGGCATCTTCAATCGCTTGCAGCGTTTTGATTACCGAGAATTTCTCAACGGTTTCAGTGATTTTCCCACGCTTACGTACACCTGCGGTGTCGATAAGAATGAATTCGCGCTCATCACGTTCCATTGGGATGTAGATGCTGTCACGGGTAGTGCCCGGCATGTCGTAAACCACAACGCGGTCTTCGCCAAGAATACGGTTAGTAAGCGTTGACTTACCTACGTTCGGACGGCCAACAATCGCCAGCTTGATGGGTAAATCGATAGGGTTGAAGGCTTCTTCTTCCTCTTCTTCTTCCATCTCGTCATCTTCAGACACAATGCCATGTTTAGCATTGAATGCAGCCCAATAGGCTGCATCTTCATCAATTTCTTCTTCCGGCTCACGCGGATTTTTTTCGTCAATGAAAGGAATCAGAACGTGTTCAAGCAGGGTTGTCACGCCACGGCCATGAGAAGCAGCAATAGGGTGAATCTCACCTAAACCCAGAGAGTAGAAATCAATAACCGCCTGGTCAGGGTCCATACCATCAGTTTTATTCGCTACCAGGAAGGTAGGTTTCTGACGTGAGCGCAGGTGTTTAGCAATAGCTTCATCGGCAGGCATCAGGCCTGCACGCGCATCAACCATAAACAGCACGACATCGGCTTCTTCAATCGCCAACAACGATTGTGCCGCCATATGCGTTTCAACGCCGTCTTCCGTGCCATCAATACCACCGGTATCAATAGCGATAAATTCGCGACCTTCCACTTCAGCACGACCATACTTGCGGTCGCGAGTCAGCCCCGGGAAATCCGCGACCAGCGCATCTCGGGTACGCGTCAAGCGGTTAAACAACGTGGATTTTCCGACATTAGGGCGCCCGACAAGCGCAACCACAGGTACCATGATTAAAACCTCATAACTCAAAATTCATCTTAAAACGACGTCAAATCACATCGTTTCTAAAAACAGGAAACGGCTCCTGGACTACCGGAACCGTTTCGCACTTAAAAATACTTCAGGCAAATTTAACGCTTGATAGCGTACAACGTACCGTCTTTCGCCTGAATCAACAGCTTGTCGCTGGCAACAACTGGCTCAGTCTGGAAGCCAGAACTGTCCACTTTTTGTTGAGCAACAAAGCGGCCATCGTCGGCATTGATCCAGTGCATATACCCTTCGCTGTCACCTACAACCAGATAACCGTTGTACAGAACAGGAGAGGTCAGATTACGGTGCAGCAGGTCGCTTTGCGTCCACAGCGTTACACCGCCATCAGCATTCAGAGCCACAACGCGGTCATTCTGATCGACAAGGAAAATACGATTCGCATCAACGATGAAGTCGTTTACTGAACCCAGTTCACGTTTCCACATCACCTGACCTGAACGTAAGTCCAGTGCAGTCAGGTTACCGTTATATGCCAGAGCATAGACCACACCATTAACAATGACAGGTGTGGTATCAACATCGCTCAAACGGTCAATTTCGGTAGCACCGGTTGCCTGAGAGATACGCTGTTGCCAAATAAGCTGACCTTGCTTCATTAACACAGCGCTAACGCGACCGTTATCACCGCCGACAATCGCAGCACCAAACGCTACTGCCGGTGCAGATTCACCGCGCAGAGAAAGTGCTGGCATATCCAGGTTGACGGTCCATTTCACTGCACCATCAGTTTCATCAAATGCCTGAAGCTGGCCATTGCTGGTGTGAACCAGAACTACACCGTCGCTGACCACAGGACGAGAAAGGACTTCGCCTGCAGCTTTACTTTGCCACGCAATACTACCATCAGAGGTGTTAAGCGCATAAACCTGCGCTTTCTCACTCCCAATGTATACGTGTGCACCATCAACTGTTACACCACCAGAAAGCAGTGCTGGCAGGTTGCTGGAGTAGAAGTTTGTCTTTTCAGACAGATCAACAGACCAGACTTCTTTACCATCATCCGCGTTAACGGCTTTAACGGTACCACGGCGGTCTGCGGCATAAATATTGCCGTCCTGCCATGCTGGATGCAGATTGGAATAGAAATCACCAATACCGCTACCAACGGAAGTACTCCATGATTTTTCAGGTTCAAACTGGTTTTCAACTGTCGGCAGTGGAGACATCTTTACCACGTCTTCTTCACCGCTAAACAGTGAACAACCGCTGAGCAGCGTCAGAGAAATCAGCCCTGGTACAAGTAGTTTACGCAATTGCATCGGGTCCCTCTTAGCTCGACAAATTATTAATTTTCATCTGCATCATTTCGCGCAGGGCTGGAGAAGCATCAGTTTGTGAGCCTTTGCTCCACGCATCGCGTGCACCTTGCTTGTCCCCTTTGCTGAGCAGCGCTTCACCGCGCAAATCAGCAACAATCGCTACCCAACCTTCGCCTTTAATGCTGTCGAGGGTTTTCAGCGCCGCATCAGATTGCTTTTGTTGTATTTGAATACGTGCCAGACGTGCGTTGATCAGCGCCTGCAAATTTGCATCGCTGGTGCTGCTCAGGCCTTGCTGCAATTGAGCTGCCGCTTTCGCCAGATCATTGTTATCAGCATACTTCTGAGCCAATTCCAACGACGCTAAAGCACCATATGTATTCTTTGTGCTGGCAGCGAATTTCTCTGCAGCACTCAGTGTTGCAGGTTGATCGGCACGCACAGCATCTGTCACAGTTTGATATTCGAGAGAAGAAGCCATCGAGCTTTCAACCTGATGACCGTTCCAGTAACGCCAACCAACCAGTGCGCCAATACCTAATACGACACCAACCACTAGCGCTTTGCCGTTTTCAGCAAAGAAGCGTTTTACTGCATCAACCTGTTCGTTATCGTTTTCGTAAATTTCCACGCAGTCCTTCTCCTTAACGATTTATCACCGGGGAAATTAACCCAGTAGCGCCTGCAAATGAGCGACCGCGTTTACTTGCTCAACGGTAGTTTGCTCACCTGTGCGCAGATCCTTCACGACGACCTGACCACTTGCAACTTCGGTTTCGCCCAGCACCAGAGCTACACAAGCGCCCCACTTATCAGCACGGACGAACTGCTTCTTGAAGTTGCCACCGCCATAGTTGGTCATCAGCTTAATAGCCGGGACCTGATCACGTAATTGCTCAGCTAACAGCATCGCTGCCGCTTGCGTTCCCTGACCTGACGATATCAGGTAAATATCGACAACAGATTCTGCTTTAAATTCCGGGTTGATAGCTTGAACCAGTAAAACAAGTCGTTCCAGACCCATGGCGAAGCCAACAGCAGGTGCCGCACGGCCCCCCAGTTGCTCGACCAAACCGTCGTAACGGCCACCCGCGCAAACGGTGCCTTGGGAACCCAGGCTGCTTGTCACCCATTCGAAAACGGTGCGGTTGTAGTAATCCAGACCGCGTACCAGGCGCTGATTCACGGTATACGCGATACCAGCAGCATCCAGGTATTGGCACAGCCCTGCGAAATGCTCACGGGACTCTTCGTCCAGATAGTCGCCAAGCGTCGGCGCATCATCCAGCAGAGCCTGAACTTCAGGATTTTTAGAGTCCAGTACGCGCAATGGGTTGCTGTACATGCGACGCTGACAATCTTCGTCAAGCTTCTCTTTATGCTGCTCCAGGAACGCGACCAGCGCATCACGGTAGTTAGCACGCGCTTCTAGCGAACCAATTGAGTTCAGTTCCAGACTTACGTGCTGGTCGATACCCAATGCACGCCACCAGCGAGCAGTCAGCATGATAAGCTCAGCATCAATATCTGGCCCTTGCAGACCAAATACTTCGACACCCAGCTGATTGAACTGGCGGTAACGCCCTTTTTGCGGACGCTCATGGCGGAACATCGGCCCGATGTACCACAAGCGCTGTTCCTGATTGTACAGAAGACCATGTTCGATACCGGCACGCACGCAGCCCGCGGTGCCTTCAGGACGCAGAGTCAGGCTATCGCCGTTGCGGTCCTCAAAGGTATACATCTCTTTTTCAACCACGTCGGTCACTTCACCGATTGCGCGTTTGAATAACGGGGTCTGCTCTACAATCGGCAAACGGATTTCACTGTAACCGTAGCTGCCGAGCACCTGTTTCAGAATGCCTTCAATGCGCTGCCAAATGGCGGTTTCGCCAGGCAGGTAATCGTTCATGCCGCGGATGGCTTGAATGTTTTTTGCCACGTTTATTCTCTACCGAATTTATACAAAAAATGAACCCGAAATCAGACTGCTTGCTTTAGCAAAACGTCTGGCGGGTTCAATCATACACGGGAAGCCGAATGCTTCCCATGTTTCGCTCTATTTTTCCAACTGCTGGATACTAATCCGCTGCGATTCATCAAGCATGGAAGCCTTGGCACGAATACGCGCTTCAAGCTGCGCAATCATGTTTTCGTTATCCATTCGCTCGCGCTGACGCACACCGTCTTCGTAGAAACCACTCATTTTGTGGCCACCGGTCACGCCCAAAGTGGAAACCAGCGCTTCGCCCGGCCCGTTCACCACACAACCAATAATTGAAACATCCATTGGCGTGATGATGTCTTCCAGGCGCTCTTCGAGAGCGTTCACGGTACCAATAACATCGAACTCCTGGCGTGAACACGTTGGGCAGGCGATAAAGTTAATACCGCGAGCACGGATTCGCAAAGATTTCAGAATGTCGAAACCGACCTTGATCTCTTCAACCGGATCGGCAGCCAGTGATACGCGCAGCGTGTCACCGATGCCTTCGGAAAGCAGTAAGCCGAGGCCAATCGCCGATTTCACTGATCCGCTACGCATGCCGCCAGCTTCGGTGATCCCAAGATGCAGCGGTTGATCAATTTGCTTAGCCAGTAAACGATAGGATTCAACCGCCAGAAAAACGTCGGAGGCTTTTACGCTCACTTTGAACTGATCAAAGTTGAGACGATCCAGATGATCGACATGACGCAGCGCTGATTCTAACAACGCCTGGGGCGTTGGCTCGCCATACTTCTCTTGCAGATCTTTTTCCAGCGATCCGGCGTTAACACCGATACGGATCGGAATATTTTTATCCCGGGCACAATCTACAACGGCGCGAATACGCTCTTCGTTGCCAATGTTGCCAGGGTTGATGCGTAAGCAATCGACGCCATACTCAGCAACTTTGAGGGCGATACGATAGTCAAAATGGATATCAGCGACCAACGGGACGTTGACCTGCTGTTTGATGAGCTTGAACGCTTCTGCTGCGTCCATTGTTGGCACGGATATACGAACGATATCTGCCCCAACTCTTTCTAAGGCTCTAATCTGGTTAACAGTAGCTTCAACATCCGTAGTACGGGTGTTGGTCATAGACTGAACGGCGATCGGTGCCCCGTCGCCGATTGGCACATTCCCTACGTAGATCCGCTTGGATTTTCTACGTTGAATTGGGGCTTGATTATGCATTATAAATCTCCACAATTACGCGTCATGCTGGCTGCGATTATTCAGCACTTACTGTCAGACGTGCAACCTGGCTAGTTCTGATAAAGCGACTCAAATCGACAGGTTTACCCTGGAATTGAATCTGAACCGCAGCTGGAGCACCAATTTTCAACTTATACGGTGCCTGACCGGCTAAATTCAAATTGCCATCTTTACGCTGCATACCGCTGAACAATTTCTTGCCGGTTGCGTCAGTCACTTCAAGCCAGCAATCGGCGTTAAAGTTCATCACTAATGCATTCGGGTCAGCTGCAGGAGCCGTAGTCACAGCAGCCTGATCGGTAGGGAGTGCGGCATTTTGCGCCGGAGCCGTTGGTGTTGCAGTGGCTTGCGCATTATCTACAGGTGCCTGGCTTGGTGCCACTACTGCGGAAGAATCCGCTGTAGTGGTTTGCTGAGCCGTTGCTGCCGGAGCCTGATTTGATGCTGAGTCAGTCACTGGAGCAGGCTGCGATGCCGCTGGAGTCTGCACAGGTTGCTGTGCAGAAGTATCAGCAGTAGATGAATCGCTGGTAGTTAAAGGTACTGACTGAGAGTTGCTGTTGCTGGCAGAAAGTTCAGCTGAAGATTGATCGGCCATAGTCGAAATCTCTTCCTGCTGCGCTTTGTGGTTTTGCCACCACCATGCACCTGTCAGGCCGACAACGACAAACAACACGAGCCAGGTAAAGCTCATCAGCCAACCGTCACGTTTCTTACGGCGTTTCCCCAGTGAAAAACTTTGCATCGGAGCCACTTTAGCAGCCCTGATAGGTGCCTGTTTTTCCATCATTGGCAACAGTTCTTCTTCCGGAATACGCACAAGACGTGCATAAGAACGGATATAACCACGCAGGAAGGTAGACGCTAACTCGGCAGGTGCCTTGTCATCTTCAATATCCCGAACGGTAGAAACTTTCAGGCACAGGCGTTCGGCCACGGCTTGTTGGCTAAGACCGAGTTCTTCACGGGCAACACGTAAACGTTCACCCGTGGTTTTTTCTGCATTTGATTCGTGAGTGGCTTCAGTATTCATTAGCTACAATTGCTGGGACTGTTCGATTGAGGAATTAGGCAGGAGTCTTGTAGCACAGCGTTTCCGCTTGACCACGCACTCCCGCTTCGCGAAACAAATCTGTGTTCTGGAAGGTAAAACTCCAGACAACATAACATTCAGCTCAAACTACTTGTTCACATAAATATGCTGCATTTTGTGAACGACTTAATCACTGATGAGTTAACCATAGACACCATTTTTAATGTTGTCAGTCAATTGCGACCAGCGATGGCTTAAATAGATGCGCCTAAACTATTGTTGTACCGTTACATACTGCCTTAAAGTACGGTGAAACGCACCGTAATTATTAATCTTAAAGTCACTAGCCAAACTTGCATAACTGCAAGATATAACTATGTGTTTTTAGAACCCCGCAGCATCACTGCCACAGGGTTCTTATCTGACTAGCGCAATAGTTTATCAGACTGCTTTAACATCAATAGGTTCACCTTGCATACGCTTACGTAACGTACGTTTGGTGCGGTCAATCACTTCGCCAGCCAGCTGACCACAAGCCGCGTCAATATCATCGCCACGCGTTTTACGCACGATGGTAGTGAAGCCGTAACTCATTAATACTTTTGAGAAACGGTCGATACGGCTGTTGGAGCTACGGCCATATGGTGCCCCAGGGAACGGGTTCCATGGGATCAAGTTAATTTTACATGGCGTATCTTTCAGGCATTCTGCCAATTGATGCGCATGCTCAGTACCATCGTTGACGTGATCCAGCAGAACGTATTCCACAGTGACACGGCCCTGATTGGCGTTGGATTTCTCCAGATAACGACGCACAGAGGACAGGAAAGTCTCGATGTTGTACTTTTTGTTGATTGGCATAATCTGGTCGCGAATTTCGTCGGTCGGAGCATGCAGAGAAATGGCTAATGCCACATCAATCATGTCGCCCAACTTATCCAACGCCGGAACCACACCTGAAGTAGAAAGCGTAACGCGACGTTTGGAAAGCCCGAAACCAAAGTCATCAAGCATGATTTCCATTGCTGGAACCACGTTGTTGAGATTCAGCAACGGTTCACCCATGCCCATCATCACGACGTTGGTAATAGGACGTACGCCAGTTTTCTTTTGCGCGCCGATAATTTTCGCCGCACGCCATACCTGACCGATGATTTCAGAAACACGCAGGTTACGGTTGAAGCCTTGCTGAGCTGTTGAGCAGAATTTACATTCCAGAGCACACCCAACCTGGGAAGAAACGCACAGTGTGGCGCGGTCTTCTTCAGGGATATACACCGTTTCAACGAGCTGGTCAGCTATGCGGATTGCCCATTTAATGGTGCCATCGGCAGAACGCTGTTCTTCGGCAACTTCAGGAGCGCGGATTTCAGCGACTTCTTTAAGTCTGTTACGCAGAACTTTGTTGATGTCAGTCATTTCATCGAAGTCATCACTGCAATAGTGATACATCCATTTCATGACCTGATCGGCGCGGAATGGTTTTTCGCCCATTTCGGCAAAGAACTCACGCAGTTGCTGGCGGTTAAGGTCCAACAGGTTAATTTTTTCGGACTTGTTGGAAACGACTGAAACTGGTGTCTCAGGAGTGACAATTTGCTCTGACATAATTTCTTCCGGCCTCGTTGTTACACGTTACGGCCCCAGGTGGGTTAAAAAGATACGCCCCGAAGAGCAAGCTCATCCGGGGCGTAGCATTGTACAAATTCTATGGCACAGAAGCCATGGCTGAAAGCGACGTACATACAAATAAAATGTAACTGTCGCTTAACAGTTAATGCTTATTAGCGAGTGCGTGGGCAAACTTCGCCTTCCGCGAAGAAATAAGCGATTTCACGCGCAGCAGATTCAGCAGAATCAGAACCGTGAGTGCCGTTTTCGGTGAAGCTGTCAGCGTAATCTGCACGCAGAGTACCAGCCAAAGCGTTAGCCGGATTTGTTGCACCCAGGATGTCACGGTGACGCTGAACGGCATTTTCGCCTTCCAGTACGCTAACCATGATTGGGCCGGAAGTCATGAATGCAACCAGACCGTCGAAGAAAGGCTTGCCTTCGTGCTCAGCATAGAAACCCTGAGCCTGTTCAGAAGTCAGGTGCAGCATTTTTGCACCAACAATCTTAAACCCTGCGGACTCAAAACGAGCATAAATATTACCAATAACGTTTTTTGCCACCGCGTTTGGTTTGATGATGGAAAAAGTACGTTCAATAGCCATGATTACCTCTGTGTCTGTTCTGTTTGCCCGGACCCTGTAGGGATTACCGGTTATGATTTGGCGCCGATTATAATGAGCAAGTCTCGCGTTGCCTATGGATGCGGGTAACATTTTTTTAAAATAAGATGAATATCGGCAACATTTTTAAGGCAAACGCCTAAAAATTAGACTAATGCTCTACTGCAATACAAAATGAGCCGCGGCAATCTGCCCAGCTTCATCAAGAACCAAAACCTGGTACGCTCCCGGTTTATCCAGATTTAGTGCGATTCCGCTAATATTTCCATTGACCGGTTCACCGTTCAAAAACCACCAGCGATCGCCCTGTCCTCCCTGAGCACTTAAACGAAGCGGTAAACGCAACTCACCGGGAAGACGCTTCAAAATAGCGCCCTCGCGAACCCCTAACAACAATAAAGGCGTAACTTCATCTTTCTGCTGGGGCGGGCATTGTTCTGACACTTCCGGCAAACGGGCCGTACGTCTTTCACTTATCGGTAACCATGGTTCAAGCGGTAGCGGCCACAAAGAGATAATCTGCTGTCTGGCTCCCGAGCAATCAGCAGCCACGCGTTTTCCCTGTTCATCTAACCAGATGACCTTTCTTAACCCCTGTATCCCTTCCTGGCCCGGTGCTTCAAGCGTGGGCGGCTCGCTGTTATCGAGTAACCAGCCCGTTAATCTGCGCCGACAATTACGGTCTGTGGCTGGCAAGTTCTGCCCACCCGGCCAGCAAATTTGCCCTTCGGAAACAGAAGGCGGACGAGGGTCAACCGGCAGACGCGCCTGCTGCACCGCGGAACTGGCTTGTAGTAAGTTGTTAACCTGATTAAGTAGCGGTACAGCACTTCCTAAGCCAAACTGCCCCGCAACCGGTGTGCTATCCGGGCGCCCTGTCCAGATACCAATCACATAACGTGGATTAATTCCAACTGCCCACGCATCTCGATATCCATAACTGGTGCCTGTTTTCCAGGCTAAAGGCACGATTGCTGGCAATGTGGCATCGGGCTGCGGCTGCGCCTCTCCCGCAAGAATGCGGCGAATAATCCAGGCAGCACCAGCCGACATCAAGGGGCGTTCGACTAATGGTTGCTCTGGCTGTAAACGTAACTGCGCGGCTCGACCATGGCGAGCAAAAGCGCTATATGCGGCGACAATCTGATCAAGACGCGCACCGCCGCCGCCAAGGATCAGCGAGAGATTAGGTTCACTGCCTTGCGGGAAGCGCAAATCCAAACCAATGTTCCGCAATTGCGCGGCAAAACGTTTAGGGCCGTACGCTTCTAGCACCTGAACTGCCGGGAGATTAAGCGAACGCACCAACGCTTCACTCATACTCACCGGGCCATGAAAACCGGTATCAAAATTCCCTGGCCGATAATCACCAAAGCGGCGCGGCACGTCCTGTAACAATGACGTGGCGTGAATCAGCCCATCATCCAGCGCCAGACCATAAACAAAGGGTTTCAGCACCGATCCGGGCGAACGAATGGCAGTCACCATATCGACGTGCCCGAAACGGCTTTGATCGGTGATATCGGCTGAACCTACCCAGCCACGCACTTCCATCGTGGTGTGATCGACGACCAGTATCGCCATTGATGAGCGAGGCGGGAGCTGAGCTTTCCAGTTGAGTGCCAGTTCTTCCAACTGGCGCTGCAATGGCGCATCGAGCGTCGTCGTTATTTTCTGATCTTTGCTGCGATTCACCAAATAGCGTGAAAGCAACGGGGCCAATTGCGGCATTTGCCGTGGCACCAGCCATACCGGTTCTTCGAGAGATTCTTTTACCTGCTGTGGCTCCCAGACGGCTTGCTCAGCCATACGCATAAGAACTTTGTTACGTGCGGCTTGAGCTCTCTCAGGCCAGCGATCCGGGCGCAAACGGCTTGGTGCTTGCGGAAGAACCGCCAGTAAAGCGGCTTCAGCATAACTCAGGTGTTGCGGGGATTTTCCGAGGTAAACCCAACTGGCAGCCCCCACTCCCTGTAACGTCCCGCCAAACGGTGCGCGGTTAAGGTAGAGCGTGAGAATTTGTTCTTTCGATAGATGCCATTCGAGTTGCAAAGCGCGCCAAACCTGGCGGATTTTACCCCCAAATGTACGAGGGTGCGGGTCAAGCAAGCGGGCGACTTGCATCGTCAATGTACTGCCACCGGAAATCACTTTGCCGCTAAGCAAATCCTGCCCGGCTGCACGCAAAATCGATAGAGGATTAATTCCCGGATGATCCCAGAACCAGCGATCTTCATAGTTGATTAAGGCTTCGAGATAACGAGGTGAAACATCGTTTAACGTAACCGGATAGCGCCAGATCCCGTTCTCATCAGCGAAACGCCACAATGGAGTACCATCAGCCGCGACGACAACTCGAGCGGGATTAGCCTGAGAAAGCGGCAGCGGCCAAAGCTTGTCTGCCAGCCAAATCCCCAGACATAAAATAATTGGCAGCACCACCAGGAAATAGCGATGCCGCCAGCGAAATGGCTTTAGCATTTTGCCTTGCCAGTTACGGATGAACAGTCAGCATGCCGGTGCTGGTTCCTGTTGCCCGCCACTGAGGTACATACATCGACTCCACTTGCGAAACCGGCACGTTATAGCTTCCCGGAGTCACAGCGCGAGCAAGATAAACCAGGGTCGCATGCTGCCCTTCATTGAGCGGTAACGCGGCAACAAAGCGATCGTCACGGAACTCCATATGCTGGATATCCGCCTGCTGCATCTGGGTTAACAGACCCTGAACCTGGCTATCACTGTCACTCAGGTTGGCGCTGCTTTCAGAAAGGTTCTGGTTTTCCAACTCAAGCCCGGCAGGCAACAAATCGACCACCAGTGCATCAGGCACATTTTTATCTGCCCATACATCCAGCCAGACCATCACCAGTTCACCACTTTTCAATTCTGACAACGACTTGCTGTTGCCTTTCGCATCAAGGAAATGGCGCTCAATATGCAACACGTTGCTGTAAGGCGCTGGAGCCTGCTGCGGAAAACCAACCGTATCCAATCGAAGATAGAGATTACCCGTCCCGGTATTAGTAATCTGTAGGCCAGCGAGTTGTTCAGCGGACAAATTACGAGTCACTGATTGAGTACCCGATAATGAATCGGTTGCAAAAGATACCTGTGACTGCCAATCCCCTTTCGCCGTTTGCCAGTTGCGACCCGCCAGGAACAACGCATTACTTTCCTGCGTGGAAAGCCAGCGCTGGCTGTATGCAAGATTAGAGAGGTCCATCAGCAATTGATTCTGCTGTTCTGGTAGCAATTTGTTCTCTTCCAGCAGGCTCAGCATCATCGCTTTGTCACGCAACTCACTGCCATAATCTGCCATCCAGATACGCTCGTCGCTACGACTGGTTTGCAAACCTAACTTGATAGCTTCATCGCCTCGTGGTGCGTCCCCCATCAACTTCAATGCCACACCAAGTTGTACCAGCGGTAAGCCTGCACGAGCGCTGCTATGGCGCAACCAAAGTTCACGCAAGGCACCCAATGGCGCTTTTTGCTGACGGGCTAATACCTGAGCGGCGTACGCTTGAACAGCAAATTTACTGGCAGCAGCATCATCGCTGTAGCGTAAAGCGATAACTCCGGAATCCTGGAGATAACGTAGCAGGCGCTGGTTAGCTTTATTTAGCGAATCAGTATTAACGCTATAACCCTGCTCACTCGCACGAACAAGGAAATCGGTCACATACGCTGTTAGCCAGTATTCTTCTGGCCCTTCTTTATCCCATAGCCCAAAACTGCCGTTGTCGCGTTGCATATCCAGCAGGCGAGCAATCCCCAGGTCGATTGCAGCGCGGCGCTGTTCATCGCTAGTTCCTGTAATACCCAGAGCTGCTAACTGTGCCTGGTTGGTATAAAGCGACGGGAACAACCCACTAGTCGTCTGTTCCAGGCAGCCATATGGATAGGCTTTCAGTTCACGAATATAGCGGGCGAGGTTTAGCGGCGGCCGACCACTCAATAGCAACTGGCCTTCAAGTGTTGCTGGTGCCAGGCCGGAAATATGCTGCGGTGGAATATCCCACACTTCACCCGCTGCAAGCACCGCACCACTGTTGATGTTTTGCGCCGGGAACGGAGGACGGACACCTAATTTCCACTGTTTTTGCTGTGCGGCAAAAGTTTCACCCGGCAAGCTAAGCCCAGTAATTTGTGCTGTTAATTCCCCATCACCGAAACCGTCCAATGCACGAACCGGAATAAACACGGTTTTACGCGCACCTGGTAATAACGTCACGGATTGCACTGAAGCAGAGTTCAGCGCAATCAAGCCGGTAGTTTTCAGGTTAATACTGAGTTGTTGAGGTTGGTCTGTCAGGTTGGTGAGATCCATAGCCAGGCGGCTGCTGTCTCCACTGGCCATAAAGCGTGGTGCTGCAAGTTCAGTAACCAGCGGAGCCGCAACAACAACTTTTTCCTCACTGTTACCAAAATGGTCATCGGTCCAGGCTTGCGCCATTACCCGTAGCTCACCATTAAAATCACCAATAGGGAGCGTGACAGTACCTTCACCCTTTTCATCCAGTTGTACAGGTTGAGCTTGCTGAGCAATGATAGTGACATGGTTTACCGGCTTTTTACCGCCACGGCTTAATTCGTCACCTTCATCGCCATCACCACCAAAACGTAAAGCTGCAAGCCGCCCTTCACCCTCAATAACCTGGCCATAGATATCGTATAAATCCGCTCCATAACGTTTACGGCCAAAGAAGGCTTCCCACGGATCTGGGGTTTTATAGTCGGTAATATTCAGTACGCCGCTATCAACAGCTGAAACCAGCACATGAATTTGCTTTGGCATTTCACCGTTAATCGGCTTGGTTTTTACTTTTACCGTGAGGTTTTGATTCGGACGCATTTTGGCTGGTGCTTCTAAAGAAAGCGCCAGTCTGCGACTTTCATCTCCCAGTGGCAGATGCAAAATCCCAACAGAACGTTTTGGCGTGGAGGCGCGGCTCTTATCCCCAGGTCGAATAACAAGCGTGCTGAGATAGAGATCATGCCGCTGCCAACTTTTATCGACCGGAATCGCGATATCCAGACCTTTCTCCGGAACATCAATTTCTTTCCACCACAGCGGGCCATCGCTGGATTCAACCATTGCATAGCCTTTGCCAGCCGCCGGAGCAGAAATATGCAGATTGATGGTGTCACCAGGCTTATAACTCGGTTTATCAATTTTCAGCGTTACACGGTCAGGGCGCACAGCCCCCTCTCCATCGCTGTTGTCCTGCCAGCTGTAGCCTGCCCAAAAGCGAATGCTGCTGACGATATTAGTGTCAGGATCGCGAACTTCCAGACGGTAGGAACCCCACTCAACCGGGAAAGCCACTTTGCCCGTTTCACCTGCGGCAAGATCCAGTTTTTGTTCAGCCTCTACGAGATCTTTCTGATCGTATTGCGACTGCCAGCCCTGGCCCTCTTCCCAGTTCCAGAAGTAATCCCGACGTTCGCGAATTAAACGCACATCAAGACCAGAAACCGCCAGTTTCTCACCTTTAGCATTGGCATAAACAATATCAAAACCAGCGTTCGTGTCCTCGTCGACTATCGGTTGGATTCGTGTGCTGTCAGTGCGGTAATCGTAGATTTCTTTACTAGCAAATTGAGGACGAATGCCTGGCAGTGCTTCAGCAGGCCAGATAGCTTGCTCAGCACGGCGTGTTACCGGACGGCCACCTGATTCCAGCAAGCTGGCTTGCAGCACCAGCCGTAACGGAGAGTGAACATCTGCCCATTGGCTATCGGTGCTTACCGTTGTTTTGCCTTGTTCATCAAGCTGAAGCTGAACCTCATCAAGATTTCGGGTGAGGTTTTCCTCGTTGATGTCGCCAAACTGGAAACCTGGTAAGGACGATACAGCTTCACGTAATGGACGCAGGAACAATTGCCCTTGCAAGCTGTTCCCCGAGGCTGGTGCACCATAGAGATACCGCCCGGCAATCTGGAAGCTCACAGACTCATCAGGGCCAATGGATTGCGATTGGTTTGTGATGTTCAGAGCCATACGCTCCGGCATGAAGTCTTCAACTTTAAAAGCCCAAATACGTGGCTGGTTATCACCCGTATTTACACGCACTTGCCAATTACCCGTTTGTGCATCCTGGCTTAGCGGATAACTGAACTGATATAAGCCATTTTCTGATTTCCAGACCTGCGTTCTGGCGACTTGACCATCAGGTTTTACAACTTCCAGTTTTACTGGCTGCGCTGGTAATACCTTCCCATCACTATCACGTAACAATGCATTCAACAGTACTGTTTCCCCAGGGCGGTAGAGATCCCTCGGGCCAAACATAAACAGCTCCTTACTGAAACCGGGTTCTCCAGCAATGTTAAACTCGGCCAGATCCAGCGCCGGGCGGTTTAAGTCCAGCATCGTAGTCTGCTCGCTTGTTCTCGCCAGCAACAACGTGCCTTTTTCTATTTTTTCAAGCACCGCGTGACCATCGCCATTACTCTTAGCCTGTGCCAGCGTGTGCCCTTTTTCATCAAGCAACGTGATTTCGACATTTGATTGTGCAGCACCATTTTCAAGGCTTTGAGTAAACACATCCAGGCGGTCATGGTAACGATGCGCTGACACCCCGATATCACTCAAAGTAAACAACGTTGCCGCGTTACTGTAACTGTAATGCCCCGCCTGATTCATAATCGCGATATAAACGCCTGGCTGTTGCAGCGGTTTAATCTCGCCTAACGGTAGCAATAGTTTTTCACGGGTATTACGCGCAGGATTAAGATCGAACCTGCCGCTGTAAACTAAGTCAGCAAGTTTTAATAAATTGTCTGATTCCCAATTAGATACTGAGTTTCGGTATTGCCACTGGCTAATAAAGGAACCTAGTGATTCACTTTTTATGCGGTAGAAATTGACATCAATTTTATCGACGTTGAGCGCCATGACCGGTAAACCGGCAATAACTTTAGTGGGAAGTAATGACCCCCGGCTGGCAAAACCAACGCTCGGTTGAATATCACGGGTTGAAATTTGCTTCTCAAAATTACTATCGAATGTCGCTTTATTGAGCGCAAGCAGCCCACTATCAACGGTCAAAATCAGTTCACGTTTCGGCTCGAGATGGCGTAAACGCAATTCTTTAAGGTCGGCTGAAAGCTCCCACGCGCCATCAACTTTCCCACTGGTTTTATCGACTAAATGCGCCACCCGGGAGAAGTCCTGGTTGGGATCTAAAGGGATAGAGAATGTGAGGACCAACGTGCTTGCGCCATCAAGCTGTACTTCAGAGGCATCAAGCAATTTCAGCTGCTTGCCCGCAGAATCCTTCGCCAGTTTTTCGAGCTGCGAGGCATCAGGCTTAACAGGGGCAGCAACCTGTTGCTGAGCGGAAGTTTCGCTCTTCGCCACCGGTTTTGATTTGTCGTTATTGTCACAGCCCGTAAGCGCCAATGCAGCCATTAGCGTTGCAGCCAGTCCTACCAGACGAATTGATCTCATTTTTATCCCTGGCCGATAAGGCCCATTAAATCACCAAGTTCTACAACTATTATGCGGGTTCATCAGAAAAACGAAAGTATCCAAATTCTGCATTGCGTACTCACTCGCAAAGGGAAGCTGGCATCGTGCAACGGTTTCATCAGTAAACCGTGTCAAAGTGCAAGCGCGATCACAGCCTGAAAGGTTACATGTTACCTTCTGAGTCATTTGTTTTTAAAACAATAAGATAGATGGATCGCATGCCTTTTTCCTTGCTACATTTCGCTCTGAGTCGCTGCCTCAACGCGGTGTTTAGCCAAAGTGATAATAAGAGATTGCTAAATGAAAAGTGCCGTTAACGCTCTACAAAACTTCGGAAAATCACTCTACGGGCCTGTGCTTATTTTACCCATCGTCGGTTTATTTATCGCGTTTGGTAATGTATTGGGCAATGGCAACCTGGCCGAATATTTACCGTTCCTTGGCCATTCCTCTATTCAACACACGGGCGTTCTCATCTCCAAATCAGCGGTATCGGTTTTGGCGAACCTGGCGCTGGTATTTGGCGTCGGCATCCCCATTGGTCTGGCGGCCAAAGACAAAGGATATGCTGCATTAATTGGTCTGGTTACTTTTATCGTATTTATTAATGCGATGAACGTAACGTTACAGCTTCAAGGCGAACTGGCTCCTGCCGACCAAATGCGTGCCGCAGGGCAAAGCATGGTGTTGGGTGTCCAGGTGCTTGAGATGGGCGTTTTCGCTGGGATCCTCACAGGCGCACTATCGGGATACTTATACAACCGCTATTCCAGCGTACAGTTTTCTGGTGCGATGGCGATTTACTCCGGTCACTGTTTTGTCGCCATTATTATGCTGCCGGTTTCAATGTTACTCGGCGTAGTGATGAGCGAACTCTGGCCGTTTGCTCAACATGGCATCAGCGCACTGGCGCTGGCGATTAAAGGTGCCGGGGCGTTTGGCGTAGCCATCTACGGTTTCCTGGAACGCATTCTGGTACCAACGGGCCTGCATCACCTTGTTTATACCCCATTCCTGTATACCGAATTAGGCGGTACGGCCGATGTTTGCGGCAATATTTACCAGGGCGCGCGCAATATTTACTTTGCAGAAATGGCCTGCCCGAGCGTGCATCAACTGAGCAGCACTGTGGTGTGGGACGCCCGTGGAATCAGCAAAATGTTCGGCCTCCCTGCGGCAGCACTCGCCATGTATATGACGGCGAAACCCGAACGCAAAGCTGCGGCCAAAGCGATTCTCATCCCGGCTGCGCTGACATCCATGCTGGTTGGGGTCACGGAGCCACTGGAGTTTTCCTTCCTGTTTGTCGCCCCATTGTTGTTTGGCGTGCATGCGGTACTGACCGGCATCGGCATGATGCTGTTCTATTTGCTGGGCGTTCACGCCATCGGTGCCAACGGTATTATCGATTTCATTCTCTATAACCTGCCGCTTGGCACTGAAAAATCCAACTGGCCGATGTATATCGCCGTCGGGCTGACGATGTCGGTTATCTATTTCCTGGTGTTCCGCTTCCTGATTCGTCGTTTCGATATGAAAACACCAGGCCGTGAAAGCGATGAAGAAGAGACAAAACTGTATAGCAAACAAGAATATCAAGCCAAAGGCAGCAATGATGGCTTGGGTGAAGCGATTGTCGAAGGCCTCGGTGGCCGCGCGAATATTGAAGTGGTCGACAACTGTTACACCCGTCTGCGCGTTACGGTACGCGATGTGTCAATTATCGATGAACCCCGCCTCAAATCAACGGGTGCGAAAGGGGTGATTAAACAAGGTAATAACGTTCAGGTGGTCTACGGGCTGCATGTCAAAAAAATGCGTGAAGCAGTAGAGACGTTTCTCTAAAGGAGTCAATGATGTTTAAACCCCCATTTATTTTGTCCATTGCCGGTGGCGGAAGTACTTACACGCCGGGCATTGTTAAAAGCCTGATGGTGCGCCTGGCCGATTTCCCGTTATCTGAAATTCGCCTTTACGATATTGATGG
This sequence comes from Buttiauxella cochleicola, assembly GCF_021283185.1. NCBI lineage: Bacteria > Pseudomonadati > Pseudomonadota > Gammaproteobacteria > Enterobacterales > Enterobacteriaceae > Buttiauxella > Buttiauxella cochleicola. The sequence goes on from NZ_JAJSOS010000012.1 coordinate 115,691, forward strand.
CGAGCGCCAGTCAGTCATTGCTCCGGTGGTTGAGAAAGTCATTCGCGACCATAGCCAAAGCATAAAATTCACTGTTACTACAGACCCGGAAGTGGCGTTTAGTGGTGCCCATTTTGTCTTCGCACAAATGCGCGTTGGGCAATACAAGATGCGTGAGCAGGATGAAAAAATCCCACTACGCCATGGTGTGGTTGGGCAAGAAACCTGCGGGCCAGGCGGGCTGGCATATGGTTTGCGCACCATTTTGCCGATGGTCGAGTTATGTGATTTTGTTGAGCGTTACGCCCATCAAAAAGCGTGGATTGTGAACTATTCCAACCCGGCGGCAATTGTTGCTGAAGGGGTTCGCCGTCTGCGCCCGAAAGCTCGCGTTTTAAATATTTGCGATATGCCGGTTGCGGCAATGCGCAATATGGGTGCCATCCTCGGAGTTGATCGCCACAAGCTCGAAGTTGATTACTTCGGCCTGAACCATTTCGGCTGGTTTACCCGCGTGCTGGTTGATGGTGAAGACCGCCTGCCAGAGCTGCGTCGCCATATCGCTAAGTTTGGCCTGCTGACAGAAGATGCCGCGCAAACCGATCCGCAGCATTCCGACCCGTCATGGGTGAAAACCTGGCGTCACATTAAGCCGATTATGGACCATTTCCCGGAATATCTGCCGAACCCGTATTTGCAGTATTACCTGATGCCAAACGATATCGTTGAGCACCAAAACCCTGATTACACTCGTGCCAACGAAGTGATGGATGGGCGCGAGAAGAAACTGTTTTCTGCCGCCGCTGAATATAAGCAAACCGGGATTTTGCCTGACGCATTCCATGTCGGCGTACACGGTGCCTTTATTGTTGATGTCGCCTGTTCACTGGCCTTTGATTTACGCCAGCGCCATCTGGTGATTGTGGAAAACAAAGGGGCGATTGCAAACCTGCCTTATGACGCAATGGTTGAAGTCCCAGCTTATATCACTTCAGAAGGGCCAGAACCGGTACGCATGGGTGCGGTTCCTCTGTTCCACCAGACATTGTTGATGCAGCAGTTAGCCTCTGAACAACTGCTGGTTGAAGCGACCATCGAAGGCAGTTACGAGAAGGCATTACAGGCGTTTACGCTTAACCGCACCGTGCCAACCATGCAGCATGCGAAAGCGATTCTCGACGATATGATTGAAGCCAATCGCGATTACTGGCCGAAACTACAACAAGCATGGAAAGATGGCGAAAAAGTGGTTTAGTTTTGTGATGTAACCTAAATAATTCAAGTTGCAGGTAGGCGGCAAGGGAGCTTATCCCCAGTCACTTACTTAAGTAAGTGACTGGGGTAAGTGAGCGCAGCCAACACCCCTGCAGCTTGAAGTCTGACGGGTATAAATACGAGACACCTCGCAGCGGTGGATATGGTTGCTTGTCGGTTGGGTAAAAAACACCGACAATCCGATAGTGAATAATCATTCGGAGGCAACCATGTCCACTTCTTTCTTCGTTGCAGGCGACTGGCTCGCAGAACATATTAATGATGAGAATATCCAGATTATTGATGCTCGCATGTTGCCTCCAGGCCAGGAGCATCGGGATATCGCTGGCGAATACCGTGCTGGCCATCTGCCACGCGCGATATTTTTCGATATTGAAGCCCTTTCTGACCACACCAGCCCTCTGCCGCATATGATGCCGCGTGCTGAAGCCTTTGCAGTCGCCATGCGAGAGCTGGGTATCAGTAGTGATAAACATCTGGTTGTTTACGATGAAGGCAACCTGTTCTCCGCACCGCGAGCATGGTGGATGCTGCGTACTTTCGGTGTTGAAAATGTGTCGATTCTTGCAGGCGGCCTGGCCGACTGGCAGCGCGAAGAACTGCCTCTACAGCAGGGTGACGTTAAATTACCGGAAGGTGAATTCGACGTGAATTTCGATCCAATGGTTATTAAGCGCCTGACCGATGTTCTGCTGGTTAGCCATGAAGGCACTGCGCAAATTGTTGATGCCCGCCCTGCTCCACGTTTTAACGCGCAAGTTGACGAGCCGCGCCCCGGCTTACGGCGTGGGCACATTCCTGGTGCTTTCAACGTGCCGTGGAACGATCTGGTTGAAAATGGCCAGTTGAAAACCACTGACGATCTCAATGAAATCTTCACCCGTCAGGGCGTGAGCTTTGAAAAACCGATTATCGCCAGTTGTGGCTCCGGCGTTACCGCCGCAGTTGTGGTGCTGGCGTTAACCACGCTGGGCGTTAACGGTGTTTCACTGTACGACGGTTCCTGGAGTGAATGGGGCGCACGCGCAGATTTACCTGTCGAACCTGCTCAAACGCCATAATGGACAACCGACTGGCTGGTCTTCTTGAGCGCGGGGAATCTTTAACCCGCGCTGAATATCGCGTGCTCTCGCATCTGACCAACCACCCGCTGCTGGTGGGGAATATCACGGTGCGGGAACTGGCCCAGGCGACATTTGTTTCCAGCGCGACCATCATGCGCCTGTGCCAAAAGCTAGGGTTTAGCGGTTTTAGCGAGTTTATCTGGCACTGTAAGCAACTACTTTCCAGCACTCCGCATATTGCTAACCAGCCGGCCCAGTCTGCTTCCGCACTGCCGGTTTTATTTGATCAGTTTGTCGATAATTACCGCCAGACATTCCGTTGGGTAACGCCGGAATTAATGGCGCAGTTCGCCGCATTGCTACGCGAAAAAGAGAGCTTCTTTTTGTACGGTGCTGGTTTTTCTTATTTGTTCGCGGAATATCTGACAAAGAAACTTCAGGTGCTGGGAAAAACTGCCTTTATTTCCGGGCCAGGCGATAGCCGGGGAATATTTCTAAGTAATGCCTCGAAGTATCAAGTATTCATCGCCATTTCTCGTAGCGGTGAAACTGAGCAGGTGTTGGATAAGGCGCGAATTGCGCAAAATGTGGGAATGTCGATTGTGGCATTTACGCGAGCTTCGCCAAACAGTTTATCAGGGCTGGCTGACGTGCATTTTGCACTGTACGACGAGGCGATTCACTATGCGGCCGAAGCCGCAGGCATTACGTCTTTTGAGTCGAATCTGGTGATGCTGATTGATTTACTGCTGTTGCAGGCAACAGCATAAACCATCAAATAATGCGGTTGGTTTTGAAATCGCGCAGGAAACTTCCCCAACGGCGTTCGTAGAAAGGTGTGATGTGAGCCATCATAAAGTGGCTAATACCTTTCTCGCCTTCTACGACCTGGCAAACATCAACCGGTTCATCGCCCGGTAAGGTATCGGACGCGACACTTCCCGCCTGGCGAATAATCGCTTCGATTTCCCCTTCTGCTTCAATGCCAATTAGCAGGTTCGGCTGCTCGTCTGCACGTTCTTTAATGGAGCAGATAAACGCACGCTTCACGGTTTTCAGGTTTTTAAACAGCGTAGTCAGGGAGTCGACCATTTGTGCTGGCGGTTCAGCCACTTCGGAAAGCAGCAAAGAAGTCCCACCATCCAGCACTTCTTGCTGAGTTAACGGGTCGCTTTCATCACTGATTAAATGGGTGATTTCACGCGGGGTGAATTCTTTGCCAGTTGGCAATTTAGCGTTCAGAAACAGCGTCGCGCCCTGCGTCATCTCGAAGAGGGTGCGCACTGGCATTACGACAAATGCCTGCTCGTGGCTGATGGCTTGTTGCAGCGCCTCAACAGAAGTGAAGAACGGAATGACTGAGGTGCCATCGTCTTTTTCCCAGTGTTGCAATTCAACGGCACTATCCGCGTCAATGGCCTCGCCTTCAGCGGCGGTTCCCGGTACCCAAACGGTGGATTCCAGTAACACGCGGAAGAATGCCGGGCGATGAGCAGGTTCAGTGGCGGCCTGCTCAAGCAGGGTTTCGAGTTCGTTTTTTGCTTCTGACATGGTGGTTCCAGGGGAAAACAGAATGAAAATTTGTTGGGTAGATAAATGGAGTGCTATCCACCGCTCGCTTACCAGCAATATGGTGGATGTCGCTTCGCTAATCCACCCTACAACTGCTTTCATTACCTTCGTAGGTCGGATTAGCGTTAGCGACATCCGACATTAACTTGAGGTAACGTTACTTTCCAGTCAACAGATTCGCAATCGCACGCACACCAATGCCGGTTGCACCAGCAGACCACTGCTCAACCGCACCTTTACGGTAAGTAGCAGAGCAGTCAATGTGCAGCCAACCTTCGTGATAGTTTTCCACGAAGTGGGACAAGAACCCGGCAGCCGTGCTCGCACCCGCAGGGAAAGACGCGTTGGAGGTGTTGTTCAGCTCGGCAAAATTAGACGGCAGCTGGTTGCGGTGGAACTCAGCCAGCGGCAAGCGCCAGAATGGCTCGTTTTCTGCCGCAGCGCTTTCCATCAAACGGTTTACCAACCCATCGTCGAAGCTGAACAGCGCGTGGTAATCGTTACCCAATGCGGTTTTCGCCGCACCGGTTAAGGTTGCGCAGTCGATGATCAGTTCTGGTTTTTGTGCACAAGCGTCAATCAGGCCATCAGCCAACACCAGGCGGCCTTCCGCATCGGTGTTCATGATCTCAACGGTTTTGCCGTTGCGATATTTAATGATGTCACCCAATTTGAAGGCGTTACCGCTTACCAGGTTATCAGCACAGCACAGGTAGAGTTTCACGCGTTTGTCCAGGCCGCGAGTGATAGCAAACGCCAGTGCGCCGGTAATGGTGGCAGCGCCGCCCATATCGGATTTCATGGAATCCATGAACGCGCTTTGCTTCATGCTGTAGCCACCGGAATCGAAGGTGATACCTTTACCGACCAGGCAGGCATAAACCGGTGCATCCGGGTTGCCGGTTGGGTTGTAATCTAGTGCCAGCAGTACTGGTGGGCGCTCCGAACCACGGCCAACAGTGTGAATACCCATATAGTTCTGCTCGCGCAGATCTTCGCCTTTGGTGATGCGGTAAGAAACGTTGTCGCAGGCGACATCACACAGCAGGTCAACCGCGCGAGAAGCAAGTTGCTCTGGGCCGAGTTCTTCGGCTGGTGTGTTGATGGTGTGGCGAACCCAATCAATGATTTTCAGGCGGTTATTGAGTTCTTTTTGTTCTTCGTCGTTCAGTACAGCCCAGTCCACTTTACGGGTACCTTTTGGCGCACGGTAACCCTGCCAGAATGCCCAGCTTTTCTCGACATCCCAGCCATCACCCGCCAGCTGGACGTACTTCAAACCCTGACCGTCAATTTTACGTGCCGCACGTTGGATTAGCCCCAGGTCATCTTTGCCTGTCAGGTGCAGGGTAATCCCTTCGTCGTTGATGCTATACGCGGCTTTTTCGCCCCAACGCGCATCGGCAGGCGACGTGGATAGCGTGATTTTCATGGCTTCTGACATTTTCTTTTCCTTATACTTTTCAGCTCATGCTTCATAGAAAAACGGGCCGCCAGAGGCAGCCCGTTGATTTTTATTCCGCTTCATCTAACCAGACTAACAGAATAGCTTCCAGAACTTTTTCATTGGATGCGCTGGGCTCGTCGTCAAAATCTTCGAGTTCGCAGATCCACTGATGCATATCGGTAAAACGTACCGTTTTTGGATCAAGATCTGGACGGCTGTCATACAGAGCTTCACCAATTTCGCGGCTATCGGTCCATTTCAGTCCCATAAGCTACTCCTGTTAGTGCTCACGTGCATGGTTGATGGTGTAACGTGGCATTTCAACCACTAGATCTTCATCCGTTACACGCGCCTGGCAGCTTAAGCGGCTTTCAGGTTCGAGACCCCATGCTTTGTCCAGCATGTCGTCTTCGTCTTCCGTGCTTTCAGCCAGGGAGTCGAAACCTTCACGCACCACACAGTGGCAAGTGGTGCAGGCGCAGGATTTTTCACAGGCGTGTTCAATCTCAATACCGTTGCGCAGCGCAACATCAAGAATGGTTTCACCGACATTCGCTTCCAAAACTGCGCCATCTGGACACAAATCCTGATGAGGCAGAAAAACAATCTTTGGCATGTTAAACCTCGTCCACGGAGTGGCCTTTCAGCGCCTTACGGATTGATTCATCCATACGACGAGCGGCAAAATCCTGTGTTTGTTTGTCTACGTTTTTAATGGCTTGTTCAATCGCATCAATGTCTTCACCGGCAGCAGCAGCATGGAGTGCCACCATTGCCGCGTCGATATCTGCGCGTTCTGCACCGCTCAACAGCGCAGCATCTGTAGCTAATGCACCCTGCAAACTTTCCAGCACGCGGGCCGCATCGACTTTTTGTTCTGCGAGCATGCGCGCTTTCACGTCATGCTCGGCATAGCTCATGGAGTCCTGAATCATGCTGGCGATTTCGCCATCGCTCAGGCCATAAGAAGGTTTCACCTGGATAGAGGCTTCAACGCCGGTGGATTTCTCCATAGCGGTAACACTCAATAAGCCGTCAGCATCAACCTGGAAGGTAACGCGAATATGCGCCCCGCCCGCAGGCATCGCCGGAATACCGCGCAGTGCAAAGCGTGCCAATGAACGGCAATCTTGTACCAGTTCGCGCTCGCCCTGCATCACGTGAATCGACATTGCCGTTTGGCCGTCTTTAAAGGTAGTGAAGTCCTGCGCACGTGCGACTGGAATAGTTGTGTTACGTGGAATGACTTTCTCAACCAGGCCGCCCATGGTTTCGAGGCCGAGCGACAGCGGGATAACATCCAGCAGCAGCATTTCGCTGTCAGGCTTGTTGCCCACCAGAATATCCGCCTGAATTGCCGCGCCGATGGCGACAACTTTATCCGGGTCAATGGAGGTCAGCGGCGTGCGGCCAAAGAACTCGCCGACACGTTCGCGCACCAATGGCACACGGGTAGAACCGCCAACCATCACCACTTCCAGCACTTCGTCAGCGTCCACGCCTGCATCTTTCAGCGCGCGGCGGCAGGCCAGCAAAGTACGTTTTACCAGCGCTGCAATCAGCTCGTTGAACTGCTCGCGAGTGACGGAGCCAGTCCAGCCAGCTACTTCCACTGTGACAGTTTCGGCATCGCTTAAGGCAATTTTGGCGGCAATCGCGGCGTCCAGCAACTGGCGCTGCACACGGTCGTCGCTACGGTCAGCCACGCCGGCTTGCTCACGCAGCCAGTCGGCTAACAGGTGGTCAAAGTCATCGCCGCCCAGCGCAGAATCGCCGCCGGTTGCCATCACCTCAAACACGCCACGGCTTAAGCGCAGAATGGAAATATCAAAGGTACCGCCGCCCAAATCGTAAACCGCGATAACGCCTTCTTTGCCTGAGTCCAGTCCGTAGGCGATAGCCGCTGCGGTCGGTTCATTGAGCAGGCGCAGCACATGCAGGCCAGCCAGACGCGCTGCGTCCTTAGTGCCCTGACGTTGTGCATCGTCGAAATACGCAGGAACGGTAATCACCACGCCATCAAGCTGGCCTTCTAACGCTTCGGTTGCGCGTGCGGAAAGGGCTTTAAGGATGTCGGATGAGATACGAATAGGGTTCAGCAGCCCGGCCGGGGTGTCGATCATCGGCAGGCCGTTTTCACTCGCTTTGAATGAATAAGGCAGATGCGGGTAGCGCGTCTGGATATCAGCAAGTGATCGCCCCATAAGCCGTTTTACGGAGCTGATGGTGTTTGCCGGGTCTGTTGCGGCTTGCGCACGCGCGTCCCAGCCCACATTCAGGCCTTGTTGCTGATAGTGCACCACAGAAGGGAGCAGATGACGCCCTTCATGGTCAGGCAGCGTTTCAGCTTGCCCGCTACGAACAGTTGCAACCAGTGAATTGGTGGTGCCTAAGTCGATACCCGCCGCCAGCTTACGCTGATGAGGTGCCGCACTCAGACCCGGCTCACTAATTTGTAATAACGCCATATTGAGCTTCCAGTTAAAAATCGAGCAGCTTTTCTTCGAGTTGTTCTATTTGGCTGCGCAGTTTATCGAGAAAACGAAGTTTACGCACAGTATCCGCCGCTTGCGTCCACTCCTGGTTGTCCAGTTGCTGCACCATTTGCGCCATGCGGGTTTTCACCATCGCATTCACGTTGGCACTAAAGGATTCCAGGCGGTCGCTGTCTTTGGCGTGCTCGATGTTATCAAGCTCTTCGCGTAATTCGAGTTGTTCCATCAAAAACGCGGTATCGCGCACGGTATGCTGTTCATTCGCCAGATCAAAACCGTTTAATGAAAGGATGTACTCGGCACGTGGCAATGGATGGCGCAGCGTTTGCCAGCCCTGATTAATGGTCGCAGATTGTTGCACCGCAAGCAGTTGTTCCGCTTGTGGACGGCTGGTGTATTTATCAGGGTGGAACTGGCGTTGCAGCTCCTGGTAACGGGTAGCCAGCAGCTCTTTGTTGAGGGTGAAGCCTACCGGTAACCCAAAGAGGGTGAAGTAATCCATAACAGACTCAGGGTTAACATGGTGGTAAAGCGCCATACCCCACAGGCGTGGGGTATGAGCTGAAATCAGACGTGGAAGCTTTCGCCGCAGCCGCACTCATCTTTTACGTTCGGGTTAGTAAATTTAAACCCTTCGTTCAGACCTTCTTTCACGAAGTCGAGTTCGGTGCCGTCCAAAAATTGCAGGCTTTTACCATCGACGACCACTTTCACGCCTTTGTCTTCGAACACGGTGTCTTCTGCCATCGGTGCGTCAACAAATTCAAGAACATAAGCCATGCCGGAGCAGCCTGAAGTACGAACGCCCAAACGCAGACCAAATCCTTTACCGCGATTAGCTAAGAAGGCATTCACACGATCGGCAGCGCTGTGGCTAAGGGTAATCGACATACAACAACCTCAATTGATTTTTCTTCATTCTTTAAGCTGCAGCGGCGTTGGCTGCAACTCAAATTATTTTGAAAAGACTATTTAGCTTCACGCTTACTTTTATAATCCGCAATAGCCGCTTTAATCGCGTCTTCTGCCAGGATTGAGCAGTGAATCTTCACCGGTGGCAGTTCGAGTTCTTCTGCAATGTCGGTGTTTTTGATGGCTTGCGCTTCATCCAGAGATTTACCTTTGACCCATTCGGTCACCAGCGAGCTGGAAGCGATGGCAGAGCCACAGCCGTAGGTTTTGAAGCGAGCGTCTTCAATAATACCTTCATTGTTGACTTTGATCTGCAACTTCATCACATCACCACAAGCAGGTGCACCCACCATGCCGGAGCCGACGTTATCATCGCTATTATCAAAAGAACCAACGTTGCGTGGGTTTTCGTAGTGATCGATTACTTTTTCGCTGTAAGCCATTTTTAGTTTTCCTGAATCCGATATCGACGTTCGAAACGAACGATTAGTGATGAGCCCATTCGATGGAATTAATATCCACGCCCTGCTTAAACATGTCCCACAGTGGAGAAAGTTCGCGCAGACGGCCAATGGACTTACGTACCAGTTCGATGGTGTAGTCGATCTCTTCTTCAGTAGTAAAACGACCCAAAGAGAAACGGATAGAGCTGTGAGCCAGTTCGTCGGTCATGCCCAGTGCGCGCAGCACGTAGGATGGCTCGAGGCTTGCTGATGTACAGGCAGAACCGGAAGAAACCGCGAGGTCCTTCAGAGCCATAATCAGTGACTCACCTTCAACGTAGTTAAAGCTCACGTTGAGGATAGTTGGCACGCCATTTTCCAGGTCGCCATTCAGATAGACTTCTTCCATATCTTTCACGCCGTTCCACAAACGGTTACGCAGCGTGCGCAGACGGGACATTTCTGTCTCCATCTCTTCTTTCGCGATACGGTAAGCTTCGCCCATGCCAGCAATCTGGTGAACAGGCAGAGTACCAGAACGCATACCGCGCTCGTGACCGCCACCGTGTACCTGAGCTTCGATACGAATGCGTGGTTTACGGCGAACATACAGCGCGCCGATGCCTTTAGGGCCATAAATTTTGTGACCAGAGAACGACATCAGGTCAACTTTCAGGGTGCTCAAGTCGATAGGCAGTTTGCCCACGCTCTGAGTCGCATCCACGTGATAGATAATGCCACGCGCACGGCACATTTCGCCGATTGCCGCGATATCTTGCACCACGCCGATTTCGTTATTCACGTGCATGATAGAAACCAGAATGGTGTCGTCACGCATCGCAGCTTCCAGCACGTTCAGGTCAACGATACCGTTGCTCTGTGGTGCCAGATAAGTCACTTCAAAACCTTCACGCTCAAGCTGGCGACAAGTGTCCAGCACAGCTTTGTGTTCGGTTTTAACGGTGATGATGTGCTTGCCTTTCTTCTGATAGAAGTTAGCCGCACCTTTGATGGCGAGGTTATCAGATTCAGTTGCACCGGAGGTAAAGACGATTTCACGCGGGTCTGCACCAACCAGTTCAGCGATTTGGTTACGGGCGATATCAACAGCTTCTTCCGCCTGCCAACCGAAACGGTGAGAACGAGAAGCCGGGTTACCGAAGGTTCCGTCCATAGTCAAAAACTGCATCATTTTCTGCGCAACACGCGGGTCAACCGGCGTAGTCGCAGAGTAATCGAGATAAATCGGTAATTTCATTGCTCTTAAACTCCGTACATCACTCAATGCAATGAATCAGGCAACTGGCTGAATGAACGACCTTTTTGACGGGGTGTGACACCCCGGCCTGATTCTGAAATCTATTTTATTTTTACCCTAAATAGTTCGTGTTGCAGCAAGGCGGCAAACTTGAGAGTCCCCAGGAGCTTACATCAAGTAAGTGACTGGGGTGAACAAGTGCGGCCAACATAGTTGCAACCCGAAATATGACGGGTAAATTAGGCGCGCAGTTTGACGTCGATTGCGTCTTGAGAGCGCGTACTACGATGGTTTTCATTTTGCTGACGGCCAGAGACGTCCAACACTTCCTGGTTATTCACCAGTTCACCCAAGGTGATGTTATTGAGAAAACCGGTCAGACGATCGCTCAGGTCGCGCCACAGCGCGTGAGTCAGGCACTTATCGCCACCCTGACAACCGCCTTTGCCCGCGCAACGCGTGGCATCAACAGATTCGTCTACAGCACTGATAACTTCGCCAACTGCGATGCTGTTTGCTTCTTTACCCAGCAGATAACCACCGCCTGGACCACGTACGCTGGCAACCAGGCCATTTTTACGCAGACGGGAGAATAACTGCTCCAGGTAGGAGAGAGAGATTCCCTGACGTTCAGAAATATCAGCCAACGGTACCGGGCCTGATTCGGAGTTCAACGCAACGTCAAGCATTGCGGTCACGGCATAACGTCCTTTCGATGTCAGTCTCATGTCTTACTTAACCTCAAATCGCCCCTCGAACCGGGGGTTTTTTATAAATGTGATTGTCACATAGCAGGTCGCAAGTCTGACATTCCCGAGTAAATTGGTCAACTATTTAACCTAGTAATTTACTCAAGTATTATTTGCCGGATTTTTTCTCGTTATCAATAGAAGAAAGCATGCCGCGCAGAATGTTAAGTTCTTGAGTTTCCGGGCGTGCGCGGTTATACAAGCGGCGTAATTTGCTCATAATCTGGCCCGGATGGCTGGTGCGAATAAAGCCGGTTTTCAGCAATACTTGCTCCAGGTGAACGTAAAAACGCTCGAGATCGTCAGCCGATGGATACTGAGTCTGGTCTTCAACAACGACCGCTTCTTTGCCTTCTTCTTGTGTAGCAAGCCAGGCGATGCGCACTTCATAAGCGAGGATTTGTACCGCCATCGCCAGGTTCAGTGAACTGTATTCCGGGTTAGCCTGAATCGCGACGTGATAATGGCATTTCTGCAATTCGTCATTGGTCAAACCAACACGTTCACGGCCAAACACAATCGCCACTGGCGCATCTTGCGCTTCAGAAATGGTCTTTAGACCACATTCGCGTGGGTCGAGCATCGGCCATGGCAGCGTGCGTGAACGAGCGCTCGTTCCTACCACCAGACTACAACCCGCCAGGGCTTCGTCGAGGGTATCAACAATTTTCGCCTCGCCAATAACATCACTGGCACCCGCAGCGAGCGCGATTGCCTGAGAGTCAGGTTTCACCAGTGGATTAACCAACCACAGATTTGTCAGCCCCATGGTTTTCATTGCACGGGCTACGGAGCCCATGTTGCCGGTGTGGGAGGTTTCAACCAGCACTATACGTACGTTTTGCAGCATCGTTGACTCATAGCCTGAAAAGATTATCGCGATATCCTATCATAACCCTGGGACATATTCCGAACGCTCTGCTATACTCCGCCGCGTTTTCCCGTTCTTTAACATCCAGAGAGAGACCGATGCATCCGATGCTCACCATCGCCGTGCGCGCAGCGCGCAAGGCGGGCAATTTAATTGTCAAGAACTACGAAACCCCTGACGCTGTAGAAGCGAGTCAAAAAGGGAGTAACGATTTTGTGACTAACGTAGATAGAGACGCCGAGCGTCTGATTATCGAAATTATCCGCAAATCCTACCCGCAACACACCATTATCGCTGAAGAATCAGGCGAACTTGCGGGTACCGAGCAGGATGTGCAATGGGTTATCGATCCTCTGGATGGCACTTCAAACTTCATCAAACGTTTGCCACACTTCTCTGTATCTATCGCTGTCCGTGTTAAGGGCCGCACCGAAGTTGCTGTTGTTTATGACCCAATGCGTAATGAGCTGTTCACAGCTGTTCGTGGTCAAGGCGCACAGCTGAACGGTTACCGTCTGCGCGGCAGCAATGCACGCGACCTCGATGGCACCATTCTGGCAACTGGCTTCCCGTTCAAACTGAAGCAACACGCTACTCCTTATATGAACATCATGACCAAACTGTTCACGCAGTGTGCTGACTTCCGTCGCACCGGTTCTGCTGCTCTGGATCTGGCATACGTTGCGGCTGGCCGTGTTGATGGTTTCTTCGAGATTGGCCTGAAGCCTTGGGATTTCGCAGCAGGTGAACTGATTGCTCGCGAATCTGGTAGCCTGGTATGTGATTTCACCGGCGGCCACAACTACCTGACCAGCGGCAACATCGTTGCAGGTAACCCACGTGTTGTTAAAGCGATGCTGGCAACAATGCGTGATGAACTGAGCGAAGCGCTGAAGCGTTAATCTCGGAAAATGCCTTCCCGTCGGGAAGGCATTCAATTAAAACGGTCGTATCCCTCGCATTACCGGTTGAGCACTCAGCCACATCACCACTGCTGCTAATACTAAAATTCCACCACCTGCAAATGCCAGTGTCGCCCAGGCGACTTGCCGCCATAAAACGGGTGCTTTATTCCCGCTAATGCGTACCGCAAGCTGACGGAAACCGTGGACTAAAAAAGCCAGGCCAGAAATGGTAATAGATGTACCTGCAGCCATCGCAAGCGTCGACAACACTCCCCAGCTATACACGCCAATCACTTTGCTAAACAGCAGCACCATAATTGCCCCAGAGCATGGGCGCATACCCATGGATAAAACAATCATCATTCGGGCACGCCAGTCTTCTCCTGATGCAAGCTGTTCCTGCGTGGGTAAATGCTGATGGCCACAGCCACATTTTTCATCATGTACATGATGAGGCGTGAATGAAGTGAAACGCTTCGGTTTTCGCAGCACACGTTGCAATTTACCCAGGGCTCGACCACACAACATCACACCTAAAACACCCACCAGCAAATAGCTTCCCTTTTCGAGCCAAAAACTGCTCATGTGCAATTGGCGCGAAGGCAGAGCCAAAATCCCCAGCACTACCGTTACCAACCCAATCGCCACCACTCCTTGCAATAAAGATGCTGCAAACGTCAATTTAAGGCTGCTTTTCAGGCGCGAAGGATGTGTCGCAAGCCAGGTCGTAATCACTATTTTCCCATGGCCTGGCCCCAATGCGTGAAGCACACCGTAAACAAAACTAAATGACAGCAATGACCAACCCGCCCGGGTAGGGTTCTCGGCAACCTCACGCAGGAGGGTGCTCATTTGTTGGTTAATCGATTTCTGCCACATCGCACTTTCAATGAGGATTTGCGGCCAGTAATGCCACAAGCTGTAAAGTGCTCCTGCACAAACCAGCAGGAAAAATGCCAGCGGCCACAGGTGAAGCCAACGGCGTGAATGGGGTTTAGCTGAAGGCATTACTGACATTGCAATATCACCTGTTGAGCAAACTGTTTACCCAGTTCCATATCTTCGGGAGGGGCATCGGCTTTATCCAGCGATTGTGCGAAGGCCAGCGTATCTTCGTTCGGCTGCGGGGTTTTCACTGAGATTTTGCAAAGTGAGGCTAATGTTTTCGGCAATTTGGCATCACTGGAGTTGTCGTAACTCATATCAACAAAATAGGTCGGGTCGAACGTCGCAAACTGATACGTCTGCCCCTTCAATGGCTGCGGATGTGCAAGGGGTAAAACAAAGGTCAATACTGCCTGGTGCCCTACCCGTGCAAGGCCATACTCTGGTGGCAGGTTATTAAAGGTCACTTTTTTACCGTTATGCCAGAATTCGGTGAAGTAATGCTGGCCTAAAACATTGGCCATGACTTCGGCTGCCAACTTCTTCCACACTGGCGAGTCCGGTTTGGCATTCCCTGCGTCATACAGTAGATCTGCTGAAGTGATTTCATCCATCGTCCACTGCATTTTAAGGCCAGTAAGCTGGTCGTTTTCGGTCATCACCGTCGTCACAAGGGTGATAAAACTATGTGGATGTGCCAAAGCCACCGGGCTAAAAAGCACGCTATTTAAGGCGAAAAACGCAATTCTGTTACACATTTTCCTGCTCATTATTCTCTCAAGCTTAAAATTCTGTGAGCCAGTCAGAATTACGTAATTAAAAAGCTCAAATGTGACTCTCTACGACAAAAGGTTTAGCTACTCTTAGCATTAATTACTTTGACTCGGTTATGCGGATGATGACACTGCTCTCCCCACCACCATCTGTACTCTCCAGTCCGCAGCGCCGCTGCCACCTGCTTTTGTTGCTATACATACCGGGCCAAACCGTCACTCCTGAGATCCTCGCAAGACTCAACGGGGTCGATGACACCAAAGCCCTGCAAGATATAGCCGACACAGGTGATGAAATCCAGCGCTATCACCGGCTGAGGCTTATCACGCAACAGGATGGTAGCTATCGGATTGAGGGCACGCCTTTAAACCGCCGTCTGTGCTTATTGCATTGGCTACGCCGTGCATTGCGTTTGTGCCCACACTTTGTGCAGCAGCATTTTACCCCGGCGCTCAAAATACAGCTTAAACAGCAAGGAATTCTGACCGCGTTATATGACGAGAAGAACCTCCAGGCGCTGATCGGGCTTTGCGCACGACGCTTGCAAAGGCAATTTGATAGCCGTGATGTGCAATTTTTAACACTGTTTTTGCAGTACTGCTTGCACCAGCACCATGCCGGGATCACGCCAGAATTCACCGAGCAACAACGCGCGTGGACACAAATTCGCCCGGAGTTTGTGGCGGCACTTGAGATTGCCCGCCATTGGAAGCGTCGCGTGCTGCAATCAGCCAACGAAAACGAGCAATTATTCCTGGCGCTATTATTCCAGTTACTACGTACTCCCGACCCGATTCGTGACAATCATGAGCAAGATTTACGCTTACGCTCGGCCATTTTCGGAATGATTGCGCGCTTTCGCGAGCTGGCGGGTATGTCCTTTAGCGATGAACAAGGCCTGAGCGACCAGCTCTACATCCATCTTGCTCAGGCATTGGATCGTTGCCAGTTCGGTATTGGGATTGATAACAGCCTACCGGAAGAAATAACTCGTCTTTACCCACGCCTGATGCGCACCACACGTGAAGCGTTCAATGATTTTGAAAACCATTTTGAAATGCGTTTTTCAGATGAAGAAGTGGGACTGGTGGCGGTGATCTTCGGAGCGTGGCTGATGCAGGAAAATGATCTGCATGAAAAGCAGGTTTTGCTGCTCACTGGCAACAACATTGAACTTGAACAGAGTATTGAACAGCAGCTGCGCGAGCTCACGTTACTGCCGCTCAATATTAAACATCTGACGATTCACAGCTATCAAAAAGAGGGAGCGCCGAAAGAAGTGGTGTTGGTGATTACACCCTACTCCACCACTTTGCCACTTTACTCACCGCCACTGATTCACGTAACGCTGCCGCTGGGTGAACACCAGCAGCAGCAGATCCGTAAGATTATTGAGTGTTAACGCAATATGAGATCGGACGTGGCCGAATGAACAATGCAGGAACGGCCACCAACGCCATAATCCAGAACACCCCACCCTGCATATGCTGGTAAAGGTAGCCGGAGAACATCGTCATAATGGCAATACCACCACCCATTGCTACCGCTGAATAGACGGCCTGCAAACGGATGACTTCGTTACCCTCGCGAGCCGAGATATAACGCATCGCCGCCAGGTGGCAAACAGTGAAGCTGCCGCAGTGAAGGATTTGCGCAGCAATCAGCCACGGCAAATCGGTCGTATACGCCATCAGGCTCCAGCGTAGTATTCCAGTCACACCAGAAAGCAGCAGCAAGTCACGCGCACTCCAGTTACGGAACAGCTTGTTGCTCAGAGCAAAAATCACAATTTCCGCAACAACACCCAGCGACCACAGATACCCAACAACCGACGCGGAATAACCCGCTCCTTGCCAGTAAATCGCACTGAATCCGTAGTAAGCCGCGTGTGCGCCTTGAAGTAATGTCACGCAGGCCAGGAATCGCCATGAACCGAGCACCAGTTTCTTCCACGCAGGCCAACCCGCACCTTCTTTATGGCGAGTTTCACCTTGCGGCATCACGGATGGGCGCAGCATCATGCCGATTAACATCGACGCGACACCAATACTCAGCAGCACCAGAATTGCCTGGTAGCTATACATGCTCACCAGCTTGCCCGTCATGGCGGAGCCAATCACAAACGCCAGCGATCCCCACAGGCGCACACGACCATAATCCATGGTGATTTGACGCTGCCAGGTTCCGGCCAACGCATCGGTAAGCGGCACCAACGGTGAGAAGAACAGGTTAAAACCGACCATCACAATCAAAAGCCAGGTGGCGGTTTGCCCAAACCAGAATGCGACGGCGAAAAGTAATGTGAGTAAGGCGAGGATTCTGAGTGCAAAGACAAGTCGGGAGGGGTCGGTAACTCGAGGTGCCAGCAGCAAGCTGCCGAGGAAACGGGCGATTAATCCTGCCCCTAATAACAGCCCGATGGTTTCAGGCGGTAGTCCTACTCCAGCGAGCCATACGCTCCAGAATGGTAAGAAAATCCCGTAGCTAAAGAAGTAGGTAAAATAACTGAGCGCCAGCCAGCGCGTTGAATGCAAAACCATGATCCCTCCCGTTTTGGAGGCGTTAGTGTGTCCGAGCACTGGCTGGCATGCAAGCAATCATTAACAGACTAATAACACGTTGAAATAGTATGGTCATCCGACACAAAACTGCCGCTCACTACAAAACAACGACTTCCATCTGCAACCGTGTCGTCTCCCCTTGCCTCAACAACACCAAACCCGGCTGCCCGGCCATATTATGGGCATTCACCGGGTGGCTTTGTGGCTCAAGGCAAATAAATGGTTCGTCTGCCATACGGAACACCATCAAGTACGGCGTGGAACATTTTAGCTGCACAAGCAGGTCACCAGATTCAATCAACGCCAAACCGTTCCAACCGGAATAGCCAACATTCAGCCAGTGGTTGTCCGGAATTTTCGCCGTGATGAAATTGGTTTGTGCCGTCAGTTGGTCACTCCACTCAAGAGGTAAGTGACTCTCTCCTTCAGGCCAGAAGCCCGTTGCTCCAAACTGCACGTGTGTCGTGGGTGTGAGATGGAAAAAGGGATGAAAACCCAGCCCATAAACCATCGGCTTACTTCCCCGGTGAGTGAGTTGAAGCTCCGCGATAAAACGCTTATCTTCCAGCCGGTAAACCAGCCGCGCGTGATAATCAAACCCGCACTCATGCTGACTATCCAGCGTTAAAACAATCTGCTTACTATCCTCGGTTTCGACCTGCCAGCTTTTCAGCCAGCCATCCCCATGGAGAAAAAATTGTTCATCGACCGGACTTTTCGGCAGTGTGACCATTTCTCCGTGTAGCCGAAAGCAATTCCCTGCGACTCGGTTTGCCAGCGGTAGCATCGGGAATAATGCTTTTTCAGCTGTATAAAGAATCGGTTGCTGGTGCTTTAGCGAGTCCAGGCTGAGGATTGCCGCCCCTTGCGGGGCGACGGTTAAACGTAAGTGTTCATTTTCGAGTTTCAGACTTTCCATAACTCAGTGCGCCGCTCTTTCAGCACGCACTTTTGCCGCTGCACCGTATTGGTCTGCCATACGTTTTTCCAGCGCTTCCAGGCTCACGCCTTTAGTTTCCGGAACATAACGGCGCACATAGACAAAGCCTGCCGCACAAATCACGCCATATAACAGGAAACTACCCGCAGCCCCGAGACTGGCGTTCAATAACGGGAAGGTATACGTCAGCAAGAAACAGGCAACCCATAACGCCAGGGTGCCTAAGGACATCGCCAGACCACGCACACGGTTAGGGAAAATTTCTGATAGCAGAACCCAGGTAACAGGTGCCAATGTCAGGGCATAAATCGCAATCGCCGCCAGAACGAGGATCAACACCGGCAGCCCCATAATACCGAGACCATATGCTGCACCAATTAATGCATAGATGATGGTCAACCCCGCAGCACCAAACAGCATCAGCTTGCGACGGCCAATTTTGTCCACCAGCGGCAGTGCGGCGAGGGTGAAGATCAGGTTAATCAAACCCGTCGCGACGATGGATTTCAGCGTGCTGTTGATATCAAAACCTGCGGAAGCAAAAATTTCCTGCGCATAGTTAAAGATCACGTTAATCCCGCACCACTGCTGGAACACTGCCAGCACCATCCCGATGATAATGATCGGCTTCACCTGCGGCTGCCACAGCGCACTCCAGGAAACTTTTTGCGTGTCATTGTTCAGCGTTTGCAAAATATCATTCAGGGTGTCGTCGGCGTATTTCTGGTTACCGATGCGTTTAAGCATCTGGTGAGCGCGTTCATTTTTCCCGGCACGTGCCAGCCAGCGTGGCGATTCAGGGACAAAGAACATCAGCACTAAAAACGCCAGCGCCGGAACCAGTTCTGCACCAAACATCCAGCGCCAACCAACCTGCCCGTTCCAGCTTTCAGTAATTTGCTGCATGGTCGCCGCGGTACCAACCGGTTCGGCAATCAACAGGTTAATAAGCTGTGCTGCCAGTACGCCAATCACAATGGTTAGCTGGTTGATAGCAACAAACTTGCCGCGTTTTTCAGCCGGGCTCACTTCCGCGATATACATCGGGCTTAATGCTGATGCGAGACCAATCCCTACGCCACCGACGATGCGATAAACCACAAACATATCGAAGTTACTGGCCATCGCCGTACCCCAGGCCGATGCAGTAAACAGTATCGCCGACATGATAAGCGGTGTTTTGCGCCCGAACCGGTCTGCACACCAGCCGGAAATCAGCGCGCCGAAAATACAACCTACCAATGCGGAACTCATCGCCCAGCCGGACTGAGCGGGATCGGTTATTGAAAAGTAAGCTTCGTAGAAGGGTTTGGCGCCACCAATTACCACCCAGTCATATCCGAATAGCAAACCGCCACAGGCGGCCACCAGACAGATAGTCCATACATACCCCATGCGTAGTTGTGTCTGCACAGTTTTCATTGTTATTCCTCACTTTGTAGAGATACAGAGGAGGCGGGATTTATTTCCCGCCGTTTATTGTTATTTCAGCGCTCAGGCAAAGACGCCGCGCTGCATTGCCAAATGCAGCAAGTGTGCTTTGTCGTGTGCCGGGTTTTGTGACAGTAAAGCTTTCAATGCTGCTTCGAACTCGGAGTGTTCCCCTAATCCCAGATGCCCAAGGGCTGCGACAAACAGGCAGTGTTGCTGGTGTGCAGTCTGACGATCACCATCCAGCGCGACCAAATCTGGCAGCGATACGGCGAAGAAATCGGGTTCAGACGGGTCGTTAAAGTGCTCATCAGCCCAGGTAATAAAGCTACGGAATTGCTGTTGAGCCTGCTCTTTGTCACCTGTGCGCACCAGCGCCATCGCCTGGTAGAACAGGTAATCGACGGGTTGGTCGTTGTAGTAACGCCCGGCTTCCAGAGTGGAGCCCCCTTCCAGCGCACGTTCAAAATAAAGCTGAGCACGCTCCGGTTGCTGGAGTTGCTGTGCGCACCAGCCGAGCAGATACCAAATATCGTTATCGCTCTGGCCGACTAAACGCCCCTCACCTAAGTTCTCCGGGTAACTGAGCGCTTGCTGAAGTAACTCTTCTGCTTCGCCAAACTGTTTATTGGCAATGCACTCCAGCGCACGATATTGCAGGTTAATTAGATACTGCCCGGTGATTTTGCCTTCACCACCTTCCCAAGGATGGAACTTTCTCCGTGCCAGGACTTGCGCCGCCGCATCAGTTTCACCGTGAATATTCCACAAGCTCAACAATTCAGCGGTGAGGTCGTCGCGTTTAAGTACCACATCACGACGAGCTGCGAGATTCGCCAAACGCTGCTCGGTAGCGCGCCCGTTAAGTTTTTGCAGATAATCGAGTTCAAACAGGAAGCGGGCGTTATCGGGCTCAAGTTCAACCGCTCGTTGCAGATAGCTTTCGGCGAGCCTTAAATCGTGTGTTTTATTCCAGGCATGAATCCCCAACACACGCTGTACTGCAGCAAACTCGGGAAGTTGTTGCGCGGCAAATTGCCAACAGGCAACCGCCTCGTTATACCGGCGTTTGCTGTACCAGAAACAGCCGAGCAGGTATTGCGCAAAACCGTCGTGTGGCAGTCGTTGCAGCATTTGCACTTCATCCAGGGTATTTGGGAAGCGCACTTTACGAGCAAAGCGTTCCTGCGCCTGCTGCACAAACGCATGTTGCAGGGCGTGGTCAGTTTCAAGAGAGGCTTGCCATAACAGCGGCATCGCTTCTTGCGAATCGAGCACTTTGAGTAGATCTTTCGCCGCCGAGTCTTTACCAATACTCACCAACCAGCCAGCTAACACACTTGCGTTCACGCCGCGTTTGCCAGTGACACGCAGCAGTTCGGCGCGGTCCGTTTCAGTTTGCGTGATGGTCCAGCGAGCGTAGTGCAGAACATAGCTCAGCGGGTATTCCTCAAGCTGCTGCGCAATCCAGTCGAGTGCTTTTTGTGATTCACCCGTTTGATGCAGTGCCAACGCTTTCAGCCCCATCGCCAGGTTATTGCTGGCATTAAATTTCAGACTTTGGTTTACCAAAGTCAGTGCCTGAGAAGCCTCCTCCTTACGCAGCGCCAGACGTGCAAGCGCGTAGAATGCAGCATCGCGGCAGTTGCCACTCCAGCTTGCTTTGAAATAATCATCAAATGCGCCGTCGAGCTCGCCCTGCTTCTCTTTGGCAGCACCGCGCAACATACTTGCGTCACCGTTTTGCGGGTTCTTATTCAGACGATGTGCGCGTTTCAATGCCGCATCTGCGTACTGTTCAGCAAGCTCCCAGTTGCCACGGTTAAATTCAAGCTGGCCGAGCGCCACGTTGCAGCGGTAATCCTCGGGATCTAATGCCAGCGCTCGCTGGTAATAATCTAATGCTGAACGACTGGCATGGAGGTATTGCTCCAAATGTTGTCCGATAAAATACAGCTCATCACAATTGGTGATGTCATGCGGTTTAGCGGGCACGCTTGCTGGTTGTGGAAGTGGTAAATCTTCAGGGACATGTTCGCAATAGCTGAGAATGAGTGAGCCCTGCGCATCACGCAGATTGAGCGTCAGACGCTGCGGCCAGGTGTCGTTGACCGTTTCCTGCCACGCCTGCGCCGGTTGCAGAGAAAGCGTGGTTTTCCACAGTGTGTTTCCTGCCGATTCAACTTCCAGCGTCACACCAACCAACGGCGCAATGGCGTACACGCCGAGATGTAGTTCACCGTTGAGACGTTCGAGTTTTATCGCCGCCTGAGTGTTGGCATTTTGCAAAGTGCCAAGTTGGCTGTATGGCAGGAAGTTTTGGACGAAGACTTTTTCTTCGTAAGGGGCAATCCAGGTGAAATCGGGCTGATTATCGGTAAACACACCGGTCATCAACTCAATATAAGGACCATTTTCATCGGTTAGATTACGGTCCCAGGCCTGGCCGAAATCACAGTTTCCCCATGACCATTGTTTCTTACCCGGTGAAACATGGTGGTCCGCAATATGTAATAAACCGCCCTGCTCGCCATGATGGTAGGCGCCAACAAAATCGTAATCTGATTTATCCGCCATATACGAGGTTGGTACCGGGATATTTTTGTAGCGCGAGATATCCACGCCTGCGGAATAATCAACTTTGTAGTAAGTGCCGTGGGCCATCGGGAAAGCGGAAACATCGCGTTTACCGTGATCGAATACCGCCGTGACATCGGGCGGGAATACGCTTTGGTGATCATCACCGCCTTTTACCGCCGGGTTCGCCCACCACAGGAAATGACGCGGCGTGGCGTTGCCATTGAATACTTTTCCGGTAATTTCAATCAGCGCTTTTTCTGGATATAGCGTAAAGCCGGTCATCACTTGTAGGCCGCGCATTGGCTCAACTTCACCGAGCCAGACGGTTTGCGCACCGTTGTCATGTTTCTGGAAAGTCACATCTACCGGCATGAAAGTAGTTGGGCGATGATGCTGCGGCCAGTTAAATTCGATACCACCGGAAATCCACGGCCCGACCAGTCCAACCAAAGCTGGTTTCACCACTTCGTTGTAGTAAACAAAGTCGCGCTCCATCACTTTGTCGTAGGCGCGATGAATACGGCCTCCCAGCTCAGGCAATAACATTACGCGGATAAAGTCGTTCTCAATCCACACCGCGTTGTAATCACGCATCTCGCGATTGCCAGTAAGTGTGTCAATAACACCGTAAGGATAAACAGCACCTGAAGATCCCTGATAGACACGGTTCTCCAGAAACATAGGATTCGGGTCTTCCGCACCGGTAGTCCAGGTGGGTAAAGCAATCGTCTCTTGCCAGACGCTAACGGCTCCGTACATTTCGCCTCTCCAGTAAACAAATAACAGTGAAATACGTTATGTTTGCAGTGTAGAGAACTCATTACGGCTTAGAGCGCTTAATGCTCACACAATAAAGTTAACGGGGTTTAGTGAAATGCATAATTCAGGGCTGAATAATCAACGCGTGCGCCAACTTAACCGCCAGACGATTATGAAACTGGTTTGGCAGCATAAGCGGCTAAGTAAATCGCAGTTTGCGCAGTACACCGGGCTGTCCATTCCAGCGGTGAGTAAGATCCTTGAGGAGTTGGTGAGCGATGGCAAACTGAGCCACTCCAGCGAAAACCTCAGCAACCGAGGCATTAACAGCGGCAGTTACCAAATTCCACCTGATGGCGATTTCATTCTGTGCATGAATGTCACCCCCACCAGTATTGAAAGCCAACTGTGCGACGCACAGCTTTCACCGCAAGGGGAATTTGAGCGTATCCATGTGAACGCCGCCACACCGCAGGTATTACTGACTGCTGTTGAGAACATCTGGCGTAATCAACGCAAAATCTGGCCGAAAAAAGTCATCAATCTCGCTCTGGCTATTCATGGGCAAGTCGATCCTGTGACAGGGGTTTCGCAAACCATGCCACAGGCTCCGTGGCGTGAGCCGGTAGAAATTAAATATCTGCTGGAGGAAAAGCTGGGGGTAACGGTAAGAGTCGATAACGACTGTGTGATGCTAGCTCTGGCAGAAAAGTGGCAAAATCCAGCAAACCGCCAGGATTTCTGCGTGATAAATGTCGATTACGGAATTGGTTCATCGTTTGTCATCAACGGACAGATTTATCGCGGCAGTTTGTATGGCAGTGGGCAAATCGGTCACACCATTGTGAACCCAGACGGCATGGCTTGTGACTGCGGGCGCTATGGTTGCCTGGAAACAGTAGCTTCGTTAAGTGCGTTAAAAAAACAGGCGCGCATATGGTTAAAATCGCAACCAGGAACGCCTAAGCTCGACCCTGAATCGATTACCTCAACACAGCTTATTGCTGCCTGGCACGAAGGCAATGAACAAGTACGCCGTTGGGTCGAAAGTGCCGCAAACGCTATTGGGCTAAGTCTGTACAACTTCCTCAATATCCTGAATATCAATCAGATTCTGTTTTATGGTAGAAGCTGTGCTTTTGGTGACAGCTGGCTCGCAACTATCGACAGGCAAATTGGATTCAATCCATTTGATCACGGCGACTCATTAAAGATGAATGCCACACAGATTAGTTTTGGGCAATTAAGCAGGCCACAGCAAGTCATGGGGATTGGGTATTTGTACGCAGAAGTCGCGTTAAATGAGATGTAATAACGAGCAGGAATAAAAAAACCCCGGCAAGCCGGGGTTTCAATGTCAGACGATATTAAGCGTACACAGGTAAACGTGCGCAGATATCGAGAACTTTTTGCTTGGTGCGCTCAATGACAGCTTCGTCGTTGATGCTATCAAGCACATCACACATCCAGCCAGCCAGTTCGCGAACGTCTGCTTCATTGAAGCCACGGCGAGTTACCGCTGGAGTACCGATACGGATACCAGAAGTCACAAACGGGCTCTTCGGATCGTTTGGCACGCTGTTTTTGTTCACGGTGATATTCGCGCGACCCAATGCAGCATCAGCTTCTTTACCGGTCAGGTTTTTATCAACCAGATCCAGCAGGAACAGGTGGTTGTCAGTACCGCCAGAAACCACTTTGTAACCGCGATCCAGGAACACAGAAACCATTGCTTTTGCATTCTTAGCAACTTGCTGCTGGTAAGTTTTGAACTCAGGTTCCATTGCTTCTTTCAGTGCAACAGCTTTACCCGCGATGACATGCATCAGTGGGCCGCCCTGCGCGCCTGGGAACACAGCGGAGTTCAGTTTCTTATAAAGCTCTTCGCTGCCGCCGTTCGCGAGAATTAAACCACCGCGTGGGCCTGCCAGAGTTTTGTGCGTAGTGGTTGTAACAACGTGCGCATGTGGAACCGGGTTCGGGTAAACGCCCGCGGCAATCAGGCCAGCAACGTGTGCCATGTCCACGAACAGTTTGGCATCAACCATGTCTGCGATTTCACGCATTTTTGCCCAATCAACCACGCCGGAATAAGCAGAGAAGCCACCGATGATCATTTTCGGCTTATGGGCTTTAGCTTGTTTTTCCAGATCTGCGTAGTCGATATGACCGCTTTCATCGATACCATAAGGAACGATGTTGTACAGCTTGCCGGAGAAGTTTACCGGGGAGCCGTGAGTCAGGTGGCCGCCGTGTGCCAGGTTCATACCCAGAACGGTGTCGCCTGGTTCCAGCAAAGTGGTGTATACCGCGAAGTTAGCCTGTGAACCGGAGTGCGGTTGCACGTTAGCGTAATCAGCGCCGAACAGCTCTTTTGCACGGTCGATAGCCAGTTGTTCAACCACATCAACGTATTCGCAACCGCCGTAGTAGCGTTTGCCTGGGTAGCCTTCAGCGTATTTGTTGGTTAACTGAGAACCCTGAGCCTGCATCACGCGTGGGCTGGTGTAGTTTTCGGAGGCGATCAGTTCAATGTGCTCTTCCTGACGTACTTTTTCTTGCTCCATGGCCTGCCATAAATCGGCATCGTAATCGGCAATGTTCATTTCACGTTTTAACATTCGCATCTCCAGACTCAGCTAACAGTAAAAATTCGAACAGCTTTGAGGGCTCTCTCAAACAACGGGCAACAGTGTAAACCGAATTGGTATCAGGTGATAGGTCTTGACAGAGGTTTTTACGCAAACGATTGGCTCGGCATCCAGCAAGGGTTTGAAGCCAAAAGTGGCAAGCTATTTCTGCGGATATTAATTCATCATCAACATGCAGAAATTTCACGTTCTGTGAGCCGAATCGACTCAGTAAGTATCCATTTACAATGTAGTACTTTTATTTTGGCGGCGAGTTTTATAAGATGCATTTAAAATACATCAATTAGAAAACCCTAAATAATTCGAGTTGCATCCAACACCCCTGCGGCTTGAAGTATGACGGGTATAAAAGGAGCTATACCATGCTTGATGCCCAGACCATCGCTGTTGTGAAATCCACCATTCCCCTGCTTGCAGCAACCGGCCCAAAACTTACCGCGCACTTTTACGATCGCATGTTCAGCCATAACCCTGAGCTGAAAGAGATCTTCAATATGAGCAACCAGCGCAATGGCGATCAGCGTGAAGCGCTGTTCAATGCCATCTGTGCGTATGCGACCAATATTGAAAATCTGGCGCTGTTACTACCAGCGGTAGAAAAAATCGCGCAGAAACACACCAGCTTCCAGATCAAACCGGAACAGTACGACATCGTCGGTGGTCACCTGTTAGCAACGCTGGATGAAATGTTTAGCCCGGGCCAGGAAGTGTTGGATGCCTGGGGCAAAGCATACGGTGTTCTGGCTGGCGTATTTATCAACCGTGAGGCTGAAATTTACCAGGATAACGCGGCGAAAAATGGCGGCTGGGAAGGGACACGTGCTTTTCGGATTGTGGCAAAAGAGCCGCAGAGCGCACTTATCACTAGCTTCGAATTTGAACCGCTGGATGGCAAACCGGTCGCTGATTATCAACCAGGCCAATACCTTGGCGTATGGCTCAAACCTGAAGGCTTCTCGCATCAGGAGATTCGCCAATATTCATTGACCCGCAAGCCAGATGGCAAAAGCTATCGCATTGCGGTGAAACGCGAAGATTTGGGCCAGGTTTCAAGCTGGTTACACAATCACGCGCAAGTAGGCGATGAAGTGCATCTGGCTGCGCCTGCTGGTGATTTCTTTATGGACGTGAACACACAAACGCCGGTTACGTTGATTTCAGCAGGTGTTGGCCAAACGCCGATGCTGTCAATGCTCGATACGCTGGCGAAAAATGACCATAGCGCGCAGGTGAACTGGTTCCATGCGGCTGAACATGGTGACGTACATGCATTTGCGGATGAAGTGAATCACCTGGGTGAACAGTTGCCACGCTTTGAGCGCCACGTCTGGTATCGCACACCATCCGAAAGCTGCCGTGCACAGGCAAAATTTGATAGCGAAGGGCTGATGGATTTAGTCGCACTTGAGAGCAAAATCAGCGCGCCAGATATGCAGTTTTATCTGTGCGGCCCGGTGAGTTTTATGCGTTTTGCTGCTGAGCAATTGGTGAAGTTGGGTGTTGAGCAAGACCGGATTCATTATGAATGTTTTGGTCCGCATAAAGTGATGTGATCAAAAAACACGGTGGATGTCGCTCACGCTAATCCACCGTAGTACTGCTTTTCGTAGGTCGGATTAGCGCAAGCGACATCCGACATACAATTATTAAATTGCTGCGTCGTCTTCTTCGCCAGTACGAATACGCACTACGCGCGCCACATCAAAGACAAAGATTTTACCATCGCCGATTTTACCGGTTTGCGCAGTACGGATAATGGTGTCCACGCAGGTATCAACGATGTCGTCTGTGACGACAATTTCAATTTTTACTTTTGGCAGAAAATCCACCATGTACTCAGCACCACGGTACAATTCGGTGTGCCCTTTCTGACGACCAAAACCTTTGACTTCAGTTACCGTCATGCCGGTGATGCCAACTTCTGCCAGCGCTTCGCGCACGTCATCCAGTTTGAACGGTTTAATAATCGCATCAATTTTTTTCATGGTATTTCCGGTTCCCGCACAACTCAAGTGTGCTGCCTGGTTACAGTAATCGTGGCTTCAAACTACCACAAACTACTCTTTAAAGTCATTGGCATCGAGTTCATGGCGTGAGAGTAATTTGTAGAATTCAGTACGGTTACGCCCCGCTACGCGCGCGGCCTGGGTAACATTACCTTTGGTCATTTGCAGCAATTTTCGCAGATAGTTCAGCTCGAACTGGTTACGTGCTTCAACGAAAGTAGGCAGCGCAGTATTCTCACCTTCCAGAGCCTGCTGAACCAGCGCTTCGCTGATAACGGGAGCGGATGTCAAAGCAACGCACTGCTCAATCACGTTAACCAACTGGCGCACATTGCCAGGCCAACTTGCCGCCATCAGGCGTTTCATTGCATCGGTCGAAAAGCTACGAACAAACGGCTTATGGCGATCGGCTGACTGACGTAATAAATGATTCGCCAGCAAAGGCACATCTTCCGCGCGTTCTTGCAGGGCCGGGATCTTCAGGCTCACAACGTTCAGACGGTAAAACAGATCTTCACGGAACTCACCGCGCTCCATCGCTTTGGGTAAATCGCGGTGGGTAGCGGAAAGAATACGTACGTCGATATCGAGATCGCGGTTACTGCCTAGCGGGCGCACTTTGCGCTCCTGCAACACGCGCAGTAATTTGACCTGCAAAGGAATCGGCATATCGCCAATTTCATCAAGGAATAACGTTCCGCCTTCTGCGGCCTGGAACAACCCTTCTCTGCTGCTGACTGCACCGGTAAACGCACCACGCGAATGGCCGAATAGTTCAGATTCCAGCAACTGTTCTGGTAATGCACCGCAGTTAATAGCGATAAATGCCTTCTTGCTGCGGGGACTGGCGTTGTGAATGGCCTGCGCAAGGATCTCTTTGCCGGTTCCGCTTTGCCCGTTAATCAGCACGCTGACATCCGACTGAGCCACCATGCGCGCCTGATCCAACAAGCGCAGCATCGTAGGACTGCGTGTAACAATAGTGTCGCGCCACATATCATCACCGGCAGTGACCGTATGCTCGAGAGCATCGTCAATCGCCTTGTAGAGCGCGTCTTTATCAACCGGTTTAGTCAAGAAACTAAATACGCCCTGCTGTGTTGCGGCCACGGCATCCGGAATAGAACCGTGAGCGGTCAGAATGATTACCGGCATTCCCGGTTGTGCTTTCTGGATTTCGGCAAACAACGCCATGCCATCCATTTCGTCCATCCGCAGGTCGCTAATCACTAAGTCGATTTTTTCTCGTCCCAGGAGACGTAACCCTTCAGCACCACTTTCCGCGGTGGAAACGGTATAACCTTCACTGGTCAGGCGCATACCGAGAAGTTTAAGCAGGCCCGGATCGTCATCGACCAACAGGAGTCTTGCAGGCTTACGTTGCGTCATGGTTTCGCCTCCTGCGCGGGCTTGGTATTGTCCGGCAACTCAGCACCGGCAGGTTTGCGGCTGGAAAGCTGGCGTTCGATGTCCGTCAGGTTTTCCAGTTTGCGAGTCGTCAGGCTGAGCTGGCCTCTGAGACGTTGCTGTTGTTCACGCAACGTATCCAGCTCGTTGTCTGACGACTGTTGTAGTTTGCTGTAGCGGGTACGTTCATCTGACAGCGCGAGCAACGATGCCTGCCCATCACGCCAGACCTGGAATAACGAGCGCACCTGTGTAGGCACTTCTGTCGTCATCGTATCCAGCTTAACCATGTAACGGCGGCGCTCGGTTGGGCTAATTTTGGCATTCGCCAACAAAATCCCTCTTTTGAACGTGTCGCGCCAACTATCAGATGGCCAGCGACGTGCTTCAGCCCGCGCCTGAATCGGCGCTAAACGCTCCGCACAATCCATCGCCCGAAGCCAATAGAGAGGGTTACTCATTGAGTCATGGCTCTGGTTTTGCCAGATATCCTCACACTCCGTAGACAAGTAATCGGCCAGTTGCTGTTCCGGCTCTTCCGCTAGTTGTGGGTGTTTAACATCTTTTGGCACAGTATTCTGAACACAGCTCGCCAATAGTAATGGCACAAGTAATGCGGACAGCGGGCGAATTGAAACTGGGCTGCGTAGGCATGGGATTAAGCCGTTACGCAACACGTGAAAAATAGTCGCTTTCATTTTTTATTTGTTCTCGGGAAAGACAGGTAACTCGATTCGGAAGCAGACATCTGCCGTTTCATCATCAATCAGGTGCAATTCGCCATGCATACGACGGATACAATCCTGGGCGATACTCAATCCCAGGCCGCTACCTTTAACTGCACCTTTACGCTGGTGGCTTCCCTGATAAAAAGGTTCAAAGATCATCTCTCGCTCCGCGGATGGAATGGGGTCACCTGTGTTACCCACATCAATATAGAGCAAGTGACCCACCTGCGAGCTTCGTAGATAAATGGTACCGGATTCAGACCCATAGTGCACCGCATTGGAATAGAGATTATCCAGCACGCTCATTAACAACATCGGCTCCGCCAGACAAGCAACCGGGCTAATATCACACTCGGTACGCATCATTTTAGCCCGTGCAGGCAAACTGTGAGCGGCAATAATGACATCCACCAGCGGTGCCAGTTCAACTTTACCCATCTCGAGTGGGACATCTGCCAGTTTACGGTTGTAATCCAGTAACTGCTCAATCAATTTTTGTAAGTGGCGACTACTGTTATCAAGAATTTCCACCACCTCTTTTTGGTCGGTGGTCAGCGGCCCAACAACCTGATCGGCAAGCAGTTCGGTACCTTCACGCATACTGGCTAGTGGTGTTTTTAATTCGTGGGAAATATGGCGCAAAAATTCGTGGCGCTGGGACTCAAGCCAGGAAAGACGCTCACTGAGCCAGACAATTCGCTGCCCAACAGAACGTAGTTCACTCGGCCCTTTAAACAACACCGAATTACCTAATGAACGCCCTTCACCGAGTAAATTAATCATCTTCTCGATACCTTTCACCGGGCCGATAATCATGCGCGTAAAGATAATGACCAATGCAAAGCTCAACAGGAATAACACCAGTGCCTGCCAGCCAAAGAACTGCCCGCGCTCGGCAATCTCTTGTTGAAGTTGCTGTCCACGGGAAAACACCACCGCGCGTGTCGCTTGTACCATCTCAGCATTTTTGGTCGCGAAGTTTTCAAGGTGTGCAGCAGCAGCGGTATCTGGGCCGCTATTTTTGCATTGTATGTTGGCAAGGTCGTTTAACGACTGGCTGAGGTCTTTATAAAGATGGTTATCAGGCAAAACACCGGAATGCGCTTCGAGCATTTGCGTGTAACGCTTACGCTGCCCCTGGTAGACCGTCTCAAGCGTTGCATCATCCAGCACACAATATTGGCGATAGCTACGTTCCATTTCCAGAGCAACGTTTGTCATAGCTTCACTGCGGCGAGCATCCACCAGCGTGGTGCGATTCGTTAACGCAGCTTGATCGCTGAGCGCATTAAGGCTTTGCCAGGCTTGCCATGCCAGAACCAACAGTGGAACCAGCACCAGCAAAAAGGCCATCATGACGAGCTGACGTAAGGATCGCGGGAAAAAATGCCACTGGTTCAATAGACTTATCTCATTGGGACTGCGGATAATTTGATGCTAGCGGGGATTGGCGGGAGTTTAAAGTCTTGAACGCAGAAACAACAAAGGCAGAGAATAATCTCTGCCTTTGTTCTGGAATCAGGCGGTGCCTTACTCAACGTTTCGCCCGGAGCATGATAAAGCAGTACAAGACTGGCAATAATCAAAAGTCGGACGGCAGGCACCTTGAGTGCATCATTCTATGGTTTATGTAGCACAACCCTTGCGGGGGCTGACATAAGAAGGTGAATGAGCCACTGCGCAGTATTATGCATTATATGTGCCACTATTGCTACAAATTACATACATCAATGTTTCCATTATGTTTATTTGCAATAACACACATGAATAACATAGGCGATTTTTTGAACGCACTGTCGCTATTTAGCAACACCAATAGAGCCCGACTTCACAGACCTTTAAAATCAACAAGTTAAACGTCTCCATTTGGAGACAGTAAAAAATAGTGAATGTCGGGTTTTAGTGACAAAAAAATCCCTGCCGAAGCAGGGACTCTATTAAGGCTTAACCAAGTTGCTTACGCGCATTGCGGAAAATACGCATCCACGGGCTATCTTCGCCCCACTCGGCTGGGTGCCAGGAGTTGCTAACAGTACGGAACACACGCTCAGGGTGCGGCATCATAATGGTGACACGCCCGCTTTCGTTGGTTACGGCAGTGATACCGTTTGGTGAACCGTTCGGGTTCGCCGGGTAATTCTGCGTAACTTTACCGAAGTTATCGATAAAGCGCAGTGCCACCAGACCTTTGCTTTCCAGTGCCGCCAGATGAGCCGCATCGCGCACTTCCACATGCCCTTCGCCGTGTGAAACCGCGATTGGCATATGTGAGCCGACCATGCCTTGCAACAGCAGCGACGGGCTTGAAGTGACTTCAACCAGGCTGAAACGCGCTTCAAAACGATCAGAATGGTTACGTACAAAACGCGGCCACAGGTCGCTACCCGGGATCAGTTCACGCAGGTTCGACATCATCTGGCAACCGTTACACACGCCCAATGCCAGGGTTTGTGGACGGTGGAAGAAGGTTTCGAACTCGTCACGGACACGTGAGTTAAAGAGAATGGACTTCGCCCAACCTTCACCCGCGCCCAGTACGTCACCGTAAGAGAAACCGCCACATGCCACCAGCGCCTGGAAATCTTCCAGACCACGACGACCCGCCAACAGGTCACTCATGTGCACGTCGATGGCATCAAAGCCCGCACGGTGGAAGGCTGCCGCCATTTCAACGTGGGAGTTCACACCCTGCTCGCGCAGCACGGCAACTTTCGGACGAGCACCTTTAGCGATAAATGGTGCCGCGATATCTTCTTTGATGTCGAAGCTGAGCTTAACGTTCAGGCCAGGATCGTTGTCATTGGCTTTCGCTTCATGCTCTTGATCGGCACATTCTGGGTTATCACGCAGGCGCTGCATCTGCCATGTGGTTTCTGCCCACCACATGCGAAGCGTGGTGCGGCTTTCGCTAAACACCGTGTGCTTATCAGCGGTCAGCGTGAAACGGTCACCCATAACAGCTTTACCGAGGAAGTGAACACAATCTGCCAGGCCGTGGTCTGCCAGTGTTTTCTCAACCGCTTCGCGATCTGCCGCTCTCACCTGGATTACTGCACCTAACTCTTCATTAAAGAGTGCCGCCAGATGGTCGCTACCTAAAGTTGCGATATCCGCTTCCATGCCACAGTGACCAGCAAATGCCATCTCTGCCAGAGTAACCAACAGACCGCCGTCGGAACGGTCATGGTAAGCCAGCAGTTTCTGTTCGGCCACCAGCGCCTGAATCGCGTTAAAGAAGCCTTTCAGTTGTTCAGCACTGCGCACATCGGCTGGTTTGTCGCCCAGTTGACGGTAAACCTGAGACAGCGCCGTGGCACCCAGCGTGTTATGGCCCGCGCCCAAATCAATCAGCAACAGGGCGTTATCTTCAGTTTGCAGTTGTGGCGTTACGGTACGGCGCACATCTTCAACACGGGCAAATGCGGTGATAACCAGCGACAGCGGAGAGGTCATCTCGCGTTGCTCGGTGCCCTCCTGCCAGCGAGTTTTCATCGACATCGAATCTTTGCCGACCGGAATAGTCAGGCCAAGCGTTGGGCAAAGTTCTTCACCCACTGCTTTTACCGCTTCATAAAGACCAGCGTCTTCACCAGGGTGACCTGCGGCGGACATCCAGTTTGCGGAGAGTTTAATGCGATTGAGCGCGCCAATTTGCGTAGCTGCAATGTTGGTCAGTGCTTCACCAACAGCCAGGCGGCCCGATGCTGCGAAGTCGAGCAGCGCAACCGGAGCACGCTCGCCAAGCGACATCGCTTCGCCGTAATAGCTATCGAGGCTTGCGGTGGTGACCGCACAGTTAGCGACCGGGATTTGCCACGGGCCAACCATCTGATCACGCGCCACCATGCCGGTAACGGAACGGTCGCCGATGGTCACAAGGAAGGTTTTCTCAGCAACGGTCGGCAAGTGCAATACGCGGTTAACTGCATCTGCGATGGTGATGTTGCGAGTGTCCAGCGCGTCGCCCTTCGCTTTCAGGGTTTCAACGTTACGTTCCATTTTCGGCGTTTTGCCGAGCAGCACGTCCAGCGGCATATCAATCGGCTGGTTGTCGAAATGGCTGTCGTTAAGCGTCAGGTGTTTTTCTTCAGTCGCTTCACCGATAACGGCATATGGCGCACGTTCACGGCGGCACAGTTCGTCAAACAGCGGCAACTGGTCTGGCGCAACCGCCAGAACATAACGTTCCTGGGATTCGTTACACCACACTTCCAGCGGGCTCATGCCAGGTTCGTCGTTCAGAATATCGCGCAGTTCAAAACGACCACCACGACCGCCATCGCTCACCAGTTCAGGCATTGCATTAGACAGACCGCCTGCGCCCACATCATGAATAAACAGAATCGGGTTGGCATCGCCCAATTCCCAGCAGCGGTCGATAACTTCCTGGCAGCGACGTTCCATTTCTGGGTTGTCACGCTGTACGGATGCAAAATCCAGATCTGCGTCAGATTGACCGGATGCCATAGAGGATGCAGCACCGCCACCCAGACCAATGTTCATTGATGGGCCACCGAGCACAATAAGTTTCGCGCCCACGGTAATTTCGCCTTTCTGAACGTGGTCGGCACGAATGTTACCAATGCCACCAGCCAGCATGATTGGCTTGTGATAACCGCGTAACTCTTCGCCGTTATGGCTATTCACTTTCTCTTCGTAAGTACGGAAGTAGCCAGTCAGAGCCGGGCGGCCGAATTCGTTGTTAAACGCCGCACCACCCAGAGGGCCATCAGTCATGATATCCAGCGCGGTGACGATACGATCGGGTTTGCCGAAATCTTCTTCCCAAGGCTGTTCAAAACCTGGAATGCGCAGGTTTGATACCGAGAAACCTACCAGACCCGCTTTCGGTTTAGCACCACGGCCCGTTGCACCTTCATCACGGATTTCACCACCGGAACCAGTTGCAGCACCCGGCCATGGAGAAATAGCTGTTGGGTGGTTGTGGGTTTCGACTTTCATCAGGATATGAGCATCTTCCTGGTGATAGTCGTAGCGGCCCGCTTCGTGGTCGGCAAAGAAGCGCCCAACCTGTGAGCCTTCCATGACTGCGGCGTTATCTTTATAAGCTGATAACACGTACTCAGGGTTTTTCTCGAAGGTGTTTTTAATCATTTTAAACAGCGATTTAGGCTGTTCAACGCCATCAATAACCCAGTCGGCGTTAAAGATTTTGTGGCGGCAATGTTCGGAGTTGGCCTGCGCGAACATATACAGCTCGATGTCGTTCGGGTTGCGCCCCAGTTTGGTGAACGCATCCTGTAAGTAGTCGATCTCATCTTCTGCTAAAGCCAGCCCTAAACGGATGTTGGCTTCAACCAGTGCTTCGCGACCTTGCGTGAGCAGGTCAACACTTTGCACCGGCGCAGGCGTGTGATGAGAGAACAACTGCTGTGCACCATCAAGCGAACCAAATACGCTTTCCATCATGCGGTCGTGTAGCAGCGAGGCAACTTCCTGGCGCTGTGCATCGGTCAACGTGCTGGCAGTGATGTAATACGCCACGCCGCGCTCAAGGCGCTTAACTTTGGCCAGATCGCAGTTGTGGGCAATGTCGGTGGCTTTGGAGGACCAGGGTGAGATGGTGCCAGGACGCGGCGTGACCAGAATCAGGTCGCCGGTCGGGGCGTGGTCGGCAAGGGTTGGACCATATTTCAACAACCGTTGCAGACGGGCGTGCTCTTCAGCCGTTAACGGCGCGTCGAGATCGGCAAAGTGAACATACTCGGCATAAATGTCGCTGACCGGAAGGTTGGCGTCATTAAAGCGGGCCAGTAATTTGTTAATACGAAATGCCGATAAAGCGGGCGAACCACGCAGAATTTCCATCATCAAAGATCTCTCGTCTTCGAAACGCCAGGGGGACGCTTCAGTGGGCGCAAGGGGAAAACGGGCGCCATTATAGATAATCCGCCGCCGCGACGAAACCGTTTGCGTAGAAATAAGTGGATTACTTTTCATTGCTTAAAATTCAGCCAGAAATGTTGAATAAGTTGCGCGGTGGCGTTTTGTTAAGCAAAATGCGCCACACCTTTTTGTATAACCTCAACTTTTGAAGCCTGTTGTTAGCGAAGACTCGACGCACCGCAGAAGATTAACTATTTGAAAAGATTTAAGATTAATTATCTGCTCATCGGTGCCGTAACCGTGTTGCTGGCAGTGGCGCTCTGGCCCTCCATACCCTGGTTCGGACAAGCCGAAAACCGTATCGCCGCTATTCAATCGCGGGGGGTTTTACGCGTCAGTACTATTGAGTCACCGCTGACCTACACCCTTTATCAAGGCAAAAAAATAGGCCTCGATTACGAGTTGGCTCAGCAGTTTGCTGACTACCTTGGCGTAAAGCTGGAAGTCACCGTTCGTCCGAATATCCAGGAACTGTTTGATGACATTGACAATAACGATGCCGATGTGATTGCGGCAGGACTGGTCTATAACGCGCAACGCGGTCAGCGTTATCAAGCTGGACCAGCATACTATTCAGTTTCTCAGCAGATGGTTTATCGCATCGGCAGCCCACGCCCCAAAACGCTGGCAGGTGTCAAAGATAACCAACTGGTACTGTCGCCTGGCGTAACTTCACTTAATGCTTTGAACAAGCTGAAAGCAGAAAAATTCCCGGATTTAAGCTGGCGAGTCGATGAACAACACAGCAGCACTGAACTGATGCAAAAAGTGGTTGATGGAGAGATTGCCTTTACCATTGCGGACTCTGTTGCCATCAGCACCTTCCAACGCGTCCATCCACAGCTTGCTGTCGCTCTGGATGTGACCGACGAGCAGCCGGTCACCTGGTTTAGCGCGTTAGATAATGATGATAGCCTTTCCGCGGCGCTACTCGATTTCTATAACCGCCTTAATAGCGATGGCACCTTTGCGCGTCTTGAAGAGAAATATCTCGGTCACGTTGGGGATTTTGACTACGTAGATACACGTACCTTCCTAAAAGCGGTTGATACCGTGCTACCAACGCTTCAGCCGTTATTCGAAAAATATGCCACTGAAATAGACTGGCGTTTGCTGGCGGCGATTTCGTATCAGGAATCGCACTGGGATGATCAGGCCACCTCACCAACTGGCGTGCGCGGGCTCATGATGCTGACCAAAAATACCGCGCAAAGTCTCGGTGTTACTGACCGCTTAGACCCAGAGCAAAGCATTGAAGGTGGGAGTCGTTATCTGAAAGATATGATGTCAAAAGTGCCCGATAGCGTGCCAGAGGAGGAGCGTATTTGGTTTGCTCTGACGGCATATAACATGGGGTATGCCCATATGCTTGATGCCCGTCAGCTTACGGCGAAGCAGAAAGGTAACCCGGACAGTTGGGCGGATGTCAAAACTCGGCTGCCGCTACTGAGCCAAAAACAGTATTACAGCAAAACGACTTATGGCTACGCCCGTGGTCATGAGGCGTACGCCTATGTAGAAAATATCCGTAAGTATCACATTAGCCTTGCGGGATATTTGCTTGAAAAAGAGAAACAGGTAGCGCAAGAAGAAAAATATGCCGAAGCTTACCCGGCAGTAGCTCCTGTAGAACTAGCTACTCCGAGCTACGGGCCTTTTCCTTTAGGGCCTTTTTCTCCAGACGGCGGACTCGAAAAAAATCACTTAACATTGCCGAGCACTCTTCTGCCAGTACGCCCTCAGTCACCATAACCTGGTGATTCATACCAGGGTGCCCTACCACGTCCATCAGAGATCCAATTGCTCCGGTCTTAGCATCACGCGCACCAAACACCAGGTTTCCGATACGTCCATGCACCATCGCACCTGCACACATAACGCACGGTTCGAGGGTGACATACAGTGTTGTTTCCAACAGACGGTAGTTCTGCAGCACCAAACCGCCCTGACGCAACGCCATAATTTCAGCATGGGCAGTCGGATCGTGTCGCCCGATAGAGCGGTTCCAACCTTCACCAATCACCTGGTTGTTATGGACCAGCACTGCACCGACCGGAACTTCACCTTCTTCCCACGCACGGCGGGCAAGGGTCAGCGCATGGCGCATCCAGTGTTCGTGGTTAAATTCGCTTTCTGACAAGGGATTCTCCGGCCTATATTCGGGCGCGCATTATACACAGTCGTTATGCCAGACGGAATTATTCGAGCTGCTGTAACTGACCTTGCGGCGTTACCCGCCAGCGGTGCTGGCAAAAATAGAGCAGAGGGTTATCCTGGTTGCTGTCGCTGTAACCGCTGTAGAGTTGCAAAGGTGTGCCGATTTGCTGTTCCAGCTGTGAGACTTTTTCATGCCCAAGGCAACGTAATGTGAGCACCCACCCACCGTGGGAACGCTTGATTTGGCTGGCAATCAGCTTCACTTTCGGTAACCAGGGAGTATCGAAATACACCTGCTGCACCAGCGGTTGCGGTGAGCCAGTAATCAGCCAGACATCAGCATCTGAGCTTGTCAGGTAATCGGTAAGACGCTGCTGCACAACAGGAAAAGCTGTAACTTGCCCACGGAACCAGGTGACGAAGTTTGCTTCCAACTGCTTGAGGCGCGTTTCGCTATGACCAAAGGTCGCCCCCCACAGTAACAGGCTCATTGGCCAGCGAGCAGCACGTCCTTTAATCAGCAACGCGCCACCTATCACCGGCAAAAGCGGAATGACAAGTAACAGATTGAGAGGCTGATGACGCAGCAGGAAGCGCAAGAAGCTGCCAAACATATCCTGCTGATGAAGCGTGCCATCTAAATCGAAAAATACTACCCGACGCTCACTCTGAGTTGTCAAACGTTACTCCTCTGGATCGTTAAAGCCCATAAACCACGTAAATAAGAACCCTGCGATAACCGCTATCAGAAAGCCTAACAGATAGAGCATCACTTTTCCGGTAACAATGGTTAATGCCAGTGGTAAACCTGAAATGCCAAATGTAATAACCGTCGCCACTTTCCAGTAGCTAATTAATGCCCCGCCAACCGCACCACCCAAACACGCGCCAATAAACGGTTTACCAAGCGGCAAAGTCACCCCGAAAATCAGCGGTTCACCAATACCGAGCAGCCCGACTGGCAATGCCCCTTTGATAAGTTTTTTCAGCCGCTGATTGCGGGTTTTCATGTAGACCGCAAGCGCAGCGCCAACTTGCCCAACCCCAGCCATCGCCAGAATTGGCAGTAAGGCGTTCTGCCCGTGAGTCTGGATAAGCTCAACGTGAATCGGCACCAGCCCCTGATGCAAACCCGAAAGCACCAATGGCAAGAATGCGCCGGAAAGCACCGCGCCAACCACCAGACCACCTTTGTCGATTGCCATTGTGGCGCCGTGAGCAATCGCATCAGAAATCAGGCCACCCAACGGTTGCAAAGCAACAATAGCAATCGAAGCGGTAATCAAAGTCGTCAGGAGCGGGTTGAGGATCAGCTCAATTGAACCGGGCAACAACTTGCGTAAGCGTTTTTCAATCCAGCACATCAACGCTACCACCAGCAACACGGCGATAACGCCGCCGCGGCCAGGCTGGAGGTTTTCACCAAACAGATGGATTTGCGCGAGTTGCGGGCTGGAAAGTATCCCCGCCATCACGCCACCCATCGCCATCGAACCGCCGAATACTTTGGCCGCGTTGACGCCCACCAGAATATTCATGATAGCAAACACGGCGCTACCGAAGATGGCGAGTAAGCCGAGAATGTTCGGGTACTGGGTGGCCATGTCGCCAACAATATCCGGGCGCTTCAGAATGTTGATAATTCCAGTAATCAGACCCGATGCAATAAAAGCTGGAATCAATGGAATAAAGACATTAGCCAGTTTACGCAGCGCTTCGCTCATCGGCGCCTGGTAACGCGCTTTGGCTTGAGCCTTATTCTGCGCAATATCATCTTCTGCTGTGATGACCTGCCCGCTGCTTTGCAGCAGCTCGCGCATGGCATCCACTACTTGTGCGGCACGCCCTGGCCCGACAATCAGCTGATGCTGCTGGCCCTGTTTCACATAACCGCTGACACCTGGCAGTTTTTTCAGACCAGCAATATCCAGCAGGTCATCGTCATTCACTTCTACCCGCACGCGGGTCATGCAGTTTTCGAGACGGGCGATGTTTGCCTGCCCACCGATGCCAAGCAAAATCTCACTGGCCAGAGCCGCTGTCTTATCCATGATTCAGTACCTTTATTTTAAGGCGGAGCGGAGATAACCGTGGCTATCAGCCAGGCGCACTTGCGCGGTTTGAGCATCCACGCCGGTGAGTATCATAAGAATGGCGGGTTTTACTTCATAATCAGTTTGTTTGAGTGCGTTTTCGGCATCGATACGAGCAGCACCAGTAGCCTCAACAACAATACGGCAGGCGCGGTCCACCAGCTTGATATTGGTGGCTTTCATATCCACCATCAGGTTCTGGTAAACCTTCCCTAATTTGACCATCGCGCCAGTGGA
The DNA here is from genome assembly GCF_021283185.1 of Buttiauxella cochleicola. NCBI lineage: Bacteria > Pseudomonadati > Pseudomonadota > Gammaproteobacteria > Enterobacterales > Enterobacteriaceae > Buttiauxella > Buttiauxella cochleicola. The sequence continues at coordinate 155,777 of NZ_JAJSOS010000012.1, forward strand.
AATCATATTCAATACGAGCTTCTGCGCAGTGCCCGATTTCAGACGAGTAGAACCGGTCAACGCTTCCGGGCCGACGACCGGAGAAATAGCAATTTCAGCTTCCAGCGCAATAGCGGAACCCGGGTTACAGGAAATGGCGGCAGTACGGCAACCAAGGTTACGCGCATAACGCAGGCCGCCAATCACATAGGGCGTGCGGCCGGACGCTGCAAGCCCAACCACCATATCGTTAAACGTCAGGTCTAATGCTTTCAGATCGTCTTCACCCAACTGCTGGTTATCTTCGGCACCTTCGACGGCTTTCAGCAATGCCCCTGGACCACCCGCAATTAAGCCAATGACCAAACCGTGCGGAACACCAAACGTTGGTGGACATTCGGAGGCATCCAGAACCCCAAGGCGCCCGCTGGTTCCCGCGCCCATATAAATCAAACGCCCGCCCGCCTTGAGTGATTCACTTGCGGCATCGACGGCAAGGGCAACTTCCGGCAATGTTTTTTCAACTGCCCCCGCCACCAGAGCGTCTTGTTGATTAAAACGCTCAACCATTTCGAGTGTTGAGAGGCAATCGAGATCCATTGTTTGTGGATTACGAGTTTCAGAAACGAGTGAGCCGAGATTCATCATGCACCTTTGAATATTTAATTCCTTACAGTTTCCACATAATGGAATATAAAATTCATTCAGGCGAGCGTAATTTACGTTATTATGGAGCGGCTCACATTATTGACCCGGCAGACTGGAGAGGACATGAACTGTTTACTGCGTATCCGAAGCCGCTACTCAACGCTTGCACAGAGTGACCGTAAACTGGCCGACTTTCTGCTCGAAAAGCCCGACTACGCCCGCCATTTAAGTTCTCAGCAGCTTGCTACTGAAGCCGGTGTGAGCCAGTCAAGCGTGGTGAAGTTCTCCCAAAAACTGGGGTTCAAAGGCTTCCCTGCCCTCAAACTTGCTATCAGTGAAGCGATGGCCAGCGGCCAGCAACCACAATCAGTCGCGGTACATAATCTTATTCTTGGAGACGATCCGCTGCGGCTGGTGGGCGAGAAACTGATCAAAGATAATATGGCAGCGATGCACGCAACACTTGATGTCAACAGCGAAGAAAAGCTACTGGCGAGCGTGAATATGCTGCGCGATGCGCGACGCGTGCTGCTGGTTGGCATCGGTGCATCAGGGCTGGTTGCCAAAAACTTTGCCTGGAAGCTGATGAAAATCGGGATTAATGCAGTGGCAGAGCAAGACATGCATGCGCTACTTGCGACGGCACAAGCCTCAAGCAGTGACGATGTATTACTGGCGATTTCTTATTCTGGTGAACGGCGTGAGATAAACCTCGCGGCAGATGAAACCCTGCGCACCGGCGCGAAGATCCTCGCCATCACAGGCTTTACGCCAAATGCTTTACAGCAGCGCGCGACGCTGTGTCTGTACACCATCGCCGAAGAGCAGGCGACACGCAGTGCAGCAATATCCTCCACCAGCGCGCAGATGATGTTAACCGATTTACTGTTTATGGCGCTGGTACAGAGGGATTTGGAGCACGCACCGAAGCGTATTCGGCACAGTGAAGCACTGGTAAAAAAACTGGTTTGATCGGGGATTGGGCGTATAATGCCCGCCCAGTTTCTGATGTTATCGAGATCTTCCCATGGCGCTACTTATCACTAAAAAATGTATCAACTGCGATATGTGCGAGCCGGAGTGCCCGAACGAGGCCATTTCCATGGGCGATAGTATTTATGAGATCAACGCCGATCGTTGTACCGAGTGCGTTGGGCATTACGAAACGCCAACCTGCCAGAAAGTCTGCCCGATCCCGAATACCATCATCAAAGATCCGGCTCGCATTGAGAACGAAGAGCAACTGTGGGATAAGTTTGTCCAGTTGCATCACGCCGACAAGCTTTAGCTCTCAATAATGACTGTTGCGCAAGCATAGTGGCGCTCATCAGCAAGCGTCACATGCACTGAACGCACACCTAATTTTTGCGCGACTCGCTCGGCCTCTTCCCAAAAACGTAATTGCGGTTTACCCAACGGATCGTTAAACACTTCAAACTGGTTAAACGCCAGGCCGTTGCGAATACCCGTTCCAAACGCCTTCGCCGCCGCTTCTTTTACTGCAAAACGTTTAGCCAAAAAGCGCACCGGTTGCTGGTGCGCCTGATATTGCAGCCATTCGTTGGCACTGAGTACACGCTTTGCCAGTCGGTCTCCCGAACGCGAGATAACGCCTTCAATACGCGCAATCTCCACAATATCGGTGCCCAGGCCAAGAATCGCCATTAGCTACGCGCTTCCTGCATCAGGCGTTTCATTTCTGCCACTGCCTCTTTCAGGCCACTCATCACCGCACGGCCAATAATCGCGTGACCAATGTTCAGCTCATGCATTTCTGGAAGGCGAGCAATGGCTTTCACATTGTGATAAGTCAAACCGTGCCCCGCATTCACTTTCAGGCCTTTTCCGGCGGCGTATGTTGCTGCTTCGGCGATACGAGCCAACTCTTTTGCCTGAGTCGCTTCGTCTTCGGCATCTGCGTAGCAACCAGTATGAATTTCGATATATGGCGCACCAACAGCGACAGCCGCATCAATTTGCGCGTGGTCAGCATCAATAAACAGGGAAACCAGAATACCGGCATCAGCCAGGCGTTTGCAGGCATCACGCATTTTATCCAGCTGACCAGCAACATCCAGACCACCTTCAGTGGTCACTTCCTGGCGTTTTTCCGGCACCAGGCAGCAGAAATGAGGTTTGGTTTCGCAAGCAATACCAATCATCTCTTCGGTTACAGCCATTTCAAGGTTCATGCGTGTATCAAGAGTCTGACGCAGGATACGAACATCACGGTCGGTGATATGGCGGCGATCTTCACGCAAGTGAACCGTAATGCCATCAGCACCAGCTTGTTCACAGATAAATGCTGCTTGTACTGGGTCTGGGTATGCCGTACCGCGCGCATTACGTAAAGTTGCGATGTGATCGATATTGACGCCTAACAGTAATTCAGCCATGACAATCCTCGAGGTCAGAACGGTTTTAGTTGAGGCAGTTTACACCGGGTAAGGAAAGCGTGGCTACGGGCCTTGCGTTATTGCGGGTCTTGAGGTGATTTGAGTGGTCGAATTTTGGGCACAAACTGGCGGAACAATTCGCGGCTTTTAAGAGGCTTGCCGCCAAGATAGGGTTTTAATGCCATACGCGTAAAACGTTTAGCAGCGCGCAACGTGGCGACGTCAGGAAACTCACGGTTAGCAAGCGCTCTTAATTCATGTCCGGTGAAGCTGTATTGATCGACAACAAGGCTTGCGATAAAGCCTTTTTCTTCACGGTATCGATAGGTCATGGTATCGCTGACTTCTTCGCCGCTTCCTGCGCAATGCAAAAAATCCACGCCATAACCCAGATGCCCAAGCAGAGCTAATTCAAAACGGCGTAAAGCGGGTTCGGGTGAACCGCTCGTTCCAGCGAGAGCCTGAATACAGTGGAGATAATCGAAGAATAATTCGGAGAAACGGGTTTCGTCTTCCAGCACGCGTGAAATCAGCTCGTTGACGTACAGGCCGCTGTAAAGCGTGATGCCACTTAGGGGAAGTGCAAGCGAGACAGCTTCGGCGCTACGGAGTGTTTTAACTTCTCCGCGCCCGCCCCAGCGAACCAGCAAGGGGGTAAAGGGTTGTAAAGTCCCTTTGAGATTAGAGCGGCGAGAACGAGCTCCTTTCGCAATTAAACGAACGCGCCCGGACTCTTCAGAAAAAAGATCAAGTAGAAGGCTGGTTTCGCTCCAGGGGCGACTATGCAGGACAAAAGCCCGTTGCCAGCCTTCCATTTTCTTATTTCAGATCGTCGGTATAACCCAGGCTACGCAGCGCGCGCTCGTCGTCTGCCCAACCGGATTTCACCTTAACCCACAGTTCAAGGTGGATTTTGGCTTCAAACATCTCTTCCATGTCTTTACGCGCTTCGATACCGATGGTTTTGATTTTGGCGCCTTTATTGCCAATAACCATCTTCTTCTGGCCTTCACGTTCAACCAGAATCAGGCCATTGATGTCGAAACCACCACGAGCATTCTCTACAAACTGTTCAATTTCAACAGTAACGGAATATGGCAGTTCCGCGCCCAGGAAACGCATCAGTTTTTCACGGATGATCTCAGACGCCATGAAACGCTGTGAACGGTCAGTGATGTATTCTTCCGGGAAGTGATGAATTGCTTCTGGTAGACGCTTGCGAACAATGCTTGCAATGGTGTCTACGTTCATACCGTGTTCCGCAGAAATAGGCACGATATCAAGGAAGTTCATCTGGCTGCCGAGGAATTGCAGGTGCGGCAACAGAATACCTTTGTCCTGAACGTTATCGACTTTGTTCACCGCAAGAATTACCGGCGCGCGCGCGTCACGCAGTTTGTTGAGCACCATCTCATCGTCGGCGGTCCACTTAGTGCCTTCAACCACGAAGATAACCAGTTCAACGTCACCGATGGAGCTGCTGGCAGCTTTGTTCATCAGGCGGTTGATGGCGCGCTTTTCTTCCATATGCAGCCCCGGGGTATCGACGTAAATCGCCTGATACGGGCCTTCAGTATGGATGCCCATAATGCGGTGACGCGTGGTCTGCGCTTTACGGGAAGTGATAGAGATTTTTTGCCCAAGCAACTGGTTTAGCAGCGTGGATTTGCCGACATTCGGGCGACCAACGATGGCCACGAATCCGCAAAAGGTTTGTTCTTCGCTCATTATTCCAGCTCCAGCTTGATAAGCGCCTGCTCAGCTGCAGCCTGTTCCGCTTTACGGCGGCTTGAACCAGTACCAACGACTGGCTCAGGCAGGCCACTCACCTGACAGTGAATGGTAAATTCCTGATCGTGCGCTTCACCACGAACCTGTACGACCAAATAAGCTGGCAGTGGCAAGTGGCGACCCTGCAAATATTCTTGCAGACGCGTCTTAGGGTCTTTTTGCTTATCGCCTGGGCTAATTTCATCCAGACGAGATTGATACCAGGAAAGAATTAAACGCTCAACATTCTGGATATCGCTGTCGAGGAAAACACCACCAATTAAGGCTTCGACGGTATCGGCCAGAATAGATTCGCGGCGGAAACCACCACTTTTCAACTCACCCGGCCCAAGGCGCAGACATTCGCCTAATTCAAATTCACGGGCAATTTCTGCCAGTGTATTTCCACGAACAAGCGTTGCACGCATACGACTCATATCACCTTCGTCTACACGAGGGAAACGATGGTAAAGCGCGTTTGCAATAACGTAGCTAAGAATGGAGTCACCCAGAAATTCCAGACGCTCATTGTGCTTGCTGCTGGCACTGCGATGCGTTAATGCCTGCTGCAACAGATCCTGATGTACAAAAGTGTAGCCCAGCTTACGCTGCAGCCTATTAATTACGATGGGGTTCATGCGATACCAATTAATGAATGCGTCAATTATTCAGCACACGGAACAGACCTGAAAAAGAGAACCAACGCTGTTTCGTTTGCCGTGGCTCCCTTATGGGAGCCAACCTTAATACGGGGGGATATTCTATAGATAACGACATAGAAAGTCGTTATCTGAATGGATTTAATTGATCAATGAATTCCGCCAATACGACTTAAGCGAACACCCGTTGGCCATTCACCCTCTTGTTTCTCAAAACTCATCCAGATAGTGGTTGCTTTACCTACCAGATTTGCCTCAGGAACAAAGCCCCAATAACGGCTATCAGCGCTGTTATCGCGGTTATCACCCATCATGAAATAATGGCCCGGTGGCACAATCCACGTAGCAAGTTGCTGGCCCGGTTGCTGGTAATACATACCCAGTTGGTCTTGAGCGATTGGCACAGTTAAAATACGGTGAGTTACATCACCCAGTGTTTCTTTGCGCTCAGACAGGCGAATCCCGTCTTCTTTAGTCTGGTTCAGCGGCAACTGGAAGAAACCAGAATTAGCTTCACTGCCATTACGACGCGCAAAAGTCTGCACAAAATCACTTGGCTCTACATTGCTGTAGGTAATTGGCAGAGCGTTATCACATGCCTGACCTGAACTGCAATTTGGCTGAATAGTGACTTCTTTTGCCACTGGATCGTAACTGACGCGATCGCCCGGTAAACCAACGGCACGCTTGATGTAATCCAGACGTGGATCTTGTGGATATTTGAACACCACAATATCACCGCGTTTTGGGTGACCCGTTTCTATGAGCGTTTTCTGGTAAATCGGATCTTTAATACCGTAAGCAAATTTCTCCACCAGGATAAAGTCGCCAATTAATAACGTTGGCATCATTGATCCTGATGGAATCTGGAATGGCTCATAAATAAATGAACGTACGATCAAGACAATAGCGAGCACCGGGAATACGGATGCCCCCGTTTCTAACCAACCTGGCTTAGGTGCGACTTTTTTTAGCGTTTTGCTATCAAGTGCATCACCAGTGGCAGCTTGCGCTGCCGCCTGTTTTTCATGACGCTTTGGCGCAAAGATAAATTTATCAATACACCATAAAAGGCCTGTTACCAGCGTCGCTATCACGAGGATTAGCGCAAACATATTCGCCATGCCAACTCCTTAATTTATTTGCTGTCTTTGCCGACGTGCAGAATGGCGAGGAACGCTTCCTGAGGCAATTCGACGTTACCGACTTGCTTCATACGCTTCTTACCGTCTTTCTGTTTCTGCAACAGCTTTTTCTTACGGCTGACGTCACCGCCGTAGCATTTTGCCAATACGTTTTTACGCAACTGTTTAACAGTAGAACGCGCGATGATATGTGCGCCAATAGCCGCCTGAATCGCAATATCAAATTGCTGGCGTGGGATCAGCTCTTGCATCTTCTCAACCAACTGACGGCCACGGAACTGCGAGTTACCACGGTGCGTGATCAATGCCAGGGCATCCACACGATCGCCGTTAATCAGTACATCAACACGCACCATGTCAGAAGTCTGGAAGCGTTTGAAGTTGTAATCCAGAGAAGCATAGCCGCGGGATGTTGATTTCAGACGGTCGAAGAAGTCGAGAACCACTTCAGCCATTGGAATTTCGTAAGTCAATGCAACCTGGTTACCGTGGTAAACCATGTTGGTCTGCACACCGCGTTTTTCGATACACAGAGTGATAACGCTGCCCAGATATTCCTGCGGCATCAGCATATGACATTCTGCAATTGGCTCGCGCAGCTCTGCGATGTTATTCAGTGCTGGCAGTTTAGATGGGCTATCAACATAGATAGTTTCGCCGGTCGTGGTTTCGACTTCGTAAACTACGGTAGGTGCAGTGGTAATCAGATCAAGATCGTATTCACGCTCCAGACGCTCCTGAATGATTTCCATGTGCAGCAGACCCAGGAAGCCACAGCGGAAACCAAAGCCCAACGCAGTGGAGCTTTCTGGTTCATAGAACAGGGAAGCATCGTTCAGGCTAAGCTTGCCAAGCGCATCACGGAAGTTTTCGTAATCGTCTGAGCTAACCGGGAACAGACCTGCATAAACCTGCGGCTTCACTTTTTTAAAGCCTGGCAGCGCTTTATCTGCCGGGTTACGCGAAAGGGTCAGGGTATCGCCGACCGGTGCGCCGAGAATGTCTTTGATTGCACAAACCAACCAGCCAACTTCACCACAGCCCAGAACATCACGATCAACACGTTTCGGTGTGAAAATTCCCAGACGGTCAGCGTTATAAACCTGGCCGGTGCTCATTACTTTGATTTTGTCGCCTTTTCTCATGGTACCGTTTTTGATACGCACCAGAGAAACAACGCCAAGATAGTTATCGAACCATGAGTCAATGATCAGTGCCTGCAATGGCGCTTCCGGATCACCTTCAGGGCCTGGGATATCACGCACCAGGCGTTCAAGAACATCCGTCACACCAAAACCAGTTTTTGCCGAGCAGCGCACAGCATCGGCGGCGTCGATGCCGACGATGTCTTCAATTTCTTGCGCAGCACGTTCTGGATCAGCTGCTGGCAGGTCAATTTTGTTTAGAACTGGAACCACTTCCAGATCCATTTCCATCGCGGTGTAGCAGTTTGCCAGTGTCTGAGCTTCTACACCCTGCCCGGCATCCACCACCAGCAATGCACCTTCACAGGCTGCAAGAGAGCGGGATACTTCATAAGAGAAGTCAACGTGGCCTGGGGTGTCGATGAAATTCAGGTGGTAAGTTTCACCATCAGATGCTTTGTAATCCAGCGTAACGCTTTGCGCTTTGATGGTAATACCACGTTCACGCTCCAGATCCATGGAGTCAAGAACCTGGGCTTCCATTTCACGGTCGGACAAGCCGCCGCAAATTTGGATAATACGGTCAGACAGCGTCGATTTGCCGTGGTCGATGTGGGCAATAATAGAAAAGTTACGTATATTCTTCATAGTTAGAGGTTTTATGCCTTACAAATCCGGGAAAGCTCGGCGCAATGCGCTGTACAGAGCATGATGTCAATGGCTGTCTTTTGCCTGAAACGCCGCATTCTACACTACAACGAGAAAGCGAGGAAACAGGTCATCATGCAAGCGTAGCTGAGTGATGAAAAGCCGGTGGAATGTGTGTCAAATAGATCGTGGGTAGAAGAGGCTTCACCGATTGTCCGCAGAAGTAACCGTTTCGACTCTCAGTGCATCAGGCGGCAGAGCAACGCTTAAAATAACAGGCTGCCAGGTTTCACGACGACTGAGTTTCAAAGAGAAGCCGCGAGCGATAAGAAAACCGCCAACCCCACCCAGCAACGCACCACAAATCGCTGCAAGGTTTGTCCCAAACAGGGCCTGGAAGAGAGCTGAAACCAGAAATAAACCGACCAACGGTGACATGTAAACCAGTAAGGCAGAACCAATCAGGCTACCTTCCGCAATGCCCAATTCGACTTTTTGACCGGCCACCAGCGGCGTATCACACGCAACTGATAAGGTGTGATTGGTTTGCGGGCCAAGCTTATTGAGTATGCGACTACCGCAGCCAGCGCGTGAAGCACAGCTGCTGCATGACGCTTTTACATCACAGCTCAGCAATGCTTCACCTTTTTGCCAGGAGACAACTGTTGCCCACTCTTTGATCATTGCGCAGCCTTGAATTTGATACTGTCAGCAATACGTTTTGCTGTTTGCGGAGGTAATTCACCCACAATGGTGATCTCAGTTTTGTCACGAACCTCAGAACTGACCGTACGGCGACCCGTGCGTAATAGCTGATCGGTACTATTACTTACAGCGCGGCTAATGTTTACTGAGAAGCTAAACAAGCCATCAGAATAGAGACGTGATTCAATCGGGACGTCAACAGTTGGCAATGGACGACGGCTGCTGGATACCTCGCTAAAACCTTGTGGCAACCAGGTCGGTGCCCAGGAGAAATTGACTTTCTCAGCACCTGGAACCGACAGCAATGGCGGTAAATTTGCCTTTGCCAGACTTTGCATCATGGTATTTGCTTCTTTGCTAACGTTGAAAGAAATAACGCGGAATTGTTCCAACGTTTCGCCATCACGATCCAGCAAATCAACACGCAGTGGTAATTTGGTTTCAGAGTCCATCCAAACCATATAGCTGTAACGTGTACCGTCTCGTGCCACAACACGAATGACTTCACACAGGCGATCGGCTATACGTGTACGTCCAACAGAGATGAAGTCGTAATAAGGGGTGAGACGTTTGAAATCGGTGTAGACGATTGATGGGAGCGAATCAACGATGTAATCCCCAGTGAGCGTAAACGGCTCAAGTCCTGGTTCAAAATAGCTGATTTCACTGCCACGCTGGACAACCTCACGACGTGGGCCATCCATCTGAAGCAATTGAGCAAGCGGACGATTATCAAGCCTTGCATGTCGATAGCGTAAAGACTCTATCCCCTGCTTATTAATGCTGATAAATGCCAACTCATAATTGAGTGACTGACTTGCCTGGTTCATCTGCTGCAACAATGCCCCGGACGAAACAGTGTCCGCCGAGGCATTTGAGGTGAACAACAGGCTGCTTGTCATAAGAGACAGGGCATACCAAAGTTGCTTCATTACTGCGATTGAGTTCCTAAAGTTTGGTTTCCTGGCACTTGTACCGCAGCTTGCTGGGTTTGTGCCTGTTCAAACTGGAGTTGCTCGGCGTGTAAACGACGCTGCAATTCGTAATCTTGCAACATGGCATTGATACGTCGACGCTGTTCCTGTACCTGCTGCTGACCTGTGCTGGCTGTGCTGTCAGACGGCACACCCAAACTTACCGGACTCGCTTTACCCATCATCGGCAAGGTGTTAAACACCGGAGCCTCGGGCTGAGCAGGGTTGTCAGACTGACCATTATAGTGCTGCACCCCGACGATTACCGCAAGCGATACGCACGCTGCAACGCCCATTTGGGTGAGTTGGCTTGCCCACGGACGAACCTTATTCCAGAATGACATTTTCTGCCATTGCTGAGGTTCGGGCTGCTGTTCAGTAATGAGTGGCGTGACATTACGCACTGGCTCATTTTCAATCGCGGCCATGACATTGGCTGCAATATCAAAATGAAGTAATTCACTGGTATCGCCGCGCATAGTATCGCGGATTAGGTGGTAGCTCTCCCAGCTGTTCTGCAATGTTTTGTCCTTCGACAAAGTACCGAGCAGTTCGCTATCCAGAGTTTCCCCATCCATTAAAGCGGAAAGCTGTTCTTTCTGCATGCCTAATTACCCTTCCAGTAACCCGCTATCGTCAACGCCTGATTAGCGGTTGAACTTTATTATCAATAGCTTCCCGTGCACGGAAAATACGAGAACGTACAGTCCCTACTGGGCAATCCATGATGACGGCTATTTCTTCATAGCTCAAACCATCCAACTCCCGCAACGTAATTGCCATGCGTAAATCTTCCGGGAGTGACTCAATAGTACGGAAAACTATTTGTCTCAGTTCTTCAGACAACATTAAGTTCTCAGGGTTCGATATTTCTTTCAATGCGCTGCCACTTTCGTAGTTTTCCGCATCAATTGCGTCCACATCACTTGATGGAGGACGGCGTCCCTGAGCAACAAGATAATTTTTTGCCGTGTTGACCGCTATACGGTACAACCATGTATAAAACGCGCTATCGCCACGGAATGAATCCAGCGCACGATAAGCTTTAATGAAAGACTCCTGCACCACATCAGGAACATCTCCTGAAGGTACATAGCGGGAAACCAGACTCGCCACTTTATGCTGATAACGAATTACCAGTAAATTGAATGACTTCTGATCTCCCTTCTGGACCCGTTCGACGAGGACTTGATCCGTTAACTGCTCGCTCATCCGAGGTAATGTCTCCCCAAACCTATTTCCACGCGTAATTGAAAAGCCACCCGAACTCTGCATATCTGAGCAAGTTCACGGTTGGAGCGCTCGATTTGAGCAAAGTTCCGTTACGCCTTTGTTTTCCTGATCTGTTCCACGAATTATCTCTTCTTGATTATAAGTTTCGTGGCACAAACCGTGACACCTTTTTTATCCTAAAAGGCGATCGCTAAACTGCTTGCAGAGTATCGCATGAATCATGATTTTTCATCAGAAAATCTGCCACTAACATCGGACCTGTAACAAATATGGCTTATTCAGCACATAATTCAGATGAAACTGAGATCTTCAGCTCTTTTGTTTAGTTCATATAACACTGGATTAAAAAAATCGTGTTAGAGCCCACATCGGGTGATATGCTGGCCCAACCTTTGTTTAGTAAATTAAACACGATGAATGCAAATTCCGAACTAGCTTGTGATGTATTAATCGTCGGTAGCGGAGCTGCTGGCCTCTCTCTTGCTTTACGGCTTGCCGAAAACAGTAAAGTTATTGTTCTGAGTAAGGGCCCAATCAATGAAGGCTCAACTTTATATGCTCAGGGTGGAATCGCTGCTGTGTTCGATGAAACGGACAGTATTGATTCACATGTAGAAGATACTCTCATCGCAGGTGCTGGAATTTGTGATCGTGACGCGGTGGAGTTTGTCGCCAGTAATGCACGCCACTGTGTGCAATGGCTAATCGACCAGGGCGTGCTGTTTGACACAGAGGTCCACGCAAATGGTGCGGAAAGCTACCATTTGACTCGTGAAGGTGGGCACAGCCATCGCCGAATTCTTCACGCAGCTGATGCCACAGGTAAAGAAGTTGAAACCACGCTGGTCGGTAAAGCGCTGAGCCATCCTAATATTCGCGTTATTGAACGCAGTAATGCTGTCGATCTTATTGTCTCGGACAAAATCGGCCTGCCGGGCACGCGCCGTGTTGTCGGTGCCTGGATTTGGAACCGTAACCGCGAAAAAGTAGAAACTTGTCGGGCGAAAGCTGTGGTCCTTGCCACCGGTGGCGCATCAAAGGTTTATCAGTACACCACAAACCCGGACATCTCTTCAGGTGACGGTATAGCCATGGCCTGGCGAGCGGGTTGCCGTGTAGCAAACCTAGAATTCAATCAGTTTCACCCTACCGCTCTGTTCCACCCGCAAGCGCGCAACTTCCTGCTGACCGAAGCATTGCGCGGTGAAGGTGCCTATCTCAAGCGCCCGGATGGCACTCGCTTTATGCCTGATTTTGACGAGCGTGGCGAACTGGCACCGCGAGATATCGTGGCACGCGCCATCGATCATGAAATGAAACGCCTGGGTGCAGATTGCATGTACCTGGATATCAGCCACAAGCCGGAAGAGTTTGTGCGCCACCATTTCCCAACTATCTATGAAAAACTGATGGGCCTGGGTATCGATCTCACCAAAGAACCCGTGCCGGTAGTACCCGCTGCGCATTATACCTGCGGTGGCGTAATGGTAGATGAGAATGGCCGCACTGATGTTGACGGGCTTTATGCTATAGGCGAAGTGACATATACCGGCTTGCATGGCGCAAACCGTATGGCATCAAACTCATTGCTCGAATGCCTGGTTTATGGCTGGTCTGCAGCGGAAGATATACTGAAGCGCATGCCTTATGCGCGCATTTCCCGCTCTTTACCTGACTGGGATGACAGCCGTGTAGATAATCCGGATGAACAAGTTGTTATCCAGCACAACTGGCATGAACTTCGTCTGTTTATGTGGGATTACGTCGGTATTGTGCGCTCAACGCGTCGTCTGGAACGCGCATTGCGCCGTATCACCATGTTGCAGCAAGAAATCGACGAGTACTACGCCAACTTCCGTGTCTCGAACAATTTGCTGGAACTGCGCAACCTGGTGCAGGTTGCTGAGTTGATTGTGCGCTGCGCCATGATGCGGAAAGAAAGCCGGGGTCTGCACTACACGCTGGACTACCCGGATTTAGCCGAAAACTCAGGGCCAAGCATTCTCTCGCCACTCTACATAAATAAATAGAAATCCTGGGTCAGGCTGCAGTAGCCTTCTGAATATTGCTGGTCTGGCCCACGAATCGTTAATCGATCGGTATAATATTCACCGTCTGTCGGTGACAGCGCCAGCATGACACGATGCGGCAAGCGCGTTTCGTTATCAGCAACGTCGGTACGATAACGAACATGCCATCCCTGCTTTTTAGCCAGTTCAGTAAACGCCGTTCCCGCCGTTTCAGGCATGATCACACAGAAAAAACCGTCTTCCGTAATTAACTGCGTTGCGCTGTTTAACAACGCGCTATGATCCAATGTCGTGGTGTAGCGCGCCTGTGCTCGTTCTGCCGATGCACAATTGCTGCCCTGTTCAAAGAATGGCGGGTTACTGACAATCAGCGAATAGCGCTGTGTCGCCTGCTCAGCCCATTCGCGGATATCTGCACAATGCACAGTTATGCGCGAGGCCCACTGGCAACCTTTGGCATTTTCCGCAGCTTGCTCAGCGGCAACAGGATCAAGCTCCACAGCATCGATCGTGACATTATCAGGTGTGCGTTGCGCGAGCATCAGCGCCAACAAACCACTACCTGTACCGATGTCCAGCACGCTAGTCACGTTTGCAACAGGCACCCAGGCGCCAAGCAGTGTGCCATCTGTACCGACTTTCATGGCGCATCGATCGTGCGCGACAAAGAACTGTTTAAAGGTGAATCCATCACGACGCAATACTGCTTTTTGACTGCACATCTTAGCTACCCTATAGAGAAACGGGTGTAGCATAGGGGAAACTCGCTGCCAGGAAAAGCGTCAGTTACCCACACAAACAGATGAAGATCGCAGCCATAACGTCTATAATCGGCGCCCTACATAGAGGAAGACCATGACTGTAACCACTTTTTCCGAACTGGAACTTGACGAGAGTTTGTTACTCGCGCTCCAGGACAAGGGCTTTACCCGCCCGACAGCTATTCAGGCTGCCGCCATTCCACCTGCACTTGAAGGGCGTGATGTCCTCGGTTCCGCGCCAACCGGTACCGGTAAAACAGCCGCTTATTTGCTGCCTGTGTTACAGCATTTGGTCGATTTCCCGCGTAAGAAATCTGGCCCACCACGTATTTTGATCGTCACGCCAACGCGTGAACTTGCAATGCAAGTGGCCGATCACGCTCGTGAACTGGCAAAACATACTCATCTTGATATCGCAACCATCACCGGTGGCGTGGCTTATATGAACCACGCGGAAGTGTTCAGCGAGAACCAGGATATTGTTGTTGCAACGACGGGTCGTCTACTGCAATACATCAAAGAAGAAAACTTTGATTGCCGTGCGGTAGAGACACTGATTCTTGATGAAGCCGATCGCATGTTGGATCTGGGCTTTGCGCAGGATATCGAAACCATTGCTGCTGAAACACGCTGGCGCAAACAAACCATGTTGTTCTCCGCAACGCTTGAAGGCGACGCGATCAAGAACTTCGCAGAGCGTTTGTTAGAAGATCCGGTAGAAGTTTCTGCAACCTCCTCAACTCGCGAGCGCAAGAAAATCCACCAGTGGTATTACCGCGCAGACAACGTTGAGCATAAAACGGCAATGCTGGTGCATTTGCTTAAGCAGCCAGACACTACACGTTCAATCGTGTTTGTCCGTAAACGCGACCGTGTGCATGAACTGGTTGCATGGCTTCGTGAAGCGGGAATCAACACCTGCTACCTCGAAGGCGAAATGGTGCAGATGAAGCGTACCGAAGCTATCAAGCGTTTGACTGATGGCCGTGTGAGCGTGTTGATTGCGACCGATGTTGCCGCTCGTGGTATCGATATTCCAGAAGTGAGCCACGTGTTCAACTTCGATATGCCGCGTACTGCTGACACTTACCTGCACCGTATCGGGCGTACAGGCCGCGCGGGTCTCAAAGGTACCGCAATTTCTCTGGTTGAAGCGCATGACCATTTGCTGCTGGGCAAAGTCACGCGTTACATGAAAGAACCAATGAAAGCGCGCATTATCGAAGAGCTGCGCCCAACGACCCGCGCACCAAGTGAGAAACTCACTGGTAAGCCGTCGAAGAAAGTGCTCGCGAAGCGCGAAGAGAAGAAAAAAGACGAGAAAGAAAAACCGCGTGTGAAAGTTCGTCTACGCGATAAAAAGAATGTCGGTAAGCGCCGAAAACCTAGCAGTGCTAAAACCGAATCAGCTGAATAAATCGTCAGTGAATATAAAAACCGTCTCCATTGAGGCGGTTTTTTTACGATCTGAGTCAGGTTTTTAACCGTTTAATAACTGTTATTAAGCCAAACCCATAAAAAAGCCGGCGCATGAGCACCGGCTTTTTAAATACTTTAGAAATTACAGGCTAGCAGTGAAAGTACGAGCAATCACGTCACGCTGCTGTTCTGCAGTCAGTGAGTTGAAACGCACCGCATAACCAGACACACGGATGGTCAGCTGTGGGTATTTTTCTGGGTGCTTAACAGCATCTTCCAGAGTTTCACGACGCAGCACGTTCACGTTCAGGTGCTGACCACCTTCCACACGAACTTCAGGTTTTGCTTCCACTGGGATTTCACGATATTCGATTTCACCCAATTTGCTTACTTCTACAACTTCGTCTTCTGCAAAGTCAGCTTTAGCACAAACACAACGTGCTTCGCCTTTCTCGCTGTCCAGCAGCCAGATTGAGTTCAGGAGGGAATCATTTGCAGCTTTAGTAATTTGGATACCAGTAATCATTTTATTTCTCCCTATGGGCTAATTTTGTGATTCTATTTCGGGCCATAAGCTGGCTCATTGGTAAAACCATTGTTGCGTTACTGATCTTTATACTAGCCAAAGTCGCTTCAAACTTTGATTTAAATCAATTAAATCCATGCCTACAATGTGGCTATGATATCATTTATTTGTTTTACATCAACTTAGCTCATCTCGTTCAAATTAAAAAATATGTAAATTTTCAAATTTTTTTAGGTTCCTGCGCATATAGACGCTCAACCATTTTGCTTAGTAGAAAGAAGTGGTTAAGCTAACATCATTCCTAATCGCAGGAGAGCGAGATGACTACCCCCCTCACGTGGCACGACGTGCTGGCGCAAGAAAAGCAGCAACCCTATTTCACAAATACCCTGGCAACCGTTGCCGAACGGCGAGCAGCCGGTGTAACTGTTTATCCGCCTCAGAAAGATGTGTTCAACGCTTTCAGGTTTACTGAGCTGGGTGATGTGAAAGTCGTGATCCTTGGTCAAGACCCTTACCATGGCCCAGGACAGGCGCATGGGCTAGCCTTTTCTGTGCTTCCCGGTGTTGCAGTGCCGCCATCATTAGCCAACATGTATAAAGAATTACAGACCGATATTGCTGATTTTACGCGGCCAAACCACGGCTATCTGGAAAGCTGGGCGCACCAGGGCGTATTGTTGCTCAATACTGTACTAACTGTTGAAGCAGGCAATGCGCATTCGCATGCGAAACTAGGTTGGGAGACGTTCACGGATAAAGTGATAGCGCTTATCAACGAACACTGTGAAGGTGTGGTCTTTTTGCTGTGGGGTTCGCACGCGCAGAAGAAAGGTAGCTTTATCGATCGCAATCGCCACCATGTTTTACAAGCCCCCCATCCTTCGCCTTTATCAGCACATCGTGGGTTTATGGGCTGCGGTCACTTCTCTAAAACTAATGAGTATCTGACAGAGCGCAACCAACCAGCGATTAACTGGACGCCGGTATTGCCAGATTAAAGAGACAAAAAAGCCAGCTTTCGCTGGCTTTTTAAAGCAGTCATTAACAAAGCATCACGCTTTGTTTTGACGCCACCACTCAGAGAGCAACACACCGGTTGCTACTGATACGTTCAGGCTTTCGACATTACCAGTACCGGTAATCGCCACGCTCATATCAGCATTTTCGAAGGTTGCATCGGAAACGCCTTCGCGCTCCTGACCTAACACCAGAACCATTTTCTTCGGCAACTCAGCTTTGAAAAGCGGAGTTCCTTTGTGGCTTGATGTCGTGACAATCGCATAACCGGCTTTACGGAATTGCTCCAGGCCGTCTTCGAAAGTCTCGCCGCTGATGGCTTCAACATGCTCCGCACCGCCTTCAGCAGTACGAACAGCAGCACCAGACTCCAGCATTGCCGCATCTTCCACCAGCAAACCTTTCACACCGAAGTGTGCACAGCTGCGCATAATGCCGCCAAGGTTGTGCGGGTTAGCCACGTTTTCCAGAGCCAGTACACAATCTTCTTCACCAGCTTTAGAAAGCCAGCTATCAACTGTGATACCACGACGCTTTTTAATGATGAAGCAAACGCCACCGTGGTGCTCAGTACCTGATGCTTTCACTAACTCAGCATCATCTACCACATGGTAGGCTTTACGGTTTGCTGCCATCCAACGTAATGCTTCTTTGAAACGCGGAGTCACGCTCTGGACAAACCAGGCGCGTACGATGCAATCAGGGCGGCTCAGGAACAGCGCCTGGCAAGCATTTTCGCCGTAAACACGAGTTTCTTCCGCACGCTGGCGGCGAATCACTTCAGGATCAACAATTGGTCTGCCATTGGCACCCATTTGCTCGCCTGCTTCAACTACTTCTTCTCTTGGCGGTCGTGAAACCGTACGCCACGGGTTATCACCGCGATCGTCACGATCATCACTACGATTCCGATCACGCCCGGCGCCAGGCTTATCATCGCGACGTGGACCACGACGGCCCTCACCCCGTGACGGTGCTGCAGGACGCCCACCACCTTTACCTGTGCGCGGGTTTTGGCTGCGTTTTTCGCTGTCATCGTCACCGCGGACATACATCACTTTGACTTTGCCGCTTTTACCTTTAAATTCGTCGTTCATTCTTCTCTCCACCTGGCTGAGCGCGTGGCGCGCAGATTACCCGATGTGGCACGGCTTAGCCATTAACTTTGGTCAAAAGCCAATAACTATTATATCCATCGAATAAATCACTTGGCTGGTACTCTATTAATCGCCGATAATATTTAACATATAAGAAACATTACTGACGAGTTGACTGTTTTCAGACAACGTATCCTTTAGAGGTTAGCTATGAATACCGTTTGTGCCGCCTGCCAGGCGATTAATCGCATCCCCGATGAGCGTATTGACGACGGTGCGAAATGTGGTCGTTGTGGCCATGAGCTTTTTGATGGTGAAGTGATTAATGCCACCAGTGAAACGCTGGATAAACTGCTGCAAGATGATTTGCCCGTAGTTGTGGATTTCTGGGCTCCGTGGTGTGGGCCATGTGTGAACTTTGCGCCAATCTTCGAAGATGTGGCGGAAGAACGCAGTGGAAAAGTACGTTTTGTGAAAGTAAATACAGAAGCAGAACCTGCACTTAGCGCACGTTTCCGTATCCGCAGTATTCCAACCATTATGGTGTTCAAAAAAGGTGAAATGGTCGACATGCTAAACGGCGCGATGCCTAAAGCACCGTTTGATAGTTGGCTGAACGAAAACACCTAATTTCACGGGCACGTTTCTTGTGCCCGAATGCCTCATCTACGTTAGAATGGCGTTTTTAAGCTTGTTTATCTGATGACTGAAAACGCCGTCCTACGTCTTCGTGCCGAACGCCTGGCGCGTGCAACCCGCCCTTTCCTTGCTCGTGGTAACCGCATCCGCCGTTGTCAACGTTGCTTGCTGCCGCTAAAACAATGCCTGTGCGAAACACTACAGCCGCAGAATGCACGTAGCCGTTTCTGCCTGGTGATGTTCGACACCGAACCGATGAAGCCAAGCAACACCGGGCGACTCATTGCAGATATTTTGCCGGATACCGAAGCTTTTCAGTGGTCACGAACCGAACCATCACAGGCACTGCTCGATTTAGTCAGTTCACCAGACTATCAACCGATGGTCGTATTCCCCGCATCTTACGCAAGCGCTGGGCGAGAAGTACTGACAACGCCACCTAAAAGTGGCAAACCACCGCTTTTTATCATGCTCGATGGCACCTGGACTGAAGCGCGTAAGATGTTCCGCAAGAGCCCTTATCTGGATAATCTTCCGGTCATTTCAGTGGATTTGAGTATTGTCTCGGCTTACCGACTCCGTGAAGCTCACGCGGACGGGCAATACTGCACAGCAGAAGTCGCAGCAGCATTGCTCGCACTTGCAGACGACGAGCACGCAGCTGTTGGCCTCACAGAACATTTCACGCTTTTTCGCGAGCGATATCTGGCAGGCAAACCCCATCATCAGTCCAGCATCACAGCAGCAGAGACAGAAAGCGTTTAAACTCACTGAGTTAATTCTCAGGGGAGAGAGCTATGAGTCAACGTGGGCTGGAGGCGCTACTGCGCCCCAAATCAATCGCGGTTATCGGGGCTTCTGCAAAAATAGACCGCGCAGGCTACTTAATGATGCGCAATCTCCTGGCTGGAGGCTTTAACGGCCCGGTAATGCCTGTGACACCCAGCCATAAAGCGGTTTGCGGCGTTCTTGCATGGCCAGATATCGCAAGCCTTCCGTTCCCGCCCGATCTTGCCGTCATTTGTACCAACTCAAAACGTAATCTTGAATTACTGCAAGCCTTGGGTGAAAAGGGCTGTAAAGCCTGCATTATCCTCTCCGCTCCGCCTGAGCAACTACCTGAATTATTAGCCTGTGCCACTCAATGGCAAATGCGTTTGCTGGGGCCAAACAGCCTTGGCTTACTTGCGCCATGGCAAGGACTTAATGCGAGTTTCTCACCCGTACCCATTCAGAAAGGTAAGCTGGCTTTTATTTCTCAATCAGCGGCAGTTTCCAACACAATTCTGGACTGGGCCCAGCAGCGTGAAATGGGCTTCTCATGGTTTATCGCGCTCGGTGACAGTCTGGATATTGATGTTGATGAGTTACTGGATTATCTGGCTCGCGATACCAAAACCAGCGCTATTCTGCTTTATCTCGAACACCTGAGCGATGCCCGACGTTTTGTTTCAGCGGCGCGAAGTGCTTCGCGTAACAAACCGATCCTGGTAATTAAAAGCGGTCGCAGCGCCAAAGCACAAGAACTGCTTAAAACCCATCTGGGGCTTGATGCTGCATGGGATGCAGCCATTCAACGTGCAGGTCTTTTACGCGTTCAGGACACTCATGAGCTGTTCTCGGCGGTAGAAACCCTGAGCCACATGCGGCCACTGCGTGGCGAGCGTTTAATGATAGTCAGCAATGGCGCTGCCCCTGCGGCGCTGGCACTGGATGAGTTATGGCTGCGTAACGGTAAGCTAGCAACGCTGAGTGATGAAGTTCTCAATAAGCTAAAGAGCGCTTTGCCCGTCAGTGTTGAAAGTAGCAATCCACTTGATCTCCGCGACGATGCGACTCCTGAACGTTATTTGCGAGCCATCGAAATATTACTGGATAGCCAGGATTATGATGCCCTGATGATCATCCATGCCCCGAGTGCTGCGGCCCCCGGGACGGTAAGCGCCACCGCGTTAATCGACTTAATCCACAAACATCCTCGCGGCAAATACATCACACTAATAACCAACTGGTGTGGTGAATTTTCCTCTCAGGAAGCCAGACGGTTATTCAGTGATGCAGGCATTCCTACATACCGCACACCTGAGGGCGCGGTAACAGCATTTATGCATATGGTGGAATATCGTCGAAACCAGAAACAGCTGCGTGAGACACCAGCGTTACCTGCCAATCTGAAAGCCAATGCCAGTGAAGCTCATGCCCTGCTGCAACAAGCACTGAACGAAGGAGCCACTTCTCTCGATACCCATGAAGTGCGCCCTATTTTACAAGCGTACGGGCTAAACACTCTGCCAACCTGGATTGCCAGCGACAGTGCAGAAGCCGTGCATATTGCCGAGCAGATTGGGTATCCGGTCGCATTGAAATTACGCTCCCCTGATATCCCGCATAAATCTGAAGTTCAGGGTGTGATGCTTTACCTGAGAACCGCCACTGAGGTTCAGCAAGCAGCTGATGCGATTATTGATCGAGTTAAAATGACGTGGCCGCAAGCTCGTATCCACGGGTTGTTGGTTCAAAGCATGGCTAACCGTGCCGGTGCCCAGGAGCTGCGCATCGTCGTTGAACATGACCCAGTCTTTGGCCCACTTATTATGCTGGGCGAAGGTGGCGTCGAGTGGCGCCCCGATCAGCAGGCTGTGGTGGCCTTACCACCACTCAATATGAATCTCGCCCGCTACCTCGTTATTCAGGCGATCAAAAGCGGAAAAATACGTGGGCGCAGTGCATTACGCCCGTTAGATGTGCCTGGTATTAGCCAGGTGCTGGTGCAGGTTTCAAACCTGATTGTGGATTGCCCGGAAATCCGCCGTCTGGATATTCATCCGCTTTTAGCCTCCGGTAATGAGTTCACACTCCTGGACGTGACCTTACAGCTCGCTAAATTCGAGGGGGATGCAGAAACTCGGCTGGCAATCCGGCCCTATCCTTACCAGTTGGAAGAAGATGTCATCCTCAAGAATGGTGAACAGTGCCTGTTCCGCCCAATTCTTCCGGAAGATGAACCGTTGCTACAACAGTTTATTTCGCGGGTTACCAAAGAGGATCTCTACTACCGCTACTTCAGTGAGATCAACGAATTTACCCATGAAGATTTAGCCAATATGACCCAGATCGACTACGATCGAGAAATGGCTTTTGTCGCTGTTCGCCAACTGAATGGTGAGAGTGAGATCATCGGTGTTACGCGCGCGATCTCCGATCCCGATAATATTGATGCCGAATTTGCCGTACTTGTGCGTTCTGATTTGAAGGGTTTGGGATTGGGTCGCAGGCTGCTGGAAAAACTGATTGCCTACACGGGTGAGCATGGGCTCCAGAGATTGAATGGCATTACGATGCCGAACAACCGTGGCATGGTCTCATTAGCTCGAAAACTAGGATTTGATGTCGATATACAACTGGAAGATGGCATCGTAAGTCTGACTCTTCCATTGATAAAAAGCATAGATTCGTGAGTAAGGTACTGGAAAACTTACTCACTTTGCGGGTTAGTAGTGGTATTATCAGCAGGTTCTGACGTCTGGATTTTGCAGAAGGCCATCCAATGAATAGAGAAGATACGCACTGTGATGTTGTCTAAATTTAAACGTAATAAACATCAACAACACCTTGCCCAATTGCCGAAGCTTTCTCAGTCAGTTGATGATGTAAAGACCCTTTTCTCCCCAGCGGATTTCCGTGAAGTTCTGCTGCAAAAAATTGCGAGCGCAACTCGCCGCATCTGTATTGTCGCATTGTATCTTGAACAAGATGATGCTGGTAAAGCCGTGTTAACCGAGCTCTACCAGGCAAAACAGCAACGCCCGGAAATAGAAGTGACCGTTCTGGTGGACTGGCATCGCGCGCAGCGAGGCCGTATCGGAGCTGCCGCTACCAACACCAATGCTGACTGGTATCATCGTATGACCGAGGAATATCCCGGCGTAGATATCCCAGTTTACGGCGTGCCAGTGAATACGCGTGAAGCATTGGGCGTTCTGCATTTCAAAGGTTTTATTGTTGATGATTGCGTGATTTACAGCGGCGCCAGTGTGAATGACGTCTATCTGCATCAGCATGATAAATATCGTTATGATCGCTATCAGGTCATCTGTAACCCGCAGCTTTCCGACATCATGTATAACTGGATGCAGGAAAATCTGGTACATGGTCGTGCGGTACATCGCCTGGATAAGCTACACAGGCCAAAAAGCCCGGAGATTAAAAACGATATCCGTCTGTTCCGCCAGGAACTACGAGATGCCAGTTTCCATTTCCAGGGTAATGCAGATAACGAACAACTTGCCGTTACGCCTTTAGTCGGTTTGGGTAAAACCAGTCTGCTCAATAAAACCATCTACCATTTGATGCCGTGTACCGAGCAAAAACTGGTTATCTGTACGCCTTATTTCAACCTGCCTGCTGTGCTGGTACGTAATATTATTCAGCTCTTACGTGAAGGGAAACAGGTTGAGATTATTGTCGGTGATAAAACGGCAAATGATTTTTATATTCCAGAAGATCAACCCTTTAAGATTATCGGCGCCCTGCCTTATCTCTATGAAATTAACCTTCGCCGCTTCCTGAGCCGCTTACAATACTACGTAAACAGCGGGCAGTTGATTGTTCGCCTGTGGAAAGATGACGATAACAGTTACCATCTAAAAGGCATGTGGGTCGATGATGAGTGGATGCTTCTAACGGGTAATAACCTTAATCCAAGAGCGTGGCGTCTGGATCTGGAGAACGCAATTCTGATTCATGATCCTAAACAGGAACTCACTGTCCAGCGTGACCACGAATTGGATCTGATCCGCACACACACTACAGTCGTTCAACATTATCGTGATCTACAGAGTATTGCGGAATATCCCGTTAAGGTGCGTAAGCTTATTCGCCGCCTGCGCCGTATACGTATAGATCGTTTAATCAGTCGTATTCTGTAGTTCATCGCTATACTGAAAAGCCCTGCTTGCAGGGTTTTTTTGTAGCCAGAGGATCATGAATGCTACGTCTTTTACTCCCTTCTGTATTACTTCTCAGCGGTTGCAGCCATATGGCGCAAGATCAATGGTCAGGCCAGGATAAAGCGCAGCACTTTATCGCATCGGCTATTTTATCCGCAGCAGGGAACGAATATGGCCAGCATCAGGGCTGGAGTGACTCCCATAGTGCGAATTTTGGCTTCTTATTTTCGGTAAGTCTTGGGGCCACGAAAGAATTATGGGATAGCCGCGCAACTGGAAGTGGATGGAGCTGGAAAGATTTCACATGGGATGTAGCCGGTGCAGCCACCGGCTATGCAATATGGCAATTCGCTAAATATTAGAGTTTGATGCCCTTCCCTTTGCGGTGTAGCAATAGCGATACCAGAAACGCCAGCGCCCCCATTCCTGAGACATACCAGAAAAATGCAGTCTCCATTCCGATGGATTTAAGTGAGAGTGCAACATATTCAGCCGACCCGCCAAACAAGGCATTTGCAACCGCATACGACAGACCAACACCTAATGCACGCACCTCAGGTGGGAACATCTCGGCTTTCAAAATACCACTTATTGAAGTATAAAAACTGACGATCAGCATCGCGAGAATAACCAGACCGAATGCGGCATAAGGTGAGCTAACGCTTTGTAAAGCAGTCAGAATTGGCACTGTCATCACCGTTGCCAGGCCACCAAAGCAAAGCATCGAATTTCGACGACCTATTTTGTCGGATAACGCACCAAAGAAGGGTTGCACCAACATAAAGATAAATAATGCGAAGGTCATTAATGCACTGGCTGTGTTGGCATGCATACCTGCGGTATTTACCAGGTACTTCTGCATGTAAGTTGTGAAGGTATAGAAGCTTAGCGATCCACCGGCTGTGAACCCGAGCACCATTATAAAGGCTCTGCGATTTTTCCAAAGCCCACCCAGAGTCCCTGCATCTTTGTGTTCCCGGGTCGCTTTATCTGAAGTTTCATCTAATGAACGGCGTAAATAGAGAGCGACAACAGCAAGTACTGCGCCCAGTGCGAAAGGTATCCTCCAGCCCCATTCACGCAACTCTCCGTCACTGAGAACTTGTTGAAGTACAACCACAACGAGTAGCGCTAACAGTTGCCCACCAATGAGTGTTACGTATTGAAAAGACGCATAAAAACCTTTCCGCCCTTCTACTGCAACTTCACTCATATAAGTTGCACTTGTACCGTATTCTCCTCCAACAGATAGCCCCTGAAATAAACGTGCCAGCAACAAAAGTGCCGGTGCCCAAGTGCCAATCGAGGAATAACCAGGCAAACAGGCGATTACCAGAGATCCAAAACACATCATGCAAACAGAGATGAGCATCGAGTTTTTACGCCCGTGCTTGTCGGCAATATAACCAAACAGCCAACCACCAATCGGACGCATTAAAAAACCTGCGGCAAATACCCCGGCAGTTTGTAGAAGTTGTGTTGTGCTATTGCCCGAAGGGAAGAAAATATGTGCAAAGTAGAGGGAACAGAATGAGTAGACATAGAAATCAAACCATTCAACCAGATTCCCTGATGAGGCTCCCACAATTGCCCAAATACGACGGCGTGTATCTGAACCTGTCAGCGTTCCGTTGTCCTGATGTGTTGTTGCTGCTTCAGTCATTTTTTAATCCCCTGTCTTCCTGAATAAGCGTAAAGCCCAAAGATCCAGTAAAGCAGGTGATTATTTAGATGCTATTCAGAGTTGTCTGTTTCAAGGTAGTTGCATCAATAATTGTGAGCAAGCTAATCTTTTTATCTGTAAGTCGGTGA
This sequence comes from Buttiauxella cochleicola, assembly GCF_021283185.1. Lineage (NCBI taxonomy): Bacteria > Pseudomonadati > Pseudomonadota > Gammaproteobacteria > Enterobacterales > Enterobacteriaceae > Buttiauxella > Buttiauxella cochleicola. Next base: position 181,332 of record NZ_JAJSOS010000012.1, read on the forward strand.
AGTTTCATAAATCACACAAAACAAAAAAGCCCCATGCTTTCGCATGAGGCTTGTTTGTTTATTTGGAGCCTGGCAGTTCCCTACTCTCGCATGGGGAGACCCCACACTACCATCGGCGCTACGGCGTTTCACTTCTGAGTTCGGCAT